>JAFEGX010000115.1 GCA_018239675.1 Verrucomicrobiota bacterium
CGTCCCGACATCCAGACGTTTTTCGAATATTGGGAAGTCGACGAGGGTCGGAAAAAATAAACGTGACCTTGGCGTGAGCTTTTTCTGCGAGGCGTATCTTGATCTCCGCACAATGTCGGCGCTCTCATAGCCTTGATTCAGTCGAATCTCTACCATGCCCGAGAAGCACCGCATCTTCACCATCAGCGTGGCCAAGGTTTACCCGTACTATCTCGCCAAGGCTGAGCGCAAAGGCCGCAGCAAGGGGGAACTCGACGCCATCATCCGCTGGCTGACCGGCTACACCCAGCGGCAGCTCGATGGACAACTCAAGAAGGAGAAGGACTTCGAATCGTTCTTCCGGGAGGCCCCCAAACCGAATCCCGCGCGCGCCCAGATTACCGGCGCCGTCTGCGGCGTGCGCGTCGAGACTATCAAGGATCCGACCATGCGGGAAATCCGCTACCTCGACAAACTCGTCGACGAACTCGCCCAAGGGCGGCCCATGGAGAAGATCCTCCGGACCTAAGTCGAAATCTCCGCTGCCGTAATCGCTGTCAGCTGCCGAGCGCCTCATCCAAAGCCGGAGTGAACCCCAATCGCCACGCCCGAATCCCTGGGTCTGTTGCCGCACCATCGTCGGCCCCGACTCCCCGTCCTCACCCTGCCCCGCGCATCCCCGTGATGCCCGAGTGATGCATTCTACTACGCGCCTGCTGAGGACCCGTCCGTCTTCCTCTGCGCCTGCGTCTTCTTGAGGCCCAAATCCAACCAATCATGAGTAACCCTGCCGATTGACGGGACCTTGCTCGAGATAGCATACTTCCCGCAATTCGCACCACGTCCCATGCGCTGTCGTCACTGCGGCGCCCGGTTCAATCGGGCTGAGACGATTCCACCCTTCCGGGCCTCCTGCCCGCGCTGCGCGCGGATCGCTCCGCCGGTGCTCGTCGAGCGGCAGGGCGACGGCCGTTCGGGCTTCCGGGAAATCATGATCCGCCAAAACCCGGGCGAGTTCGGCCGGAAGCAGCTGGAGTCGCCCTCGTTTTCCTTTGTCGTGTTCCTCGCCAAGGACGGCGGCGTGCTGGGCTTCGACCTGGAGGACCGCGACCTCGCCCATCTCTACCAGTGGCGGCGGGGAGAACCGCCGCGGTTCTTCGGCGTCAGGAATGTCGGCAAGGGCTACCACAACCGCGACGAGGTCTACATCAACGGCCGTTTTGACCCAACCGCCGTCCTGACGGAACTGCGGCAATGCGGAGCGAACATCCGCGCCGAAATCCGCGAGGCGTTGGTCGAAGGCATTCGCGCCTATCGTTGAACGTCGGGCGAACGCCGATATCAGCCTCCACCGCCGAAGAGGCAGGCGCGCCATCCCCAACCCCGGTCCCCTTCTGACCCATCGGTCCGGACAATTCCTGCTCCTTCGCCCCTGAATCCTGTCACTTGGCCGCCACCGGCGGCCCATCGGCTTTTCCATTGACCGTCCCAGCCGGCCCGGCGACGGTTCCCGACCTTATGCTGAAAGCTGGCATCGTCGGGCTGCCCAACGTGGGCAAGTCCACCCTCTTCAACGCCCTCACCCGGTCGCGCAAGGCCGAGGCGGCGAACTATCCGTTTTGCACGATCGATCCCAACGTCGGCGTCGTGACCGTGCCCGACGATCGCCTCTTCGTGCTCCAGAAGATCGCCAAGACCAACGTGGTGATCCCGGCCGCGATCGAGTTCGTCGACATCGCCGGGCTCGTCGCCGGCGCCAGCAAGGGCGAGGGTCTCGGCAACCAGTTCCTCGCCAACATCCGCGAGGTCGACGCCATCGTCCAGGTGGTCCGCTGCTTCGAGGATTCCGACATCATCCACACCATGGGCGGCGTCGACCCGGTGCGCGACATCGAGGTCATCACCACCGAGCTCGTCCTCGCCGACCTCGAGGCCGTCACGAAGCGGATCGAGAAAACCCAGAAGAAGGCCAAGTCCGGCGACAAGGAGGCCATCACCGAGCTGGCGCTGCTTGAGCGCCTCGAGCCGCACCTCAATGCCGGCAAGACCGCCAACGTGCTCACGGTCACGCCCGAGGAGGCGACGTTGATGCGGCTGTTCCAGCTGCTCACCGCCAAGCCGGTCCTGTTCGCCTGCAACGTCGCCGAGGGCGACCTCGCAACGGCCCAGCAGAATCCGTTCGTCCAGAAGGTCGCCGAGTACGTCCGCACGCACCACGACGCCGCCTACGTGCCAATCAGCGCGAAGATCGAGGCCGAGCTGATCGATCTCTCGCCCGACGAGGCCAAGGCGTTCCTCAAGGATCTCGGGGTCGACGATTCCGGGGTCTCTTCGCTCATCAAGGGCACCTACTCGCTGCTGGGCCTCCAGACGTATTTCACCGCCGGCGAGAAGGAGGTTCGCGCTTGGACGATCAAACAGGGCTGGAAGGCGCCGCAGGCCGCGGGGGTCATCCACACCGATTTCGAGAAGGGCTTCATCAAGGCCGAGATCGTCTCCTACGAGGACCTCGCCCGGCTCGGGAGCGTCGCCGCCGCCCGGGAGGCCGGGAAATACCGCCTTGAGGGCAAAGACTATGTCTTTGCGGACGGCGATGTTGCGCTTTTCCGGTTCAACACCTGACCGTCGCCGGCCGCCGCGGCGATCGGTCTGAAGGTCCGTTCGCTCCAGCAGATCGGACCGAGGCGGTAGGTAGAAATTCCATCCTTTATGGTTCGCACTCGTTTTGAGTGCGTGTATCATGTTTCCAGCCTGAGGAATCCATGAACCGCCGCGTCCATCCGGTCCAGACCCCGGGCCGCCGCCTGAGTGGCGCCGGCCGCAGGCCGCGGCTGGCCATTTTCCTCGGTCTGTTTGTGGGCGTGGTGGCCGGGTTCGGCCAGACCACCCTGTACTGGGACGCCAACGGCAGCACGCCCGGGTCCGGCAACAACGGCGGCCAGTGGTCCACCGCCGGCGGCGCCAGAAATCGCAAGTGGACCACCAACTCGGCCGGAACCTCGGGCACCTCGTCGTGGACCTCCGGGGCCAACGCCATCTTCAGCGCCGGCACCGATTCCACCGGCAGTTTCACCGTCACCGTCTCCGGCACCCAGAACGTCGCCAGCATCACGGTCCAGGAAGGCAACCCGACCCTCTCGAGCGGCACGCTCAATTTCAACAGCACCAGCCCGTTCATCGACGTCGCCAGCGGCAGCACGCTCGATGTCGCGAGCAAGATCAGCGGAAGCGCGGGCCTCACGAAATCCGGCGCCGGCACGCTCTTGCTGAACAGCGCGTTAAACAACTGGACGGGCGGTCTCGCGATCAACGCCGGCCTGGTGGAGCTCAGCACGAGCAACGTGATCACCGACACCAATGCGGTCTCGATCGGCTCCGGCGCCACGCTGCAGATTGACTCCGGCATCAGCGAGACGCTGTCCTCGATTTCGGGCAGCGGCACCGTGTCGAAGGTCGGCGCGGGCACGCTGACGTTTGCCTCCACCTTCGACTTCTCCGGCGGCAGCCTCACCCTCTCCGGCGGCACGCTGGCGCTCGCCAGCGGCAGCAGCTCGATCGGCACGCTCCACATCACCGGCGACACGGTCATCGACTTCGGCAACTCGGCGGCCTCGACCCTGACGGTCACCTCCCTGCTGATCGACGCGGGCGTGAATCTCACCATCGCGAACTGGGTCGACGCCACGGACTATTTCTTCGCGCAGGGCTGGTCCGGCGCCACGCCCGACGCGCGCAACATCGCCCCGATGAACCAGGTGACCTTCACCGGCTTCTCGTCGAGCACCACGGCATGGCTGAATTTCGATAGCCAGATCACGCCAGTGCCCGAGCCCGCCACCTACGGCGCCGTCTTTGCCGCCTTGATGCTTGGGTGGGTGGCCTGGCGCCGCCGCGAGTCGCTCGGGTAGTCGCGCCGTCGGATCGTCGACCAACTTTCGGTTTGGCCACGAACCTTGCACCGTACGCCTGACTATAGCGCATCCGGCCTTGGCGTGAAACCGGATCTTCGCGGCCTCCGCGACCTTGGCGGTGATCCCAACCGCGCCAGCCGGCTCCACGCGGGCTAATGGATCCGTCCCTCGCCGACGCGCAGGTCGTGCCGCACCATGACCGCCACCTCCGCCGCGACGGCGATGGCCTCGACCATCGTGGCGAGCGGCAGGCTGGGCGGCCGCCCGCCGCGCTGGCGTTTCGCCTGCTCCGGCATCCACGGCACATGGATGAAACCGCCGCGGACCCCGCGCCGTCCGGCCAGGGCATGCATGAGGCCGTAGAAGACGTGATTGCAGACAAACGTGCCCGCGGTCTGCGAGACCGCCGCCGGGATCTTGTGGGCCCGCAGCGCCGCGGTGATCGCCTTGATCGGCAGCGTGCTCCAGTAGGCCGCCGGCCCGCCGCGCACGATCGGCCGGTCCACCGGCTGCGCGCCCGCGTTGTCCGCGATGCGGGCGTCGTCGACATTGATCGCCACGCGCTCCGGCGTGATCTCCGCCCGCCCTCCCGCCTGGCCCACGGCGATGACGATCACCGGTTCGAACTCGCGCAGCAGGACGCGCAGTTCCCGGTTCGCGGCGCCAAACACACAAGGGAGGATGCGGCCGATCACGCGGTGACGGGCGATCACATGACCATTGAGCTGCCGCGCGATCTCCTGGGACGGATTGACCTTTTCGCCGCCGAACGGCTCAAAGCCGGTGACCAGGATCGTCTTCATCCCCGCAGCATGAGCCCGTCGTCCGGCAAATCAAACCACGAACCAACGCTGCCGCTCTGCCTCTTGGTTTAGCCGCAAGGAGGCGCAAAAGGCGCAAGACCCGAGGCATCATGGCGGAGTGCTCTGCACCGTCTCTCTCCAGAACCGGATCGTACCGCCAAGTCTTCGCGGACCTAGTGTGGCACGGCGGGCCACGCTAGGTCCGCGAAGATCCTCCCGCCTCATCCCGAGGTAATCCGTGCCCTCCGTGGTCGATAGCCTCGTCGCACACCACCAAACATCGCCACTCGAATTCGCTGCGAAGTATTTCCACCTCGCCCGGGCTGATCGCCCAATCACCCGCGCCGAGCCTAGAACCGAAACACGCACGCGTACATCAGCACGATGTTGGCCGCCAGGATCACCACGGCGATGGGCGCCTGCGCCTTGATTACCGCGTGCTTGTCGGGCAGCTCGAGCAGCAGGGCCGGCACGAGATTGAAATTCGCCGCCATCGGCGTGAGCAGCGTGCCGCAGTAGCCCGAAAGCATTCCGATCGCGGCCATGATCGCCGGATCGCCGTGGTGCTGCTGGACGATGAGCGGCAGGCCGATGCCAAGCGTGATTACCGGGAACGCCGCGAAGGCGTTGCCCATGATGATCGTGAACAGCGCCATGCCCACGCAGTACGCCATGACCGCCACGAGCGGATACTGGGTCGGCAGCGCCCGCGCCACCCCGTCCGCCACCACCTGACCCACGCCGGCCTTGGCGAAGATCCCGCCAAGCGCGGCCAGGAACTGCGGCAGCACCAGCGACCAGCCAATCACCTCGAGCAGACGGCTGCCTTCCTGGATCGGCTCGCCAATCCGTGCCCCGGTGTTCCGCAGCGCGACGCCCAGCCCGATCAGCGCTCCCAGGCCGAGCGACACGAGGGTCGTCTGCTTGGGATCGATTCCCGGGAACGAATGCCATTTTGCCACCCACAGCGCCACGGCCACCACCGTGATCGGGATCAGCAGGGCTGGCCAGAACACCGCGTTGCCGAGGCGGATCGCGTGGGCCGCGCGTTCCTCCTTCGAGGTCGAGTTCGTCGGCGGGCGCGCCACCTGCTTCGTGGCCGCCAGGACGACCATCCCCAGCACCGCGTAGCCCACCGCCACGGGTGGCAGCCACTTGCCGCCGATGAACACCGTCGCGAGCAGGCCCCAGAACAGTGCCGAGCCCCAGCGGCGGGGATGGTCGCGATCACGCCCGATCCGGATCGCGACCAGCGCCAGGATCAGGCCCACCAGCCAGTAGAAATGCTCGATGCCCAGCTGGAGCTTCACGGGCGCGGCTCCTTCACCTTCCCCGGCCGGCGTGCCAACCGGCGGTCGAGCGCCCGCGCCCGCCACGCCATCGCCGCGAACGCCACCAGCGCCGTGGGAATCCCCCACAATGCCATCTTCCACACGCTCACTTCGATCTTCAGCGCTTCGAAGAAGCCCTTCATGAGCAGGACCGCCCCCACCGCGATGAAGATGTCCTCGCCGAAGAAATTCCCGACATTCTCCGCCGCCGCCGCGTGCGCCCGGATCCCCTGCGTCTCCGCCTCCGTCAGCTCGCCGTGCTTCGCCCGCGCCGCGCCCTCCGCCATCGGCGCGATCAGCGGCCGCACCGCCCCGGCATGCCCGCCGATGTTCACGCCGAAGCTGATCGAGACCTGGCGCACCGCGGTGTAGAGCAGCAGCACCCGCCCGGCCGTCGCCGCGGCCGCCCGGCGGATCAGCGTCTCCGCCCGCTCCTGCAGACCGTAGCGCTCCAGCAGGCCGATCACCGGCACCATCAGCACCACCGGCAGCGTCATGTAGCGGTTGTCCACGAAGTACTGGCCGAACGCCGCCATGATCTCGTTGAACGAAAAACCCGCGGCCAGCCCGGTCGCCAGGCCGGCGGCCATGACCACCAGCAGCGTGTTGAGCCGCAGGGCAAAGCCCACCGCGACCACGAGGATGCCGACGAGCTTGATCATCGCGTCAGCGCGCGCACCGTGACGCCGGCCGCCGCGAGTTCCTCCCGCAGGCGGCGCGCAAACTCGACCGCCTGCACGCCATCGCCGTGCACGCACACCGTGTCGGCCACGATCGGGACCTCCGTGCCGTCCGTCGCCTGCACCGTGCCCTCCCGGACCATCCGCAGGACCTGCGCCACCGCCACGGCCTCGTCGGTGATGAGGGCGTTGGGTTCGTGGCGCGGCGTCAGCGAACCGTCGCTCCGGTACGTGCGGTCGGCAAAGACTTCCTCGGCCACGCGCACGCCCTGGCGCCGGCCGGCGCGCACGAGCTCGCTCCCGGCCAGCGCATAGAGGATCAGCCCGCCGGCTCCGGCCACTGCGGAGGCGATGGCGCCGGCCACCTCGGGGTCGCGCGCCGCGAGATTGTAGAGCGCGCCGTGCGGCTTCACATGGCGCACGGGCGCGAAGCGCGCGAGGGTCGCCACCTGCTCGGTCACCAGCTGGTAGATCACGGCCGGCGAGAGCTTCCATTCCTTCCGCCCGAAGTTCGCGCGGTCATTGAAGCCCGGATGGGCCCCGACCGCCACGCCGTGCCGCTGCGCCAGCGCCACCGTCGCCCGCATGGAGATCTCGTCGCCGGCGTGTCCGCCGCACGCGATGTTGGCCGAGGTAACCAGCGGCATCAGCGCCGCGTCCCGCCCCGCCCCCTCGCCCAGGTCACAGTTGAGGTCGATGAAGAGCATGGGCGCGGGGTGACAACGGACCGGAAACAGGTATGGCGGCTCGCGCGGAAAAAACGACTGGATTGTGCACGGCACCCGCCCCGCCGGTCACTCGGCCACGACCTTTTCCTTCAGTCCCTGCTGCAGCATCGCGAGCACCCGCTCGCGGGCGAGGAACAGCTGCTGGGCCTCGGTCAGCGGGATTTCCTCGAATCGCAGCCGGTCGCCCGGCCGGGCCTGCGCGATGATCGGCAGGTCAACTCCGATCACGTTCGCCGCCTGCGGGTAGCCGCCGATGGTCTGGGCGTCGGCCATGAGCACGATCGGCAGGCCGTCGGGCGGCACCTGCACGGTCCCCGGGGCCACCGCCGCCGAAACCATCTCATCGGCGCGCCCGATCCGGAGGAGCCGCGAACCGCCCAGGCGCACCCCCATGCGGTCTGACTGGGGCAGCACGCGGAACTCGCTCTTCGCGAGCCGGCCGCCGAACTCGTCCGCCTGCGGCCCGCGCACCACGCGCACCGTGGCGGCGGCCGCGTAGCGCGGCAGGATGCGTTCGTCGATGCGCCAATGCGGCGCAAGCCGTCGCGGTGACTCGCCGGCCGGGAGGTGGTCGCCCTCGCGGAGGGCCCGGCCCTCGAGTCCGCCCAGCCCCGCCCGCACGAAGGTGCTCCGGCTGCCGAGCGCAGGCGGCACCTGGATGCCGCCCGCCACCACGAGATAGCCCCGGCAGCCTTTCACCGGATTGCCCAGCCGAAGGCGCTCGCCGGCGCGGACGAAAAACGGCTGCCACGCCGGGACGCCGTCAAATGTCGCGCCAGTCACGGCCACGACGGCATCGGCGGAGAACTCCACCTCGGGCCCCATCAGCGTCGTCTCGATGGCCGCCGCGCCCTGTTCGTTCCCGACCAGCAGGTTGCCCACGCGCAGCGCGAACCGGTCCATGGCCCCGCTCAACGGCACGCCGGCGGCGCGGTGCCCCCGGCGACCCAGGTCCTGGACCGTGGAAAGCATGCCGGCGCGGTGGATGGTTATTTCCATTGGCCAAACTCCTCGCGGCTGACGGCCCGGAACTTCACGCGGTCGCCCACCCGCAGCAGCGCCGGTTCCGGGTCGTTCGGGCGGAACAGCGCCAGCGGCGTCCGTCCGATCAGGTTCCAGCCGCCCGGGGTGACCAGCGGATAGACGCCGGTCTGCGCCCCGCCGATCCCGACCGACCCCGCCGCCACGCTCGGCCGCGGCGTCGCGTGACGCGGCACGTGCAGCGCGGGCGCCAGGCCGCCGAGGTAGCAGAAGCCGGGCACGAACCCGATGGCGTGCACGAGGTAGTCCCCTGCCTGGTGGCGCTTGATGACCTCCCCCGGCTCCATCCCGCAATGCCGCGCGACCGCGTCGAGATCCGGACCGAACTCGCCGCCGTACACGACGGGGATCTCGATCGTCCGGCCGGGCGACGCGTACTTCTTCTTCGCGCCCGCCTCGATCCGGCCCGCGCGCTCCGTGACGAGCCGCGAGATGCGCTCAAACGGCCGCTCGCCCGCCGCAGCCATCTCGAGCGGGTCGTAAAAAACCGTGACGGTGGCGTACGCCGGCACCACATCCACCACGCCCGGCAGCGGCTCCTGGGCCAGCGCCGCGGTGAGCGCCCGCACCCGCGCCAGCACCTGCTCGTCGATCCCCTCGCCCAGGGCAATCACGACGGCCGAATCGCCGAGCGCGGAAAGAGTCATGCCCACGTTATCCCGGCCGGCTGATTCCTTGGCAAGTCAGTGTCACGCAATAGATGACACTGGCGCTGGGCCCCGCGCGAGATTGACCCTGCGAACACCGAACCTCGGACATCGCACATCGAATCCAGACGAACTCATCAAGCTAGCCCGGTTCCGTCTCGGTTTGGGTTGCGGTTTCGCCGGAACCGGCCTGCATTGCCGCGTTCATGTCCCGTCGTTTTGTCCCGACTTTTCTCGTTAAGGCCGTGCCGCGCGGCTTGTTGGCGGCCGGTCTGCTCGCCGTGCTGGGCGGCTGCCGGGAGGCGAAGATTGCGCACTACCGCGTGCCGCATGAAAACGTCGAGGAGCCCCCCGCCGCTACGGGCCCCGGAAGCGACATGACGGCGACCGCGGTGCCGACCGCGGCGGACGGCGGGCTCAAGTGGACCGCACCCGCTCACTGGCGGGCCAAACCTGCGGGCGCCATGCGCAAGGCCAGCTTCGCCGTGCCCGGCGAGGGCGGCGAGGGCGACCTGTCGGTCACCGCGTTTCCGGGCGACGTCGGCGGCGAGCTCGCCAACCTGAACCGCTGGCGCAACCAGCTCCGCCTCCCGCCGCTGGCTCCGGCCGACGCCGCGGGCGCGGTCACCCGCTTCGAATCGCACGGGCTCCGGTTCGCCGTCGCGGAGTTCGTCAACACCGGTGGATCCGCGCCGGTCCGCATGCTCGGCGCCATCGTGCCGGTCGGCGACAACACCTGGTTCTTCAAGCTTTCGGGCCCCGACGCCCTCGTGGCCCGGGAAAAGGCGGCGTTTCTCGCCTTCCTCCACACCGTCGAGGCCCCCGTCGCACCGTGAACGACACCCTTCGCCACCTCCGCGACGCCTTCCTGTCGCTCAAGGTCACCGTCACGCTGCTCGTGCTCGCGATGGTCCTCGTGTTCGCGGCGACGCTCGACCAAGTGAACCTCGGCGTCTGGGCCATCCAGGAAAAATGGTTCCGCAGCCTCTTCGTTTTCTGGAACATCCCCGGCACGTCGGTCCCGGTGCCCGTCTTCCCGGGCGGCTACCTGCTGGGCGGACTGCTCTTCGTGAACCTGGTGACGGCTCACGTCTACCGGTTCAAGCTCGCGTGGCGCAAGTCCGGCATCCTCCTGACCCACCTCGGCCTGATCCTGCTGCTGGTCGGCGAGCTGCTCACCGGGCTGTGGCAGGAGGAGTTCAAGCTTCAGCTCCGCGAGGGCGAATCGCGCAACTACGCCGAGAGCTACCGCCGGAACGAGCTGGCGATCGTTGAGGACACCGACCCGAAGTTCGACGAGGTGACCGTCGTGCCGGAGGAACTGCTCCGGTCCGGGCATGACCTGCAGCATCCGAAACTTCCCTTCCGCATCGTGCCGCGCGCCTACTTCCCCAATGCCGCGCTGGGCATGCGGCCGGCGGGTGACACGGGCGCCGGCTCCTTGGCCACCATGGGCATCGGCCCGCGGGTGACCGTCTCGGCGCTGCCCCTCACCTACAAGCAGGACGAGCGCAACTGGCCCGCCGCCTATGTTGAGCTGGTCGGCCCCGAAGGTTCCCTCGGCACCTGGCTCGTCGCGACGCAGCTGGCGGCGCCGCAGCGCTTCACCTATGGCGGGCGCTCGTGGCGGATCAGTCTCCGGCCGGAGCGTTCCTACCAGCCTTACTCGCTGACCCTGCTCAAGGTCACGCACGACCTCTACGTCGGCACGGACATCCCGAAGAATTTCTCGAGCCGCGTGCGGCTCACGACCCCCGACGGCCACGACGACCGCGAGGTGCTGATCTACATGAACAACCCGCTGCGCTACGGCGGGCTGACGTTCTATCAATACCAGATGGACAGCGAGCACGGCACCTCGGTGCTGCAGGTCGTGCGGAACCCCAGCTGGCTCCTGCCCTATGTCTCATGCGCCCTGGCCGCGCTGGGCCTGGTGATCCAGTTCGGCATCCACCTGTTCGGCTTCATCGGCCGTCCGGCCAAGCCCGCGACGGCGGGCCCCGGGTCGGCGGCCGCGATCGCGCCGGGCGGATTCCAGCGGGTGCTGCCGTGGGCGGTGCTGGCCGGTGGCGTGATCGCGCTGGTCGCCGCCTTGTGGCCGCCGCGGGACCCGGGCGCGTTTCATGTGCGGGAGTTCGGCCGGCTACCGGTGCTCGTCAACGGCCGGATCAAGCCGTTCGACACCGTGGCGCGCACGAGCCTCCTGG
This sequence comes from Verrucomicrobiota bacterium, assembly GCA_018239675.1. GTDB lineage: Bacteria > Verrucomicrobiota > Verrucomicrobiia > Opitutales > Opitutaceae > Opi-474. The sequence goes on from JAFEGX010000115.1 coordinate 11,328, forward strand.
TGCTGCAGAACCGGCAGCGGGTCGGCGCGCCCGACTCGGACCTGGACCTCACGCCGGACGAGTGGCTGCTCGATGTCCTGTTTAATGGCGAGAAGGCGGACACCTACCCGACCTTCGCAATCGACAACCCCGAGCTGCTCGGGCTGGTAGGCAAGACGGACGACCAGCTGGTCATCCGCTACCGTGACCCGGCCCGGCGGGCGCTGGCGCTCGTCGGTTTCCTGCCCAGCCGGTACCGGCGGTTCTCGTACCGGGAACTCGCGCCGCACCTCGACGAACTGGAGAAGCAGGCCCGGCTGGTGGAGCCGGTCGAGGCCGCGGTGCGCACCCCGTTCCAGAAGGCGGTCGCGGCCCTGCACGCCAATCTCGTGCTGTACCAGCGCCTGAAGCTGAGCCTCACGGACCCGGAAAACCCGGACTTCCTTGGCACGCTGCTAGCGTTCCAGACGGCGCTGCCGTCAGGGGTCGAGGCCGTGCGGGCGCGCGAGGCGGGCCAGCCGCACGACGAGGCCGCCGCGCAGCGGATGCTCGAGACGGCGCATCATTTCATGCAGATGGGCCAGTTCGGCTATCTGCTCGCGGTGCCGCCCGAGCGCGGCGAGGCCGACCCCACCGGCTGGCGGACCGCCGGCAACGCCCTGCTCGAGACCTTCCAGACCGGACGCGTGAACCCGCACGTGCTCGCGTACGCGGGCCTGGCCTACACGTGGCGGTCGGATCGTCCCGCCGAGTTCAACGAGGTCCTCCGCCGCTACCGGGCCGACCTCGAGAAGCGCCTGCCCACGGTGCTGGGCAAGTGCGCCGCGGAGCAGCGGTTCAACTCGGCCGAGCCGTTCTACCTGAGCATGGAGCTGTACGCGGCGGCCCTGGCGCTGGCGATCGCGTCGTGGCTGGTCTGGCCCCGCGCGCTGGGTCGCGCGGCCTTCTGGCTGGTGGGACTGGCCTGGCTCCTGGCCACAGTCGGCATCGCCACCCGCATGTGGCTCGAGTCGCGGCCGCCGGTGACCAACCTCTACTCGTCCGCGCTCTTCGTCGGCTGGGGCGCGGTGGGCCTGTGCCTCGGTCTGGAGCGCATCTTCCGGAACGCCGTGGCAAGCGTGGCGGCGGGCCTCATCGGTTTCACCACGCTCCTGATCGCGCACCACCTCGCCCTGGGCGGCGACACGCTGGAGATGATGCGGGCCGTCCTCGACTCGAACTTCTGGCTGGCGACGCACGTCGTGGTGGTCACCGCCGGGTACGCCGCCACCTTCCTCGCGGGCTTCCTTGCACTCATCTACATCGTCCGCGGCGTCTTCACGCCGTCGCTCGACCGGGCGACCGCCGATTCGCTCGCGCGCATGGTCTACGGCATCGTGTGTTTCGCCACGCTGTTCAGCCTGACGGGCACCGTGCTGGGCGGCATCTGGGCCGACCAGTCGTGGGGCCGGTTCTGGGGCTGGGATCCGAAGGAGAACGGCGCGCTCATCATCGTGATCTGGAACGCCGTGATCCTCCACGCCCGCTGGGGCGGGATGGTGAGGCAGCGCGGGCTGATGACGCTGGCGGTGTTCGGGAACGTCGTGACCAGCTGGAGCTGGTTTGGCGTGAACATGCTCGGCGTCGGCCTCCACAGCTACGGCTTCATGGATGCCGCCTTCTGGTGGCTGACCGCGTTCGTGGCCTCGCAGCTGGCGTTCATCGGCTTGGCCCTCCTGCCGCCGGCCCGCTGGCGCAGTTTCCGGGCGCTGTCATCCAGCTGACGGGCCGCAGATCTTGGGTTGCCACGAAGGGCACGCAGCCCACCAAGGGCACGACCTGATGGATCGGTCAGCGATCGGGCTTCGTGAGCTTCGTGCCCTTCGTGGCCAACTGAATTCCCCAGCGCCGGCTAGTTGCCGCTGGCCGGGCGACGCTCGAGCCGGTTGCGGTGCACGGGCACCACGGTTTCCGGCGGGTCGCCGCGGAAGGTTTCCGTCGGCCGCAGGACCGCGCCGGCCTTGGTCGCCAGCTGGCCGTCCTTCACCCGGGCGTCCTCCACGCGGAAGATCTCGCCCTTGCCGCCGTCGTGACGGAGGAACTGGTTCATCTCGTCCTCGTGGAACGGACGCGAGCCGCGCCGGCCGAAGACCACGGTCTGGTTGCCGGTCTCGTCCACGACCCGGTCGCGGTCGAGACCGCGCGCCACGGCGACGGCCGGGGTCTCGGTCGGATACGTGGCGATCAGCTTCGGGTTCGGGGGCGGGCTGAAACCCATGTAGCCCGGGACATTTTCCGGCGAGATCAGCTGCAGCACGCGGAGGCCGTTGCGCCCATCGGCCACGAGGCCGTACATCGAGGCATTGATCGCGCCGACCTGGATGGCGCGCGTGTCGTTCAGGGCGCCGTCGGCATTGTACATTTGCACGAGCCGGGGCGCCGTCGGGTGCTTGATGTCGACGATCGCCAGGCCCTCCGCGCCGTTGGCCACGTAAGCGTAGGTACGGGCGGCATAGAGGCCCTGGGCGTCCTTCAGCGGGACCGTCGCGTCCGGCAGCGGCTTCGGCGCAACCGGGTCGGTCAGATCGAAAACCTTCAGGCCGTCGGCGTCGGTGACGAACGCAAACTGGAACTGGACCGCGAGCTTGCGCGGGTCGCGGAGCGCGCCGGCCGGCGAGCGGCCGGCCACCTTCGGGTGCGCGGGGTCGGTGATGTCGACGACGACGAGGCCGGCCTGGCACACGACGTAGAGGCGCGTGCCCGCCATGTAGGCGTGCGTCGCGCCGGTGAGCAGCCCGTCCGGGTTGAACCGCACCGTGTCCTGCTCCGAGAGGAAGTTGTTCGCCGGGTTGCCGTCGACCAGCGTGCCGACCGGGACCATCACGAGCCCCTCCTCGCGGTCCGTGATGAACACGTAGGCGTAGATCAGGCTGATCGGCTGCTCCTCGTTCTCGGGCAGGTGGGTGCGGAGCGGATCAACGCCGAGCGTGCTGGGCAGCACGACGCTCGTGGCGTCCTTGGTCCTGATCCAGGTGCGCTGGCCGAGCGGCGAGACCGGCGCGCTGACGATGCGTTCCGAGTAGGCCTTGTTGTCGATGTTCGCGACGTCGAACACCTCGAAGCCGCCCGCGCCGTTGGCCGTGTAGAGGTATTCGCCGCGCAGCGCGAGGTCCAGGATCTCGGTGCCGCCGTGATGATAGGCTTCCTGAAGCACGCCGTGGTGCTCCTCGACGTGGCGCCGGTAGTCGTCCGGGTAGGCCAGGTGCTGGAGGTGGCTGCCGAACGCGGCCTGGGGCTCCTCCTGCTCGGTCCAGACGACGGCATTGAACCCGCCCTTGCCGACGCCGACGTACGCGTAGCGGCCGAAGAAGTTGGTGGTGCCGGTGCCGAAGCCGAGCAGCTGCGCCATCCAGGCGTTGTTGTCGCCGGCCTGGGACAGGTGGCAGTCGGTGCAGCCCTTGGTCGTGCCGACGCTGCTCGTGGTATGCGGAAAATGCGGGTTGAACGCCTGGCCGCTGTAGCCCTCGGCGGAGACCGTCTGTTGCTGCGAGTAGATCCACTCGCGGTTGGAATTCTGCGAGCCGACGATCACGGCGCTCGACGAGCGGAGGACGGCAAGGCGGTGGTTCTTGTAGGTGGCGTCGCGCCCGAGCATGAACACGTCGTCACGGACCACCTGCGGGTTGTAGCTCGTGAAGTTGCGGGTCGTCTCGCCCTCGTACTTGTTGGCCTCGACCTTCTTGTTCGCCCGCATGGGCATGTGGCAGCCGAAGCAGCTGGTTGCCCACGCGGTGTGGCAGACCTGGCAGCTGATGTTGGTGTTGCTGTGCGCGAGCGCGTGATTCTGGTCGTCCGGCACGTCGCCCCAGTTCCGGCCGTCGCGGCGGAGCGTCTTGGCGTAGGCCGCGAGCGGATTGTAGTGCGGTGACGACGGGTCCACCACGTCACGCGTCTGGGGCACCTCCCAGATCCGGTCGGCCTGCATCATGGAGCGCTGGTAGAGGCGGTTGCCCTGCCAGTAGAAGCGCGGGCCCCACGGCGTAGTGCCGGCCGCGAGGTCGTTCGGCAGGACCTGGCCATCGACGAGCCGGCCGCCATTGCCGCTCGTCCGGAGCGTCGGGCGGCGGTCGATGGTGCCGTGGCAGTCGATGCACTCGATCGCGGTCGCGGCGCGCGGCTCGCCGTAGAGCAGGCCGTTGCCGTGGACGTCGGTCGTGAAGTGGCAGTCAACACACTGCATGCCGCGGGCGAGGTGCACATCCTTGAGGTGGACCGCCTTCGCCCACTTCTGCGGGTCGTCGTGGGGGATCACCTGGTCGTCGAGGGTGAGCAAGTTGCCCTCGCGGTCCTTCTTGAACACCGCGCGGAAGACCCAGCCGTGGCCGTGGTAGTCGGCGAACTGGGTCTCCTTCAGCTGCGGGTTGAGCTCGGCGACCTTCTCGAGGAACTCCGGGTCGCCCCACCGGCCGCGGGCGGCGGCGGCCTCGGGGCTGCGCTGGAAGGACGCGGCGATCTCGTCCTCGGTCGGGTTCTTCTGCTGCTTCGGGTACATGAACTCCCCGTCGCTCTCCTGGTCCCACCAGGTGTAGCCGAGGTACGGGTTCACGAAGAGATTTCCCTGGTGCATGTGGCAGCTCATGCACTGGCTCGACGGGATGCTGCGGGTGAACTGGTGCCTGACCGGGTGGCCGCGCTCGCGCTTCGAGATCATCGGGTCGGCGCTGAAGCTCAGGCCCTGGTGGCCGTACTTGGACCACCAGCCCGAGTTGGTCGGCGAGCGATCGTTGGCGTAGACCACGTGGCACGCGCTGCAGCCGGACGAGCGGAAGTCGCCCGGATGGTTGTTGGTGCCCATGAAGCCGAGCAGCGGGTCGTGGAGCCGGGTCTTCTGGAGATTGAGGTACACCGGGTCGGTGCGGTTGAGCGTGCCGAGGCCGCGCTCGCTCAGGCGCCGCGCGGGCCGCCCGGGCGGCTCGAACGCGTTCGGGTTGCCCAGCTCGGTCTGCTTCTCGCCGCCCTGCTCGAACACCCGGAGGATATTGCTCGGCTGGGAAACCGGGAAACGCGGGAGCGGCTCGATCGAGGGCAGGATGCCGTGCTTCAGGGTCATCTCGGGGGTGACCGGGATCGGGCTGTCGAGGCGCAGCGGGGCGCCGTCGAGGCCGTACGCCTGGCCGTACTTGTAGTCCTTGTTCGGACTGGCCCCGTTGTTGTAGAGGGCCGCGCCCCACAGCATCGCGCCGTGGTTCATCATGCTGTGCGTGACGGCGCGGTCGATGTCGCCGTGGCAGAGGCCGCAGGCGCGGTCGGCGACCCGGAGGTCGCCGGGATTCACGAACTGGATGAACTCGGCCGACTCGTGGTTGAGCAGCACCGACGACTCGCTGGGGTTGGCCGAGCTCTCCCAGAAGACCGGGTTGCGCGGCGCCACGTGCGCCTTGCGCATCGTGAGGCCCGGCGTCGGGTTGCCGCCGTGGCAGTCCGTGCAGCCCAGCACGACGTTGGGCGACGCGTGCATGTCCTCGATGCCCTGGTGGCATTCGAGGCAGCCGGCACTCTTCCGATGCGCCTCCTCGCGCGTCTGGTCCACCAGCGTGTGCGCCACGGCCGGCGCGGGCGGCAAGGCGCGGTCCACCGCAATGGGCGGGCCGGCCACGGCGTCGGTCGGATCGGCGGGACGGTCCCCGCCGGACTGGGCGAAGACGACGAGGGTCACCAGGCCCGCGCCCCAGGCCGCCAGCAGCGGCGCCAGCCAGCGGAAGATCCGACCCGATTCGTTGCGGTGGTTCATGGTCTGCGATGGGTCAATAGGTGAGCGTGACGGCCGCAACGGCACTATACAGCCACTCGTCCACGCGGGGACTCAAGCCTGAGGTGTAGCCCGGAACCGGCGGCTGGGTGGTGCGGTAGAGGTCGCGGAATCCGCGCGCAGGCAGCAGCGCGCCGAACCCCGCCGAGAGGATGACGTTGTCCTTGAGCCAGGGACGCCACTGCACGCCGACGCTGAGGTCCGTGCCGAAGTCCCGGCTCAACTGGTTGGTCAGCAGCACGGTCTGGATCGCGTCGACGTCGTCGAACTGGACGTAGTTCGCGTTCGCGAACAGCCGCACCTTCGGCGTCAGGTCCGCGTCCGCCCCGAGCCCGGCCAGCCGGAGGCCCGGGTTCACGAAGTTCGCCTGACCCTCGGTCTTGCTCGTGCGGATGTCCGGCAAAAGGCTGAAGCGCTGCTTCACGTTCAGCGCCGTGCCCGCAAGGTTGAAGCCCTGGCGCACGAAATAGCTGAACGGCCCGCCGACGAAGTTCACGTTATCCACGATGCTGTCGAAGCCGGTCGCGCGGTCGTCCTTGGCCGAGCCGTCGCCCGAGGCCCAGAAGAGGGAGGCCTTGTACCGCAGCCAGTCCCGGTCGTAGCTGACCTCGACCGCCGCCATCTCGCCGCGGATGGAGACCGGCCGGCCGGCGATGCCGTTGAAGTCGTCGCGGCCGACCGCGAGGTACGCCGCGTGGGAAAGATTCCAGCGGCCCACGTGCCCGTCGCCGGCCCAGCCGAGATACCCGACATTCACGTCGTGGGCGCGGACCTTCCCAATCGGGGCCGGCCGCGCGATCGAGCCATTGGTATCGTAGTAGGTGCCGCCCTGGTCGGAGCTGAAATGGATACTGGCCTGGGCGGTGTAGCCGTGGACCAGGAAATCCTGCCGGTACACGTTCGCGATGGCGACGAGCTGGTGGCGCCGGTTGAAGGTGTTCAGCTCGGAGTTGGTGTCCTTCTCCCGCAGGTCGAAGAGCGCGAGGTTGTACTGCCAGCGGTTGTTGTCGTAGTTCCCGAAAAGGCGGACCCCGAGGTTGGTGTCATTGAAGATGAAGCCCCGGAAATCGCTGTTGAAGGTCTGGTTTCCGACTTTCACCGCGACGAAGTCGTAGTTCACCGAGAGATCGCGCAGATGGATCTCCACGAACGCCTCCTGGAGCGCGACGTAGTCCTTGTTCCGGTGGGTCGCGCTCGCATCGATGATGGCCGAGCTGGCCAGGCCGCCGTTCAGCAGGCCGTCGATGTCGCCGGGATTGAGCACGCCGCCGTTGTTGGGCGCCGAGCCGATCCCCGCGCCCACCCGCCCGCGGGGGTCGGGCGAGACCAGCGTCTCGCGGAGGTCGACGCGGTTGAGGTTGAACACGGGCTTCACCCGCACGAGCCACTCGACCGGCTTGAAGACGGTCTCGCCGCGGAACAGGTCGGCCTGGAGCGCGAGGTTGGCCACGAACACCTGCGAACGGCTCTGGCCAAAGAAGTCGAAGCTCGCGGGTCGCGCGGAGCTGACGTTGCTCGGCAGGGTGATCTTGCGGTCCTCGTACACCAGGTCGGCCGAGGCGGTGAGGCTGAGGAACAGGTCCTGGCCCCGCACCGGCAGGTCGCCCTTGAGGATGCTCTGGCGGTAGTAGTGCCAGAGGTCCGGCTTTACGCGGTAGTACGGGAGCTCGTTGGTGTCGCCGCTCGTGTAGCGCCGCCACGGGAAGAAATGCGCGTCGCGCCAGCGGTTCAGTACGGGCGTCGTCCCCGGCGGCAGCTGCTGTCCCGGGCCCGGCGCCGAGAGCGGGTACTCCTCGGGCGCGTGCCAGGAGTTCGTGATGAACTCGTTCGCGCGCAGGCCGGCGCGCGGCAGCGCCAGCGGCGCCGGCACCGGATCGAGCCCGTCGCGCGGCGCGGCCGCCACCGGGCGCTCGCGGACCACCGTCGTCTGCTCGAGCGGGCCGCGCGGCAGCGCCTGGGCCGCCGGCACCGGGGCGGTCTCCGGCTCGGGCGGATACTCGACCTGGTCGCCCTGGAAATACGGGACGGACGCAGCCGCCGCGGGCCGCTGCCCGGCACCGGGATCCGGGTTGAAC
>JAFEGX010000116.1 GCA_018239675.1 Verrucomicrobiota bacterium
ACGGAGGCCAGGGCGCCCTGGAAGGCGCCGAGCGGGGTGCGCGTGGCGCCGAGGATGACGATGTCGGTGGCAGGCATGGGGTGGGTGGAAGCCACGGTTGGCGGGGCGGACGGGACCGAAAATCAGGACCCGCGGGCCGCGCGACCAAGGCGGTGAAAACAGAGCTAGTCGGGTCGGACGAGCGAAAAAGTCTCGCGGGTCAGCGTGTAGGCCTCGCCGCCGAGGCGCCCGACCAGGTCGAGCCGGGCGCTGTCGGGCTTGCCGTTCGCGCCCAGGACGTCGTCGCGGACGTGGGCGGCGAGGATGCGGCCAAAGACCACGTTGGCGGCGAGCGGGCCCTCGCCGACGTGGACGAAGCGGTCGAGGCGGCACTCGAACGCGACCGGGGCGGCGGCGACCCGCGGCGGGCGCACATGCGTGGAAGGGGTGGCGGCGATGCCGAATTTCTCAAACTCACTCTCGCCGTACGGCAGCAGCGCCGCGGTGGCGTTCATCTGCTCGGCCAGCGCGCGCGGGACGAGGTTCACCACGAACTCCGGCACCGCCTCGATGTTGCGGACCGTGTCCTTCTTGACGCCCTGCCGGTTGTTGACCGGCACGAACATGAGGGTTGGCGGATTGGCGCAGATGCCCTGGAAAAAACTGAAGGGCGCGAGATTGGTGCGTCCGTCGCCGGAAACCGTGGAGACCCAGGCGATTGGCCGCGGCAGGATTGTCGCGGTCATCCATTGGTAGGCTTCGCGGGGCGCGAGCGCGGAGAAATCGAGGAGCATGGGTGGAAAGTCCGAAGTTCAGAATTCGCGATCCGAGGGAGTCACGTCGAACAGTGCGCGAAGTCGCGGACCGCGCAACCTCGGCCCGCGGCAAACAGGAGGGCACCCGGATTCATCCCGCCGGCAGGCGCGCTGCAATCCCTCCCGGCATTCGGGTTCTGCCGCGTCGACCTCATTCCAGCCAACTCAGCGGATAGGCGGGGTCGTCGATGCCCAGGGCCTCGCTGGTCAGCTGGAGGGGATACTGCGTGTCGAACATCACGGCCAGCTCCTCCGTGCGCTGCGCGTCGAAGCTCTTCCGGGTCGTGCCCGGGTGCGGGCCGTGCGGGATGCCCTGCGGATGGAGCGTGAACGAGCCCGGCTCGACGCCCTTCCGCGAGCCAAACTGCCCGCGCACATAGAACAGCACCTCGTCGGCCTCGGTGTTGTCGTGGGCCCAGGGCACCTTGATCGCCTCGGGATGATGGTCGAGCCACCGTGGGGCGAAGGTGCACACGACGTAGCCCCGGATCTCAAACGTCTGGTGGATGGGCGGCGGCAGGTGGACGGTGCCCGTGATCGGCTCAAAATCGTTCGCGTTGAACGTGAACGGGTACAGGTAGCCGTCCCAGCCGACGACGTCGAACGGATGGTTCGCCATCACCATCCGGGTGTACCGCGAGCGGTCCTTCAGCAGGACCGCGAAGTCGCCCTCCTGCTCGTTCGGCACGAGCTCGGTCGGGCCGTGGAAGTCGCGCTCGCTGTAGGGCGCGCCGAGCCGGATCTGGCCCTCGGGGTGGAGGTAGCGCGCCGGGATGCGGACCGGGTGCGCGGACTCGAGGATGAGATAGTCCTCCTGCGTGATGTCGTCCGGCACGAGGCGGTAGATCGTGCCGCGCGGGATGACGATGTAGTCGTCCTGGCGGTAGCGCAGCCGCCCGAAGTTCGTCTCCAGCCAGCCGCCGCCGCGCCACACGAAGATCAGGTCGTCGCTCTGGCCGTTGCGGTAGAAATCATAGCCGGATGCCATCGCCGTGGCGGGCCGGCAGCGCGAGCAGGTGAGATCCTGGTTGAACAGCAGCGGCACGCGGCCGGTGTAAGGGTCGCCCTGCCGGGGCAGCTGGAATGACTTGAGATGATGGTGCCGCAGCGGCGCCGGCGCGGCGGGGGCCAGGTGACACTCCCGGAGCAGCTCGACCGACTTCACGCGCGTCGGCGGCTTCTGGTGATAGAGGATCGAGTACGCGCGATCAAAGCCCTCGGTGGTGATGATATGCTCGTAGTGCAGGCCCTCGCCCTTGAAGCTCGCCGCCGTTTCGCGCGGGAACTTCACATGATGCTTCCGGGGCATCCGCCCGAGTGAAAGATAGTGGGGCATGGTCGGCGAAAGGGTCAGGAATCAGGGATCAGGTAACAGGCAAGGATGACACCAGGACGCGTCTTGTCACCTGTGACCTGGGACCTCAAAGCGTCCCCCGCCTTGCCTGTTCGCGTTCGATGGCCTCGAACAGGGCGCGGAAGTTGCCCTCGCCGAAGCCGCGGGCGCGGCCGCGGCGCTGGATCACCTCGAAGAACAGCGTCGGGCGCGCGAACACGCACTTCGTGAACAGCTGGAGCAGGTAGCCGTCGTCGCCCTCGTCGCGGTCCACCAGGATGCGCAGGCGCTTGAGGAGCTCCTTGTCCTCCTCGATCTCGCCAACGCGCCTGTCGAACTCCGCGTCGTAGTAGGTGTCCGGCACCTCGAGGAACTCCTGGCCCATGCGCCGCATCTCGGCGACGGTGCTGACAATGTCGGGCGTGAGCAGCGCGATGTGCTGGACGCCGGGACCGTTGTAGCGGTCGAGGAACTCCTGGATCTGCGAGTTCGCCGACGACGGCTCGTTGATCGGCATCTTCACCCAGCCGTCCGTCGAGCTCACCACCTTCGACATCAGGGCGCTGCGGCCGGTGTTGATGTCGAAGTGCATGAACAGGTCGAAGCCGAAGATCTCCTCGTAGTATTTCACCCACGGCTCCATGTGCTCCACGTTCGCGACGACGTGGTCGATCATCGCGAAGTTGATGTCACCGTCCTCGCACCCGCCCGGCACCGGCCGGTAGCCCGGCGCGAAGTCCGTGTGCGGCTTGCGCTCGATGAACGTGTGCACGGTGTCACCGTAGGCCGCAATCGTGCCGCCGATGAACTGCTCGTGCTCGTCGAGCGGCCGCGTGACCCGGGCGCCCCGGCGCGCCGCCTCGTCGAGCGCGTGCGCCGCGCTCTTCACGCGGAAGGCCACGTCGCGCACCCCGCAGCCATGGCGGTCGAGATGCCAGCGGAGGAAGTCGGCCTCGGGACCGTTCCCCTGGGGCTCGGCGAGGATGAAGTTGATACGCCCCTGCCCCACGACATGCGCGCGGCGCCCGCGGACGCCGGTCGACTCGTCGGCGTAGAACCGTGCGGCCATGCCGTACTTCTCGAGGAAGAAGTCCCGCCACTGGTCGGCGCGGTCGACGATGAACTCGATGTGGTCGATGCCCTTCACGCCGAGCGGGTTCGCGGTAGCCGGGCGGGCGGCGGTCTTGTCGAAATAGGTGGTGCTCATGGGAAAATCCGGCCTGCACTGCAGGAGCCGGCGGGGTTGCGCCCAATCTATCCGCACCCCCGCGGAGGGTCTATCAGCCAAAAGGAGTAAACCGCCGTCTTGCGGTGCCGCGGCCGCCGCGCCAGCGTGCGGCCATGTCTGGACGCAACCCCCTGCCAGCGGCGCTCGGCCCCGCCCTGCTGGCCCACCTCACGGCGATGCTGGAGGAGGTGCCGGTCGGCCTGCTGCTGCTCGACCTCGAGCTCGAGCCCCTGTGGTTCAACGCCGAGGCCGCGAACGCGTGCGCCGTGTGGAACCATGGCGAGCGGCGCGCCGCCGCGCTCCGGGCGCGGAGCGCGTTCCGGGTGCCGCCGGCGCTGCTCGAGGCGTGCCGCGCCCTCCTCGCGACCCCGCCCGGCGGGACCCTTCCGCCGCAGGTGGTGAGCGACCATGGCCGGGGCCTCCACGCGCGGGTGCGCCTGCACACGCCCGGCGGCGGCCAGCCCGCGGCGTTCCACCTCCACCTCGACTACCGCCGGCCGCGCGGCGACCGGCACCGCCCGCTCTCGCCCGGCGCCGTCGCCCTGCTGGCGCGCCTCACCGAACGCGAGCGCGAGGTCGCCATGCGCGTCCGCGAGGGCCTGCGCACCGTCGAGATCGCCGCCGAGCTCCACCGGAGCCCGCTCACGATCAAGACCCAGCTCGCCGCCGTGTTCGCCAAGCTCGGGGTCCGCGGCCGCACCCGCGTCGCCGCGCTGCTCAACCGGTGAGCGCCTGACCGCGGGTTTTGGGAATTGCCCTGCAGCCCGACCGGACCGAAGGTAACGACGATTCCCTGCCCATGGCCCGCATCCTGATCATCGACGACGACGACGCCCTTCGCGGCATCATCGTGAAGAGTCTCACCTTCGCCGGCCACCAGGTGCAGCAGACCGACGACGGCCGCAAGGGCGTGGCCATGTTCCGCGCCGATCCGACCGAACTGGTCATCACCGACATGGTGATGCCCGGCCAGGAGGGCATGGAGACCATCAAGATTCTCCACAAGGAGTACCCGGATCTGAAGATCATCGCGATGTCCGGCGGCCTCGAGGGCTCCGAGCTTTACCTCGAGCTCACCAAGCGCCTCGGCGCCGCCTACACCCTGACCAAGCCTTTCACGCTCCAGCAGCTGAAGGAAGCCATCGAGATCGTCATGGGGACGCAGCCGCCGCCGGCGGCCGGCGGCAAGTAACAGGATTCAGGTACCAAGTAACAGGATCCTAGCAGCGAGTATCAGGCGTGCGGCAAGGGTGGCTGACCGGCATCCGCCGCTGCACTCCTGCTACACGGCGCCCGTCGCCTGTTCCCTTCCGGTACCCAACTCATCCAGCCGTCACCCCCGCTGGATTCCTGTTACATGATACCTGTCCCCTGTTACTTTTCCGCCGGCCGGGAATAAATGACAGGACTCTTGGTGGTCGGTGAGTCTCCCGCCGTTGAGGGCAAGAGAAGCGGAGGAAGTAACAGGTACCAGGATCCAAGTGCCAGGGCGGTCAGCGGGCTCCCTTCGCTGGATTCCTGATACCTGCCCCCTGAACCCTGATACCTTTTTCCTCCCCCGCCCATCTTACATCGTTCGGCGTATGGCACGAGTCCGCGGCCGCTGCTAGCATGCGGCAAACAAACGACCGGGCCGTTGCACGCCGAGCGCGTGGGCGCCGCCCGGTTCCCCGCCCCATGAACCCGGCCGCCCCATGCCTTCCACCCCAAGCCCTGCGTCCCGCCCCGAGACGACCACGCCCGATGGCAGCGATCCGCGCTGCATTCCCCACAAGCTGAGCGCGCCGTTGCCCGTCGGCGACGAGTGCGGGTACCCGCGCTACTCCGCGGACGAGCAATCCGTCTGGCGCACGCTCTACGCCCGGATGGAGGAGCTGCTGCCGGGACGCGCCGCCGACGAGTTTCTCACCGGCCTGCGGGCGCTGCAGCTCGAGCGCGACCGCGTCCCGGCGCTGGCGGACGTGTCCCGCCGGCTGCACGCGGCGACCGGCTGGCGCGTGGCCCGCACACCGGGCCTGCTCGATGCGCATGATTTCTTCGGGTACCTCGCCCGCCGCATTTTTCCCTGCACTGACTACATCCGCGGGCGCCGGGAGTTGGACTACACCCCGGCGCCCGACTGCTTTCACGACATCTTCGGCCACACGCCGATGATCATGCACCCGCGCTTCGCCGACTTCTACCAGCGCATTGGCGAGGCGGCGCTGGCCTGCACCGACCCCGCCGTCGAGGAGGGCCTGACGCGCATCTACTGGTTCACCGTCGAGTTTGGCCTCGTCCGCAATCCCGGCGGCCTGCGCATCTACGGCAACGGCATCATCTCCAGCTCCGGCGAAACCCTGCATTCGCTGACCGACCAGGTGGAAAAGCGTCCGTTCGTCCCCGAGCAGACCGCCGCCCAGCCCTACGACATCTGGCATTATCAGGACGTGCTCTGGGTCGTGGACTCCTTCGACCAGCTCGAGCGCGAGTTTGTGCGCTGGGCCAGGAACCGGGGCCTGCTCTAGGCCCCGGGTCGAAAGTCGAAGGTCTCAAGTTAAAGGTCGCGTGCGGCGGCGGCGCGGTGGCCGACCTGCGACTTGCGACCTTCGACTTGCGGCCCCGCCGCGCGTCTGCCTTCGTCGGGCGCGCCGATGTCCGCCCCCGTCGCCTCCTCCCGTTCGCTGCGTCTCACGCTCGCCGCCGCCCTGCTGGGCTGGATGTTCGACGGGTTGGAAATGGGGCTCTTCCCGCTCGTGGCCCGGCCGGCCCTGCAGGAGATGCAGACCGGCGCGATGGTGACGGATGCGTTTGTCGGCCACTGGATGGGCATCATCACCGCGGCCTTCCTGCTCGGCGCCGCGGTCGGCGGGCTCGCCTTCGGCTGGCTCGGCGACCGGCTGGGGCGCGTCCGCGCGCTCAGCCTCAGCGTGCTCACCTACTCGATCTTCACCGGCCTCGCCTACTTTGCCCAGACGCCGTGGCACCTCGCGGCCACGCGGTTCTGCGCGGCCCTCGGCATGGGCGGCGAGTGGTCGCTCGGCGTCGCGCTCGTGATGGAGGTCTGGCCCGAGCGTTTCCGTCCCATGCTCTCCGGCATCATCGGCGCCGCGGCCAATGTCGGCTTCTCGCTCATCGCGATCATCGGCCTGTTCTTCTCGGTGACCGCGACCTCCTGGCGCTGGGTGGTGCTGGTCGGCGCGGTGCCGGCGCTGCTCACGCTGTTCATCCGGCAGTTCGTGCCCGAGTCCGAGCGCTGGCAGCACGCGGCGGCGGCCGGCGTGGCGAAGCCGGTCCGGGAGATCTTCGCGCCGGGCCTGCGCAAGCTGACGCTGCTGGCGACGGCGCTGACGGCGGTGGTGCTGATCGGCACCTGGGGCACGGTGCAGTGGATCCCGCTGTGGGCGGACCAGCTGACCGGCGGCGCGCTGCCGCAGGCGAAGGCGTGGGCGGGACTCCTGTCCGGCCTGGGCGCGATCACGGGCTGCCTCGTCGGCGCGTGGGCCGGCGGGCAGTTCGGCCGGCGGGTGACCTATTTCGGCATGTGCCTCGGCTCGCTGGCGAGCTGTGCGCTGCTGTTCCGCGGCGGCCTGGGCTATGGCGCGGGCTTCCTGGCGTTGTCGTTCCTGGTGGGGGCGATGACGGCGTCATTCTTCGGCTGGCTGCCCTTGTACCTGCCCGAGCTCTTCCCCACGCGCGTGCGGGCGACAGCGCAGGGCCTCGCGTACAACGCCGGGCGCGTGCTGGCCGCGGTCGGCGCGCTGCAGATGGGCGCCCTCATGCGCCAGTTCAACGGCAGCTACGCCCAGGCCGGCGCCGTGATCACCCTCGTCTACGCGGTCGGCCTCGGGCTGATCTGGCTCGCACCCGAGACCAAGGGCCAGCCGTTGCCGGAGTGAGACGGAGGCCGAACGTTGAGCGTTGAGGGTTGATGCCTTCCGCTCCGGGCCCGAGAGTTGCCCCGCCATCGTGATCCAGGTCAAGGCGCCGCGGGTTGATTGGTGGCATCCTTGACCGCATGGCAGATTCCTCCTCCCTCGCCTCCATCCTCGTGCCCAAGGAACGCGGCAGCTGGTCCCTGGCGCTCGAGCCGGTCGTGCTCGGGCTCGTCGCTGCCCCGTCGATGGCCGGCCTGCCGCTCGCGGGCGCGGTGCTCGCGGGGTTTCTCGCACGGCGGCCGCTCAAGCTGGCGGCGACCCTGCCCGCCGTCGACCCGCGCCGCGGCCCCGCGAAAATCTGCGCCGGTCTCCTCGCCGGTCTCGCGCTCCTGGGCGTGGCCGGCGCGGCGGGACTGGCCTCGCCGTCGGCGCTCTGGCCGCTGCTGCTGGCCGTGCCGTTCGGCGCGGCGTTCCTCTGGTACGACCTCCGCCAGGCGATGCGCGAGGCCGAGGCGGAACTCGCGGGCAGCATCGCGTTCGCGCTCGTGCCGGCGACGTTTGCGACCGTCGCCGCGCGGCCGACCGCGGTCGCCCTCGCGCTCGCCGTGCTGATGCTGGCCCGCAGCGTGCCGACGGTGCTGGCCGTGCGGGCTTTTCTCCGGACTCGCAAGGGTCAGGCCGGCACCGGCTGGCCGGCGTTCGGCGCCGCGGTCATAGCCTGGGCGGTCACCCTCGCGCTCGCCAGCCGCTCGCTGGTGCCGGGCCTCGCGCCGGTCCTCGTCACGCTGCTGCTCATCCGGACGTATTTTCTAATAAGCCCTTTCGCCCCGGCATGGAGCGCCACGCGGCTGGGCATTGTGGAAGCCGTTGCGGGCGCGATTTATGTGGTGGCGCTCGGGCTCGCGGCGCACTGAGGATGCAGCCGAATTGGCGGTGCTTTGACGCAGATCAAGGCGCGCCGGACCGCTCGAACTTATAGTTGAGTCACAAACTGAGACGCCTGCTACCGCCCATTCCCGAACCCGCCATCCTGTCGCGCCAATTGAACCGAACCGCATCATGAACAAGTCCAACCCGCACCCCCGCCGGTATCCGGCCGTCGCCCTCGCAGCGACCCTCCTGCTCCTGTCCCTGCCGCTCCGCGCGGACGAGGATCCCTCGGCCCCCAAGGGCCTGGTCGCCCTCCCGCCCGAGGTCGAGGCGATGCCCGTCGAGCAGGCGATCCTCACCACCCCGCCGCATGTGCCGCCGCCGTTCAAGCGGAAGTACTCCGCCCGCGTCGTGGTCAATCTCGAGGTGCGCGAAGTCGTGAAGCGGCTCGCCGACGGCGTCGAGTACACCTTCTGGACCTACGGCGGCACCGTGCCCGGCCGGTTCATCCGCATCCGCGAGGGCGACGTCGTCGAGTTCCACCTCAACAACCACCCGTCGTCCAAGCTGCCACACAACATCGACCTCCACGCGGTCACCGGACCCGGCGGCGGCGCGGCCTCGACCTTCACCGCGCCGGGCCACAGCTCGCAGTTCACCTTCCAGGCGCTGAATCCCGGCCTCTTTGTCTACCACTGCGCCACCGCGCCGGTGCCCATGCACATCGGCAACGGCATGTACGGCCTGATCCTCGTCGAGCCAAAGGAGGGCCTGCCGCCGGTCGACAAGGAGTACTACGTGATGCAGGGCGAGTTCTACACCACCGGCAAGTATGGCGAGGAGGGCCTGCAGTCCTTCGACATGGCCAAGGCGATCGACGAGCGCCCGCCCTACGTCGTGTTCAACGGCGCCGTCGGCTCGCTCGTCGGTGACAAGGCCCTCACCGCCAAGGTCGGCGAGCGCGTCCGCATCTACTTCGGCGTCGGCGGGCCCAACCTCACGTCGTCCTTCCACGTCATCGGCGAGATCTTCGACAAGGTTTACCCCGAGGCCGGCCTCAGCCTGCCCAATTCCAACGTCCAGACCACCTTCGTCCCGTCCGGTGGCGCCGCCGTGGTCGAGTTCAAGGTCGAGGTCCCCGGCACGTTCATCCTCGTCGACCACTCCCTTACCCGCGCGTTCAACAAGGGAGCGCTCGGCATGCTCAAGGTCTCCGGACCCGAGAACCGCGTGATCTACTCCGGCAAGGAGATCGACGCCGTGTACCTCGGCGCCCAGGCCGAGGAGGGCTCCGAGTCCGCCAAGCGCGAGGCCGAGCTGAAGTCCAAGATCGCCGCCGAGATCAAGTCCAACCCGGCCATCACCGCCCTCACCAAGGAAATGCAGATCGAGAAGGGGAAGCAGGTCTACATGGGCCTGTGCTTCGCCTGCCACCAGCCCGACGGCAAGGGCCTGCCGGGCGCCTTCCCGCCGCTCGCCGGCTCCGACTTCCTCAAGGCCGACCGCGACCGCGCCGTGCGCATCGTGCTCAAGGGCCTCTCCGGTCCGGTCGTCGTCAACGGCCAGACGATCAACAGCGTCATGCCGCCGCAGGAGGCCGTCCTCACCGACGCGCAGATCGCCGACGTCCTTACCTACGTCTTCAACGCGTGGGGCAACTCGGGCGACGCCTTCAGCGCCGACAAGGTGAAGGCCATCCGCAACGAGATCCACTAAGTCCCGGCCCGGAGACCATCCGGACGTTTCACCGCCAAGCGCGCCAAGGCCGCGAAGCACCCCTGACCCAGCCGACCGTCTCTTTGCGACCTCCGCGGCCTTCGCGGTGAACCATCAATCCCTCCTCGTGCACCCGCTGCCGTCACGTCTTCGCCTGCGGCTCGCCGCGCTGATCGTCGCCCTCGCGGTGACGGCGGCGACCGCGGGCGCGGAAGCGGTCCGGATGGTCACGATCCCGGCCGGCAGCTACGTGCCGCTGCAGCGCTCCGAGAAGGATGCGCCGACGGTGCCGGTCGCAGCCTTCCTGCTCGACGAGCGGCCCGTGACCAATGCGGAGTTCGTGGCCTTCGTGACCGCGGTGCCGAAGTGGCGCCGGTCGCAGGTCAGCCCGCTCTTCGCCGACAGCTCCTATCTCGGCCAGTGGGTCGGCGACCTCGATCCCGGCCCCGGCGCCCCGCCTGACTCCCCGGTCGTGCAGGTCTCGTGGTTCGCCGCGCGCGCCTACGCCCACTGGGTCGGCAAGCGGCTCCCGACCACCGCCGAGTGGGAGCTGGCCGCCAGCGCCGGCTACACCCGTCCCGACGGACGCAACGACGACGAGCTCAACCGCGACCTCTACGCCTGGCTCGCCCGTCCCGTCCCCGCCGTCCTGCCCGCGGCGGGCCGCGGCCGGCCCGACTACCACGGGGTGCGCGACCTGCACGGGCTGGTGTGGGAGTGGGTCGAGGACTTCAACAGCGCCATGGTCACCGGCGAGTCGCGCGCCGACTCCGGCCTGGATCGCAACCTGTTCTGCGGCGCCGGCGCGGTCGGCGCCAAGGACACCACCGACTACGCGGCGTTCATGCGCGGCGCGCTGCGCTCGTCGCTGAACGCCAAGAACACCACCACCTCGCTCGGTTTCCGTTGCGCGCGGGACCTGCCGCCCGCCGCCGGCCGATAAATCTCCACCCGTTTCCCATGAAGCCGCACCTCCTCACCCTCGCCCTGCTCCTCAGCGCGATCGCCGCCCGCGGCGGCGATGCCCCGGCCTGCTGCCACGCCGAGCAGGCGCCCGCGGCGTTCACGAAGAACTCGATCTACCAGCTCGACGCGACCTTCACGGACGACTCCGGCCACGCCTTCACGCTCGGGGAGCTCCGCGGCCGCCCGGTGGTGATCAACCTCTTCTTTGCCTCGTGCGGCTACGCCTGCCCGCTGCTCGTCACGAACATGCAGGCCATCCGCGGCCAGCTGCCTCCCGCCGTGCGCGACCGCGCGGTGTTCGTGCTCGTGTCCTTCGACGTCGCGCGCGACACGCCCGCGGCCCTCGCCCGCTACCGCGCCCAGCGGCAGCTCGACGGGCAGTGGAAGCTGCTGCACGGCGACGATGCCGCGGTGCGCGAGCTCGCCGCGCTGCTGGGCGTGAAGTACAAGCAGGAGGCCGACGGCGCCTTCTCCCACTCCAACATTCTCACGATCCTGAATCCCGAGGGGGAGATCGTCCACCAGCGCATCGGCCTGCAGGGCGGCCTCGAGGCCGCCGCCGCCGCGCTGGTCACCGCCGCCCACTAGGGCCGCCCGCCATGAAACGGTTCCTGGTTCCGCTGCTCGGCGGACTCGCGGGCCTCGCCGGCGCCGCCGAGCCCGCCACGCCCGCGGCCGCCATTGCCGCCGGCAAGTTCTCGCTCAACCTGCGCCTGCGCTACGAGTCGGTCGAGCAGACCGGCCTCCGCGACGCCGACGCGCTCACCCTGCGCACACGGCTCGGCTTCGCTCCGGCGCCTTGGCAGGGCTTCAAGGCATTCATCGAGGCCGAGGATGTCACCGCGGCCGACGGCGACAGTTACAGCCAGTCCGGCCTGAACCCGGGCGGCGCCGGGCGCGCGGTCATCGCGGACCCGGTGACGACCGAGCTCAACCAGCTCTTCCTCGCCTACACGCGCGATCATACGACGGTCACGGTCGGCCGGCAGCGGCTGGTCCTGGACAACGCCCGGTTCATCGGCGACGTGGGCTGGCGGCAGAACATGCAGACGTTCGACGCGGTCGTCCTGCAGGACCAGACCCTCGGACAGACCACGCTGACCTACGCGTATCTCAGCCAGGTGAACCGCGTGTTCGGCGACCGGCATCCCCAGGGCAAGTGGTCCTCGCACTCCCAGCTTTTCAACGGGAGCTACCGGGGCTGGTCCGGCGGCACCCTCACCGGCTACGTTTACCTCCTCGATTTCCCGAACGCGGCGGCCAACTCGTGCGCCACCACGGGCGTCAGCCTGGCCGGTTCGCTCCCGGCCACGCCGCAGCTGAAGTTCACTTACCGCGTCGAGCTCGCGACCCAGTCCGACTACGGCTCCAGCCCGCTCGCCTACACCGCGCGCTATCACGACGTGGAGGCGGGGTTCACGCACGCCGCGGGCAGCCTCGCGCTCGGTGACGAGCGGCTGGGCTCGGATCACAATGTCGGCTTCAAGACGCCCCTTGCGACGCTGCATGCCTTCAATGGCTGGGCGGATCTCTTCCTCGCCACGCCCGCTGGCGGGCTCGACGACCGTTACCTGCGGGCCACGGCCAACCTGCCCGGCGCCGTCGCGCTCGTGTCCGCCTATCACTGGTACGCGTCCGACGTGAACGCGGTTGACCTCGGCCGCGAGTTCAACCTCCAGCTCAGCCGGAAGCTCACGCCAGCGCTCACCGCGCTGGTGAAGTTCGCCGATTTCCGGCACGAGAGCGCGGCATTTCCGGACGTGCAAAAATCCTGGGTGCAGCTGGAATATGTCTTCTAACCCCCGCCATGAGCCCGACCAAGTTCAAGACCCTCGACGTCCGCCCCCACCTCGCGCGGGGTGAGGAGCCGTTCGACCTGATCCGCGCCCGCGTCGACGCGCTCAAGCCCGGGCAGGGCGTGACGATCATCGCGCCCTTCCTGCCGGCCCCGCTGATCGAGCTGCTCAAGAGCGAGGGCTTCCAGTCCACGATGGAGCGCGGCGGCGACGGCTCGTGGGCCGTGAATTTCTGGCGCGACTAGCGCGTCCGCCACGCGCCGGCAGGGCCGGAACGTGACACAGGTCAAGGCGCCCGCGCCCGGGTTTCGCTAGGCTGCCTCATCCCTTCCGCCATGAAAAAGAACACCCTCCTCTCCCCGACCGAATCCGGGACCTGCGCGCTGCTGGCCCCGGTGGAAAACGTCGCCCATGGAATCGTCAGCCGCGCCGTGCTCACCACGCCCGCGCTGCGGCTCACGCTGTTTCACTTCGCCGCAGGCCAGGAGCTCTCGGAGCACACCAGCAAGGCCCGCGCGCTGGTGCAGATCCTCACCGGCACGTGCGAGTTCACCGTCGGTCCGAAAAAGCACGTGCTCCGTCCCGGCGACCTGCTGCACCTTCCGCCTGGCGAGCCGCACGCGGTGAACGCCCCCGAGGCGTTCTCGATGCTCCTCACCCAGGTGACCGAGTCGGAGAAGTGATTCTTACAGGAGGCAACGGAGGGAACGGAGGAAGGAACCGCTAATCCTCGCTAATCCGCACTAATTCGGGTTGGGAATCATTAGCGGGAATTAGCGAAGATTAGCGGGCTCTCCTCCGTTGTTTTCGGTGCAGCCACCCCTACTGGTCGAATTGGAAGCCGCCGTTGGCCTCGAGTGACAGGACGGACAATCGGCCGGGCCGGGCCTCGACCTCGGCCTGCCACTCACGGCGCGGGACGGTCGGATCGGGACTCGTGGCGACGCTCACGGACACCGCATGCCGGCCCGGGCTCAGCGGCACCCGCAGTTCGCCCACCGAAAATCCATCGGACTTGAGACCCTTCGGCCGAAAAACGTGTTCCTCGGCGCGGCCATCAATCACGAGGCGCACCGTCACCGGCGAGCGGGTCCGCTGGGCCGGCATCGCCACCCGCATGTGGATCGGGCGCTGGTCGTGCGCGGGATCGGGCACGGCCGCCGGGGCGCCAGCCAGCCAGGCACCGTACTCACGGAAGGTGAACACGAACTCGGCCGCCCCCGGCGCTGGATTGCGGAACGGCGCGTCGCTCACCGCCAGCAGCCCGGCAAGCCCGAGCGCGGTCAGGACCACCCCGGCCAGCACTGCCGGCCAGGTCCTGCGCGGAGAAATGGCCGGGGCCGGAGACCGTTGCCGCAGCCGGAGGGCGGTTTCGGTCACGAGCCGCGGCTGCAGCGGGTTGAAGGTCACGTGCGCCACCCGGCTCACGTCGGCGCGGTTCGGCCGCAACACTGGCTCGCGGGTCCCCGCCAGGCGCGCCGGCAGCCAGCGGTTCCCCTCGCGGCCGAACGCCTCGCTGGTACCGCAGCCGACCGCCAGCACCGCCGTGGCGCCCTTCGCCAGCAGGCGCTCGATCAGCTTCGGCTCCAGCCAGCCGATGCACGGCACGGGCCGCACCGAGTAGCCCGGCAGGCGGATCTGCCACCGGACGGCCGCGAAGTGCTCCCAGCCGCCGTCCTCCTGCGCGCACACAAACGCCAGCGCC
Source organism: Verrucomicrobiota bacterium (assembly GCA_018239675.1). Lineage (GTDB taxonomy): Bacteria > Verrucomicrobiota > Verrucomicrobiia > Opitutales > Opitutaceae > Opi-474. The sequence continues at coordinate 14,266 of JAFEGX010000116.1, forward strand.
GGCGGTGCGCCGCGGGCCACCTCCGCGACGACGAAGGCCTCGAGTTCGCGCGCAACCTGCTGGGCGTCGAACCAGGCCAGGCCAATTCCCTGCGTGTCACACGCCCCGGTGCAGACGCCGCAGCCGACGCAGCGGTTGGGATCAACCTGCGCCTGTGACGGAAACGGCTTTCCGTCCGTGCGCGGCACCATCGTGATTGCCCCAAACGGGCAGTCCTTCGAACACAGCGTGCAGGCGAAGCAGCGTGAGACATTGACGGTCGCCTGGAAGGTCGACCGCGGCCGGCGGCGCGCCAGCCACCACGGCACCGTCCCGAGCCCGACCACCGCGAGGCCGCCGGCGAGCCAGAGCCCCGCCCCCGACAGGCGCGCGGCGAGGGCCAACGGGGCGAGGTACCACCAGTCCATCGTGAACCGCGCCGGCTTGACCGTCATGTGGGCCATCGCGGCATTCGTTGCCGGGTGGACCGTCGCCGCGACCAGCACCGCGCCAGCCAGCCAGGCCGTCAGGCGCCAGTCGGGCAGCAACCGTGAGCGGCTCAGGCGCGCGAGGTGGAGGCAGAGGGCGCCGGCGATCCCAAGCGGCAGCACCATGTGCAGGAAGAAGACGACGAAGAACAGCAGCGACGGCACCGTGCGGTCCAGCGCGAATAGCCGCAGCATCGGCTCGCCGAACACGGGCAGCACGTCCACCGCCCGCATCGTGCCGAGCGCCACCAGCTGCGCCCGCACGTCCCAGACGAGCCAGTAGCCGGTCCAGCCGATGAACCACACCAGTCCCAGCAGGACGATCCCGCTCATCCAGGCGAGCCAGCGCGCGTCGGCAAACTTGCGGGCGAGCAGCGTGCGAACCGCGTGCGCCAGGATCAGCAGCATCGCCAGATCGGACGAGTAGCGGTGCATGCTTCGCACCAGGCCGCCAAGCGAGCGCGGGCCGAGGTCCGCGACCGAGTGCCACGCCAGCTGCACGCTCGGGGAATACCAGACCAGCATCAGCACGCCGGACAGGGTCGCCAGCAGGAGCAGCACGTTGGCCGCGGGGCCGAGCTGGGCCAGCGGATTCCACTCGCGCGGCAGCCACCGCTCCAGGAGCGCGTCCAGCCGCGCCGCCCAGCGCTCGCCCGCCGCCAGCAGCGGCGCCGCCCGGGTCGGCGGCGCCGGCGGCACCGCTCCGGCCCCCGCCGCCCCCGGTCCCAGCGTCTCCGCGAGCACCTCGCAATCGGGCTCAGGGTGCGCCGGCATGGGACTCGTGCAGCAGGGCGCGCAGGCCCTCGCGGAGCCACGCCTGATGGCGCGGATCCAGCGTGAAGCGGTAGGCGATATGACCGGAACGGTCGACGAGGAGGAAGAGATTGGCGTGGTCGATCACGCCGGTGCGCGGATCGCGCACGGCGGAGAACTGCAGGCGCGTCAGCGCCTCGTGCATCGCCGCCGGCCGGGGGGTGTTGAGATACCGGAACTCCGGGTACGACAGGCCGCGGCCCTCGGCCACCAGGTTCATGAGCTCGCTGGTCTCATACTCGGGATTCAGCGAGAGCGCGACCACGCTCAGGCCGGCCCGGTCCGCCGGAGCGAGCTCGCCGAGGATCTTCTTCAGCTCGAGGAAAATCTCGGGGCAGGCGGTGGTGCAGGTCGCGTAGACCCCCGTCACCAGGACGACCCGGCCGCGCAGGTCGGCCAGGCGAAATTCCCGCGCGCGCTGGTCCACGAAGGTCGTGTCGGGCAGGTCCAGCCGCACCCGGATGCGCTCGCCGGGAAACGGCGGCACGACCGCGGCGCGCGCCTGGTCGGCGCGGGCATACCAGGCCAGCCCCGCCACCGCCAGCGCCACGAGGCCGAGACCCGCGGCGGCGGCCCCGGCGTGCCGGCGCCAGGTCGCGCCGGCCGCCAGCGCCCGCACCGCGTCCCGCCACAGCAGCACCGCCACCCCCGCCACAAACAGCGGCTCGCCCATCATCACCGACACCGCGAGCCAGGAAACGCCGCCGGTGCGCGGGTCACCGCGGTAGCACCACCGCTGGAAGTCGCGCACGAAATCGCCTACCGCCCCGCCCGTGGTTGGGCCGAACACCGTGAGCAGCAGGAACGCCTCGTACGCCACCAGCGCGGCTAAGAGGAACACCAGCAGCCCGGGGCCGGTCAGCCAGCGCGCGCCCGCCGGCAGCCGCCGGCCGAGGGCGGCCGGCGGGAGGGCGGGAACAACGGGGACGGATCCGGCCATGGCGCCAGGGGCTCAGCGCACCGGCCAGACGTCCGCCAGCGCCTTCCAGTTCGCGAAATAGTAGACCGCGAAGCAGGCGAGGAAGACCAGCGTGAGCACGATCGTGCCCTTGGTCGCATAGTGGTCGTGGGCCAGCGAGCCGGGCTGGCTGCCGGCGAGCGCCGGCGGCGTGCCCCAGTCCGCCATGGGACGGTTTTCAATCTTCGCGCCGAAGAACAGGGTGCCGACACAGAGCAGCACGAAGATCAGCAGGCCGGTGAAGGCGAGGATGCCGCCGAGGCCGAGCACGCCGAGCCAGAGGTGCGCCGCGGGACCGTAGACGCCCTGGGCGTCGATGTCCCAGCTGCGGCGGCTCACGCCCATCGAGCCGGCAAAGGACATGCCGAACGACACCAGCGTGATGCCGATCCCGAACAGCCAGGGCTGCACCCGCGCGACCCCGCGCAGGATGAAGTCACGCTGGAAGATCAGCGGCACCACGTAGTACGCGAGGCCCATGAACGCGAGCGTCGTGCCGCCGACGACCGTGACGTGGAAGTGGCCCGGGATGCGGAGGGTGTTGTGGGCGATGATGTTGATCTGCTGCGTGCCGAGCGTGACGCCGGTGATGCCGCCCAGGAACCCGAAGATCACCACGGAGAGCGCGGTGGCGGCGAACGCCGGGTTGCGCCACGGCAGCGCGGTGACCCAGCCGAAGATGCCGGAGGTGTAGCCCTTCTCCCGCATCGCGATCTCGACGCCAGCCGGGACCGTGAAGCCGTGCACCATCGAGGCGAGCACCGCGAGGTACATCGCGTACGAGGTGTTCCAGATCTTCCACGTCGCGCCCACGCCCGGGTCCACCAGCAGGTGGTGCGCCGACGCGAGATTGATGAACAGGACGTAGAGCGCGAACGCCGTGCGGCACACCGCCTCGTTGATCGGGCGGGCGCCGACCACGACATGAGTCAGGAGATACCACACCGCGACCATCGCGCAGACGTTGACCTGCTGCGACTGGTGCCCGAGGCCCCACCAGATCAGGCGGTACCAGCCCGGGTCCGGCTGCGGCGTCCACCCCATCGCGTAGGTGAAGGTCGGGATCATGACCAGCGCGCCATGGAGCAGCGTCACGACCGCGATGATCGCGGCCGCCAGCGCGCCGAACGTCACGATCGGCATCGAGCCCTCGTAGGCCCGGTCGCGCTTCGCGACGTAGAGCGTGGCGAAGAAGTTGAACACCCCCGTCAGCGTGCCGACCGCGACGAGGATAATGCCGAGGTAGAACAGCGGGTGCGCGAGCAGCGGGAGGTAGGACGTCATCATCACGTCGGCCTGCCCGACGAGGATGATGTAGTCCACCATCACGGCGCCGGTCAGCATCAGGCCGAACGCGGTCCACGCGACCTTGCGCGAGAACAGCCGCGCGTTGAGCGGCGTGGTGCAGGCGAAGGTCAGGATCGCGACCTCGAAGAAGAGGATCCACAGGATCAGCATGTTGATGCCGTGGAAGGTGAGGACGCGGTAGAACCAGTCGGCGGGCAGCAGGTGCACGGCCTGCCAGCGGGTAAGCGCGAGCAGGAGCGCGGCGATGCCGCCGAGCAGGAGGAACACGATGCCGGCGACGGCGTTGAGCTTGATGAAGCGCTGGGCGTCGAGGCAGACGCCGAGGCCCGTGGTGCCGCACACGCGGGCGCGGGCACCCGGCTCGGCCAGGTTGTGGGAGGAGGTGGACATTGGGGGGCGGGGCGCGGGTTATTCGACGAAGATCTTGCCGGTCATGGCGTGGTGCCCGGCGCCGCAGAACTCGTTGCACACGATCGTGAACTCGCCCGTGGAGGTCGGTGTGATCGTGAGCACGTGGTCGTAGCCAGGCACGACCTGGAAGTTCATGTTCAGCGGCTGCAGCGAGAAGCCGTGCTGGAGGTCGAGCGACGAGAGGTGCAGGCGGTAGGTCTCGCCCTTGCGCAGGCGCAGCGCGGGATACCACTGCCACATGCGGCCCATCAGGTAGGCATCGCCGCCGGCCGGCGGCTCGACGATGGGCAGCTCCGTCGTGAGCGGGTTCGGGACCGGATTCTTGAAGGTGCCGACGCGGTTGGCCGCGACGAATTTCTCGGTCCGGGCATAGTAGTCGCCTGGGACCACGCGGTAGGCCTCGCCGGTGCTGTTCTGTTTGCCGCGAAAATGCCAGTACGGCATCATCAGCGACATCACGAAGCACCAGAGGATCGCGCAACCGAGCCAGATTTTCTCGTGGCCGGCGGGACCGTGAAACCAGGGGGCGGTGAGGGGACGAAGGCTCATGGCGGCGGCGGTCAGGGCAGCAGCCCGGGCTTCGTCTGCATCAACTCGACCCAGCCCCAGACGGTGTAGGACAGGATCGGGATTATCACGCCGAGGGCGAGCAGCAGCCAGGGGCTGTCGAGCACCTTCTGCCACGGGTGTTTTTGGGGTTCGTTATTCATGGTGGTGGAGGGAAAGGGCCGGGTGCGGGTCGCGGCGCCACGACGCGAGCACGCTCAGCATCGCCGCGAGGAACAGGATGCCGCCGGTCACCGCGACCAGGCCGCCCAGGCCCATCACGCCGAGGCCGAGGTACTCGCCGAGCGTGCGGACATGCTGCTCCGCGCCGTACTGCTTGCGGCCGAGCCCGTAGGCGCCCGCCAGCGCGAAACCCAGGCCGAACACGGCCTGGCCACCGCCGAAGAGCAGAAGCTGCCACCGCGCGCGCCGGTGCCCGGGGGCGACCGCGCCACCCGGGAAGACCCGCGCCGCAAACTCGTACGCTGTCGTCATGAGCGCCAGCGTCACCGCGCCGATCGCGCAGTGGTAATGGCCGGGCACGAGGGTGTTCGAGCCGCGGATGAGCGCGCCCAGCCCGAAGCCCAGCACGGTGAGCGTCATGCTGCCGACCAGCCCCGCGAGCCGGTAGTCCCGCCCGGCGCCGTCACGGCCATGGCGCCGCAGGTGCGCCACCGCGACCCCCAGCACGACGACGACGACCGGGAAGATGGTCCAGCGCATCAGGTGCGTCGCCATCGAGAAATAGTTTGTCGTGGTCGTCCCCGCGAACGCCAGCGGCGGCAGCACCAGCTGCGGCAGCACCAGCGCTGTCAGCAGCGCCGCGGCCGGCGCGGGCGCCAGCACCGGGCGGCCCGTCACCCGGTGCAGCAGGTGCAGCCACAGCCCGAGCATCGCCGCGACATTGGCCACCTGCAGCACGTGGCCGCCGCCCCAGAACACGAGCTCGCAGCGCACGCTGGGCGCCGCGGCCGGCGTCGTGAGCCAGGCGCCGGCAAACGTGGCCAGGGCCACCAGGTTCGCGGCCGCCGCCGCGCGCAGGGCCAGCACCGCGTCGGGCGCCAGCGCGAGGTCATCCGTCCGCGCCGGCGTGGCGAGGGCCAGCGCGCAGAAGAGTCCCACGCCGGCAAACCAGGCGGCGAGCCCGCCGAAGAACACCGGATGGTCGATCGCCGGAACGTAGTTCGAGAGCACGGGCTGCGCGCCAGGGAGGCACGCCCCGGCCAGCAGGCCGGCCACGCCGGTGGCGGCGAGTGCCAGCGCCAGGGCCGTCCCGCCGCGGTGCAGGCGCGGTCCCAGCGCCAGGCCGAGGCACGCCAGCGTGCCGGCCTGGAACCAGACCACGATCGCGAGGTCCACGTGCACCACGAGGGCGCGCCGGAAGAACAGCGGGTCGGTGAACAGCCAGCCCAGGAAGGGCAGGCGCCCGATCACCAGCGTCAGCGACAACAGTCCCGCCAGCACCAGGCTGCCCAGCGCGAGCCGATACCAGCCGCGCGCCGCCGCCTGGCCGGGATCGCCGGCCAGCGCATCCGTGGCGTCGGGCAAAGGGAAGGAATGGGGCAGCGCAACCGGGTCCGGCGCACAGACGGTGGGCGGGGGCATGGGGCATTTCTAGCGCAAGGTCCGTTTGCCAGCATTGATCTGGATCAACGTTTTTCCCCGCCGCCATCGGGCCGGGCCTTGATCTCGATCAAGGCGCCCGCCGCGGCCGCGGGCTATAAACCCGTCATGCCCGCGACGAGCCTCCCCCTCGCCCCGCCGTTGGCCCGCCCCCGCCCCCAGGCCGCGATCCGTACGTCGATCCGGGCGCTGGTCGCGCTGACCAAGCCGCGGCTGGCGTTCCTGTCGGTCATGACCACGATGGCCGCGTACGGCACCGCGCGGCCCGAGCCGCGCACCGGCCCGGTCGGTCTGACCTTGGTGGGTACGACACTCGCCGCGGCCGGGGCGCTCTCCCTCAACCAGTGGTGGGAACGCCGGGCCGACGCCCGGATGCGGCGCACGCTTCTCCGGCCCCTGCCGCAGGGCCAGCTGAAGCCCCGGGTGGCGCTCGGCTGGAGCCTGCTGCTCTCGCTCGGCGGCGTCGGCCTGCTCGCCGGCACCGTCAACGTCCAGGCCGCCGCGCTCGCGGCGCTGACCATCCTCCTCTACGGCGTGGGATACACGCCGCTCAAGCGCCACACCCGCTGGGCCACGGAAGTTGGCGCCGTGTCCGGAGCGCTGCCGGCGTTGCTCGGCAATGCCGCGGCCGGCCACCTGGCCGCGACACCCGGCCTCGTGCTCGCGGCCATCCTGCTGTGCTGGCAGATGCCGCATTTCTTCGCGATTGGCTGGAGGCACCGGGCCGACTATCGGGCGGCGGGATTTCTCCTGCGGCCGGCGGTCGACCCGACCGGGCGCTCCACCGCGGCCTGGTCGTTGGGCTATGCGCTGCTGCTGGTGCCCGTCTCGCTGGGCCCGTGGCTGCTGGGTTGGTTCGGTCCGGCCTATGGCGTCCCGACGGCCATCGCGAACGGGTGCTTTCTCCTCGGCGCGTGGCGGTTCGTGACGGCGCGGCCCGACCGCGACACCGCGGCCCGCCGGCTGTTTCTCGCTTCGCTCCTTTACCTCCCGGTTGTGATGGGCGCGCTGGTCCTCGACTGGTTCCTTGGACGGTAAATCCCAATTTGCACGGGAGGCAACGGAGGGAACGGAGGAGGTGGAACCACTAATTTTCGCTAATCCGCGCTAATGCGCTTCGAACCATCATTGAGAATTGGCGTGGATTACCGGTTTTTCCTCTGTTCCCTCCGTTGCCTCCTGTGAGGACGGTTCCCGTCAGTTCCGGCCGGCCCGGGCGAGGGCGCGGGGGAACATGATGTTATTCTCCTTGTGGACGTGGCGGTGGAGGTCGGCCTCGAATTCCGCGAGCCCGGCCAACAGGGCGCGGTGCGTGTTGCACGCCTCGGCGTCCGGGAGGAATCCATTGGTCAGCTCGCGCAGCCGCGCCGTGGCGTTGCCGGCGGTCTCGTGCTCGGCCTCCATCTGCCGGATGGGGTTCGCGATCGAGCCGCAGTGAAAGCCGTCGGCCGCGCCGGAATCGATCTGCCGCACGATCGGGAAGAGGATGCGCTCCTCCTTCATCATGTGGTTGAACATCTCCTCGGCGAGGGCGGCCGTGACCTGCCAGACCTCGGGCAGCCGCGAGTCCCGCCAGGCATGCTTGCGCGCCACGCGCTCCGCCATCTCGACGAGTCGCGGCAGCTCGGTCTTCAGGTACTGGTGGTGCGTCTGCTCAATATGGTCGGCGAGCTCCGTCAGGGTCATGCACGCCGTGTCCACCTCCGTCGGCCCCGATTCCGCGGCGGCGGTCGCCGCCTCGAGGGTCGTGACCAGCGTGGCGACGTCGAGGTTCTTGCGCTGGCAGGCCTGGGCCAGCGACTGCTTGCCGCCGCAGCAGTAATCGAGGCCGAGGCCCTCGAAGACGCGGGCCAGCGACGGCCGGGCGGCAACGATCGCGCCGAGGGAGGTTTCAGGAGTGATGACGAGCGTGGTGGCGGTGGACATGGCGGTGTGATGGGTTCGCCCCCACCGTGCCACAGTCGGCGCCGGCCAGCCTTGACCCACGTCAAGTTCCGGGCGGATCGACCGGCGGAGGATTTCGGCGGCTCCCCTGTCGTTGGCCTTGCCGTCGACTCCGCGACGCCAACACTGGGCCCTATGCCGCTGACTCCGCGCACGTCCGACCTGAAAGCCACCGGGCTGATCGGGACCCTGCGCTGCTGCCAGCTGTTCTCGGGACTTTCCGCGGAAGACCTGGCGGTGATCGCGGGTTTCATCGTCGTGCAGAAGCTCGCGAAGGACGAGTACCTGTTCCACGAGGGCGACCCGTCGCGCGGGTGCTACCTGGTGCAGAGCGGCGCGGTGAATGTCCACCGCGTCAGCGCCGCCGGGAAGGAGCAGGTGATCCACGTGTTCCGCTCGGGCGAGTCGTTCGCCGAGGCCGCGCTGGCCTCCCCGACCGGCTACCCCGCCAACGCGCGCGCCGTGGAGGCGAGCACGGTGCTGGTGATTCCCAAGGCCCCGATCCTCGAGCTCATCGGGCGACGGCCCGACCTTGCGATGCGCATGCTCGGCTCGATGAGCGGGCACCTGCGGGTGCTGGTCGGCATGCTCGACGACCTCACGCTGAAGGACGTCGAGACCCGGCTCCTCAACTGGCTGGTGAAGCACGCCCCGGCAGGCCCGACGGGGAAAATCCACCTCGCCGGCACCAAGCGGGTGCTGGCGGCCGAACTCGGCACCAGCAGCGAGACGCTTTCCCGCACGCTGGGCCGGCTGCGCGACCAGCACCTGATCACCGTTTCCGGCAAGATCATCACGGTCCATAACCTGCCGGCCATCCAAAGCCTGCTGCGCCGCAACCTCGGCGAGCACGAAAACCCTTGAGCCCGGTCAAGGCGGCCCCGGGCTGCCCGCGCTAGCCTTGTCCCGTACCTGATGAACGCCTCTCCCGTCGCCCTGTTCGACCGCCTTGGCGGCCGCCCGAAACTGCTCGAGCTGCTCCGCTACTTCTATGCCGACGTGCGCCAGCACGCGGAGATCGGGCCGATCTTCAACGCGCACATCGCCGACTGGCCGGCCCACCTGGAGAAGATCGCGGACTTCTGGTCGGGCGTCACCGGCGGACCGGCCCGTTACGCCGGCGGCATGCCCATGAAGCACTTTCCCCTCCAGCTCGAGGAACGCCACTTCCAGGCGTGGCTCGGGCTCTGGCATCGGCACTGCCAGGCGCGCCTCGCGCCGGCCGAGGCCCGGGAACTCATCGCCGCCGCGGAGACGATCGGCCAGCGCCTCAGGATGATGATCGCGAACTACCAGGCGTATCAGGCGGGAGAAAAGCGACCCGGGACGATGTGACCGGCGGTTCGGTCGGCCTGGCCCGCGCCCGCAAGCCGGAGCGAACCGGCGACCGCGCCAGCATCCCAGAAATCGCACTCGCCCCATGGGGCGCAACCGTTCAGCGTCGGCCCTTATGTCTGAAGCCGCGACCCATTCCGACCCTGCCCTCGAGGCACCTTGGCGCGCCAGCCTGCGGGCGGCGCGCGCCAACGTGGTGCCCGGCGTGGTCCTGTGGTCCGTCGGCCTCGTGCTCGTGCTGGCCTATTACTTCCATCCACCGACGCATGCGGCGCTTGAGCGCGTCACCGGCCTCCGTGATCGCATCGGGTTCTGGTTCCCGATCATCGGCACCGTGATCTGCGGCGGAATTCTCCCGATCCTGTACCTGCGGCGCGACCCGGCGACCCGCGACGAGTACCGGTTGAAGAACTGCGGGTTCCTGATCCTCTTCTGGGCCTACAAGGGCGTGGAGATCGAGCTGTGGTACCGGTTCCTCGCGTTCCTGGTCGGCCACGGCAACGACTTGCGCACCGTGATGATCAAGAGCCTCCTCGACCAGGTCGTCTACTGCCCGATCTACGCGGTACCCATGACCGTGCTCGGCCTCTCGTTCAACCACGCCGGCCTGAGGTTCGCCCCGCTGCTCGCCGACTTCCGCGCCGGCGGCTGGTACCGGCGGCACATCCTCCCGACCCTGATCGCCAACGCCGCCATCTGGGTCCCGGTGGTGTTCCTGGTCTACTCGCTTCCGCTGTCCCTCCAGACCCTGCTCTTCGACCTCGTCCTTTGCTTTTACATCCTGATGGTCGCGCACATCACCCGCCGCCACGGGCGGCGGGTGAGTTGAAGGTTGAAAGTTGACGGTTGAAAGCGTTCCGGCGGCCAGGTGGATCGAAACATTGCCCGGGAGATCTCGGGCCGTTTTTGGCTTTCAGCTTTCAACCTTCAACTGCCCACTGACCAAACCGGCCGGAGGCCGGTTTGGTCCAAACGGCCCATATCCAAGGCGGAGGCTTTGCCCTAGCATCTGACAACCCCGTTACCCTGACCGGCTTGTGTCCGGGGAACGGGAATCTTTGCGTTCTGTTGGGTCTCACACACATTCACAATCTCATGAAGGCACTCTCGCATCCCTGGTGGCGCGCCCCGCTGGCGCTCGGTTTTGTCGCCCTGGCCGCCGCCAGCCCGGTCCTGGCCCAGGAATCCCACGTGCAGGCTTCGCTCGTTTCCTCCCAGGAGTCGATCCAGCCCGGGCAGTCCGTCACCGTCGCGTTGCGGTTCGTCCACGACCCGCACTGGCACACCTACTGGATCAACCCGGGCACCGGCGTCGCGACGACCCTCGCCTGGACCCTCCCGGACGGTTACTCCGCCGGTGACATCCAGTGGCCCGCTCCGCTGGTGCTCAAGGACCACACCGGCACCGTTTCCGGCAACGGCTACGAGGGCGAGACGCTCTTTCCGGTCACCATCAAGGTCCCGGCCAGCGCCACGCCAGGTTCGACGGTGAAGCTGGTCGCGGCCGCCGACTGGCTCATGTGCGACGAAATGTGCGTGCCGGGCAGCGCCCAGCTCACCCTCACGCTGCCGGTTTCCGCCGAGGCGCCCAAGCCCGACGCGCGCTGGGCGGCGAAGATCCAGGCCGTCGTGGCCGCCCTGCCCGTCGCCGATCCGGCATGGGTGGTGTCGGCCACACACGACGCGAAGAACGTCACGCTCCGCGTCATGCCCGCGGCCGGCCAGCCCGCCAACGCCCCCGCCCCCGGCGACCTGCATTTCTTCTCGGAGGACAATTACGTCGCCTACGACCTGCCGCAGGCCGTGAAGGCCGACGGCCACGGCTACGTGCTGACGCTCCCGATCTCGCCCGATGCCACCGCCGGCACGAAGCGTCTCGTCGGCGTGCTCACCGCCGAGAAGGGCTGGCGTCCCGACGGCTCGCTACGCGGCCTCCGGGTGGACGTCGAGTTCGGCGCGGCGCAGGCCGCGGCGGCTCCGAAGGCCCCTTCCGCCCCGGGGGCGGGCGGCACGGCCGCGACCGGCGGCCTGCTCGGCACGCTCGCGCTGGCGCTGGTCGGCGGTCTCATCCTCAACCTGATGCCCTGCGTGTTCCCGGTGCTCGGCATCAAGATTCTTGGCTTTGTCAACCAGTCGGGCAGCGAGAAGGCGAAGGTCGTGGGGCACGGCCTGGTGTTCGCGCTCGGCGTGCTGCTCTCGTTCTGGGTGCTCGCCGGCCTGCTCGCGCTGCTGCGGCAGGGTGGCGCCCAGCTCGGCTGGGGCTTCCAGCTCCAGTCGCCCGGCTTTGTGTTCACGCTGGCGGCGCTGATGCTCGTGTTCGCGCTCAACATGAGCGGCCTGTTCGAGTTCGGCCTCTCGGCCACCGGCGTGGGCTCGGGCCTGCAGGCCAAGTCCGGCTTCGCCGGCTCGTTCTTCACCGGCGTGCTGGCCACCGTCGTGGCCACGCCCTGCTCCGCCCCGTTCCTCGCGCCCGCGCTCGGCGCCGCGCTCGCGCTCCCGGTCGGCGAGTCGTTCCTCATCTTCACCGCCATCGCGATCGGGCTGGCGCTCCCGTACCTGCTGCTGTCCATCTTCCCGCAGGCCGTCCGGGTCCTGCCGCGTCCCGGCGCCTGGATGGAGACCTTCAAGCAGTTTATGGCCTTTCCGCTGTACGCGACGGTCGGCTACCTCGTGTGGGTGCTGGCCGGCCAGACCACCGAGAACGGCCTGCTCATGGCGCTGTTCGGCCTCGTGCTGATTGCCATGGGCGTCTGGTTCTACGGCCGGTGGAACGCCCCCGGCGCCTCGGCCCGGCGCGCCCGCTTCGGCGTGGTCGCGGGCGCCATCGTGCTGCTCGCCGGCGGCTGGCTCGGCTGGCCGCAGCCGCCCGCGGCGAACGACGTGACCTGGGAGAAGTGGAGCCCCGAGACCGTGGCCAAGCTCCGCGCCGACGGCCGCATCGTGTATGTCGACTTCACCGCCCGCTGGTGCGCCACCTGCCAGGCCAACAAGCGGCTCGTGTTCCACTCGCAGGAGGTCCTCGACTACTTCCGCGACAAGAAAATCGTCACGCTCCGCGGCGACTGGACCAACAAGGACCCGCACATCACCGCCGAGCTCGCCGCCTACCAGCGCAGCGCCGTGCCGTTCAACCTGATCTGGCTGCCCGGCAAGTCCGATCCCGTGATCCTGCCCGAGCTGCTCACGCCGGACACCGTACTGCGCGCCCTGAAAGGGACGTAGCGGCCAAGCAAGGCCCCGGCGGGACTTCGATTCGTCGACCGGCACCGGCAAGGAGCCGGCGCTTTGCATCAGCATAATCACGCGCCGACGGAGGGCCCCTTCTACTTTCCGGGCGCCGAACGAGTGGGCTTGCTCGCGCCAGCCTGACGGAGAATTCTGTGTCTCAGTCGGAGCAGGGCGCTCACGCCATCGCCCATTTGTTTGCCATTATGAATTCGATCCGGCCTAGGAGTATTAGGGTCCGCCTGGCAGCTGCGACTTTCAAAATCGGGTATTTCGGATTGCTGCTGTCTGCATCCGTGAGCGCGAGTTCGACCGGTGTTTCCCCAGGCGAAACCAACCCAAGCAGATTAGCCACCAGTACTTTCAGCCAGACGTTCAATCTCGAAGGAAATTTGGCTAACCCGGCACCCTGGGCAGTCGCCACCAGCGATCTGCCCTACAACCCGATGGTTTGGGTCACACCCTTGAACCAAGGGGTTGCCCACGGGGAGGACGCGACCTTTGTCGCCGAAGCCCATGGCGTCGGCACTCTCGTCTATAAGTGGTACAAGAACGGCAATCCCATTTACGGGGCTGATTCGCCAAGCTACACGGTGCGCAACGCCCAGGATCAGGACGTGGCCCTTTACCGCGCCAGAATCTCCAACTCGTACGGCTATATTGATACCGAAAGCGCCTTCCTGTGGTTTATCGATCGGCCGTCGCCGCCCGTCTTTTTCATCCATCCGAAATCCCAAACCGGGGTCCAAGGCCTAGCCTCAGTCTTTTACGCTTCGGTCGCCGGTACCCCGTGGCCAAACCTGCAGTGGCAGAAGGACGGAGTCGATATACCGGGTGCCACCCAACCCTATTTAATGGTCGATCACGCTGTGCCAGCTGATGCTGGGAACTATGCCATGGTTGCAACTAACCGGCTGGGCACCGTCATCAGTTCTAGTGCGCACCTGGAAATCACCACGTCACCTGCAGCGCCAAAGTTCACCAAGCAGCCCTTGTCTCAGGCCGTCAAAGTCGGATCCGATGTGAGTTTCGATGCGGCCGCGACAGGGAGCCCGGCCCCGACCTACTCGTGGGTGAAGGATGACGTCCCAATTCCCGACGAACTCGGCACCACGCTGACTCTCAAGAACGTCCAGCTTTCAGACTCCGGCAAATATCGAATCTATGCCCACAACATGCTTGGGCTGGAACTCAGCGACCGGGTCGAACTCACTGTCCTCACTACCTTCGCTCCGGTTTTCACCGCCCATCCCGCCACGCAGAATGCAAGGCCGGGGCAAACGGTCACATTTTTCGTGGCAGTCACTGGGGTCCCAACACCGGTGCTTCAATGGTATCGCAACGGCGTGCCAATACCCGTCTCTAGCTCCAGCTTCACGATGGGCGTCACTGCGGCCACGGCCAACACGGTGTTCTATGTTACCGCCACAAATCCTTTGGGGACCGCCACCAGCAATCAGGCGACTCTGAACGTGGTGACTTCGGTCACGCCCAAGATCGTCAATCAACCACTTAGCCACATCTTGGCCGCCGGAAGCACGGGCGTGCTGTCGGTCGGAGTGGCCGACCAAGGTGCTACCCCCGAATCTTTGCATGCAGGCGGGGCCACCGCCGCGAGTGCGGGGCACTCGGCTGGAGACTACAATTACCAGTGGTACAAGGACGGTGCGCCCATTGCTGGCGCGACTCGGGACCAACTGATGATGCCAGCCATGCAAGCGACCCAGACAGGGCAATACCAAGCTCAGGTGTCGAATGGCGATGCCGTGGTTGCTAGTGAGCCTGGAGTACTGAAGGTCATATCCACCAATGATCCGGGTCGCATCGTCAACCTATCGGTTCGCACTAACGCTTTCCAAGGCGACCAGGCTCTTATCATGGGCTTCGTCCTCGGTGGGCCTAAGGTGGGGCGTCCCAAAGAGGTTCTCGTGCGGGGAATTGGACCGGCGCTGGCCAATTTCGGGGTCGCCTCGCCCCTCATCGATCCGACCCTTCAGCTATTCTCCGGAGGCCAATCAATCCCGATGCTAGTAAATGATAATTGGTCCGGCCTTCCTTCCTTGACCACGTTGGGAAATCTCGTCGGAGCGTTCACGCTGCCCGATCCCACGAGTCGGGATGCGGCACTGGCCACAACCCTTTTTCCGGGTCCATATTCCGCCATCATCCAAGGGAAGTCCCAGAATTCCGGCACTGCTCTTGCCGAGATCTACGATGGGGCGCCATTGGTGTCCGATGACACCTCGATGCGTCTGGTAAATGTGTCAGCCCGGGCGAATATAAGCCCGGACAACCCGCTGATCGCGGGCTTTGTGATTCTCGGAAACACCGCGAAGACCGTACTCATTCGCGGCGTCGGCCCAAGCCTTGCCGCCTTTGTTGGCGAGTCGGCGATGACTGACCCTCAGTTGGAGCTGTACACTCGGAAATCTGGAAGCGACGAGATGTTGGCGGCAAACGACAATTGGAATGGATCAACGGTCATCGCATCTGCAGCTGACCGCGTGGGGGCATTCGCGCTCTCAAGTCCTGAAACCAAGGACGCTTGTCTCCTGATCACTTTGGACCCCGGTATCTACACAGCCAAGGTTACAGGCGCGACCGGCTCGACGGGAGTTGCGCTGGTCGAAGTCTACGAAGTTCCCTAGCCGATCGCCCAGCACATTCGGTTGCCTGCGCGCTAGGATTCTGGGGCCGGCTTAGAGACCGCCGTAGTTTAGGTTCAGTGCGGATAGGTCAGGTCGGAGTTGCCGGATCTGCGGCGAACGTCAAAGCTCCATTTCATCCATGATCATCCATACCATCCACGCGCGGCACGCGGGCGCGAAACTCGACAGCAATGTGGCCACCGGCGGTGGCACCGACGACACCGCGGTGCTCCAGGTGGTTCTTGACCGGACGAAGGACGGGGAAGGCCTCCGCCTCATCCTCCGTGATCCTGCCCGAGCTGCTCACGCCCAACGTCGTGCTCGACGCGCTGCGCAAGGGCTGAGCCCGCTGTTATGAAATCCGGGCGGTTAATCTGGCTCGTGCTCGCTGGACTGCTGGGGTCCATCACTCCGGCCCGGGCCGAGGACGGCGCCACCCTCTTTGCCGAGAACTGCGCTGCCTGCCACGGGCTCGACGGACACGGCCAGACGCCCCAGGGCCGGAAGATCCACGCGAAGGACCTTACCCGGAGCCAGCTCACGCGCGGCGAGATCGCACGGCAGATTCGCGAGGGTTCGAAGGTCAAGACCGGCAAGTCGGTCATGCAGCCGTTCGCCGACAAGCTCTCCGCCGCCCAGATCGACCTGCTCGTTGCCCACGTCCTGAGGCTGCGGAAGTAGCCGCATCCGCCGCCCGCCGGCCGAATGTTCAGCTGGACCCGTGTGTCAGCACGCGTTTTCCGCTGGTGCCCGGCGACCGGAATCCGTTAGCGGGATACCGTCCATGATCATCCATACCGTCCACGCGCGGCAGGCCGGCGCGAAACTCGACAGCAACGTGGCCACCGGCGGCGGCACCGACGACACCGCGGTGCTCCAGGCGGTCCTTGACCGGGCGAGGGACGGGGAGGGCGTGCGGCTGGTCCTCGACGGCGCCGCCCTCGTGCGCGGGCTCAAGGTCTACTCGAACACCACCATCGAGTGCCTCGGCAAGGAGTGCGGCTTCTTCCAGGCCGACCATTCCGACTGCGCGCTGCTCGCGAACGGCCGACCGTCCAGCGGCCCGATCCTCGATCGCGACATCACGCTGCTCGGCGGCACCTACAACCAGAACTGCCGGCACCAGGCCCACCATGTCCCGCCCGACGTGCACTACTCGAAGGCGAAGTACATGGTCGTCGCCTTCGCCTTCTTCGGGGTCGAGAACCTGCTGGTCCGAGATGTGACGGTCTGCGACCAGCGCACCTTCGCCTTCCTCATCACCAACTGGCTGAAGGTCACGATGGAGAACATCCGCCTCGAGCTGCCGGGCTTCATCCACGCCGGCAACCAGGACGGCATCCACGTGCAGGGCCCGGGTCGCTTCCTCGTCCTGCGCAACATCCAGGGCCGCACCGGCGACGACTTCATCGCGCTCAACGGCGACGAGGAGACCAACGGGGAGAAAAGCTGGGCCCATCCCCATGCCACGGTCGGGCCGATCACGGACGTGCTCATCGACACCGTGATGGTCGACGACGCGGCGCAGGTCCTGCGGATCCTTTCGCGCGAGAGCCTCCACGACCGGATCACCATCCGCAACGTGAGCGGCAACTACCGCAGCTTCGGCTTCTATCTCAGCGCGTGGGATTACAAGGCCAAGGGCTTCCAGGGCAACTTCGGCTCGATCGTCATCGAGAACGTCGACCTCCGCCAGACCCAGGCCAACTACACCTACACCGAGCCGTTCCTGTTCCGCGTGTCCGGGAGGCACCGGAGCCTCACGCTCCGCAACATCCACTACCACGATCCTTCGGACGACCGCTACCTCGTCCACGTCGAGGGCAAGACCGACATCCCCGACATGGGCGACACGCCCGCCGACGTGGAGTCGCTCGTCATCGACGGCCTGCATGTGCAGGACCGCGGCGCCGCGACGCAGTGCCGCCCGTACTTCCGCGTGAGCGGCCGCGTGCGCCGCTTCGTCATCCGCAACAGCGAGCTTTACTGCGCGCCGGGCAAGCAGCCGGTCCTGCTGGCCACCGAGGGCGAGCTCGCCCGGATCGACTCCCTGCTCGCGTACAATCTCGATGCCGAGAACCTCGGCGCGCTCGTGTCGGACCCGGGCCGGAAGATCGCCCGCTTCGAGTCGAGCAACGTGCAGCAGCGGACGACGACCTGACCGGACCCGGATGCGGGCCAAAACCAAACCCCGCCCGCCCGGCGCTTGAGCGCGGGCGGCGGGGCGACACGACCAACGCAAACGGGCGCCTTACTTGCCGGCGAACCCGCGGATATGCCCCACGAGGGCGGCGATCTCGTCGGCCGAGAGCTTGTCCGCATAGCCCTTCATCTTCTCCTTGCCGTTTTCCTTCACCCCCTCGGCGGTCGCCTTGGTGAGGTCGGCATCGGTGAACTTCGCAAGCGACTCCGCCTTGGAGTAATCCTTCAGCTTCATCTTCTGCCCGAGTTTCGTCTGGGCCTTGCCGTCGGTGCCGTGGCACTTGGCGCAGTGGTTCTCCCAGTTCTCGGCCGGCGTGGCGGCAAGGGCCGACGTCGCGCCGAGCGCGAGAACGAGGGTGAGTGAGGCGATCAGTTTGGTCTTCATGGGGACAAGCATTGGGGGCCCGCGTGCAGCGGGGAATGTGAACCTATCGCCGCGCCGTCGGTGGATCAAGCGGGCGCCAGCCCGCCGGCCGCGATGGCAGGACCCTGAATGCAGGGTATGAAAAAACCTCACGTCCTCGTCGGCCGGCCAAATGGGCCTCGCGCACCGGCGCCGGCAGGACTAAACGTGCGCTTGGCCAAGGCGCCGTCGCGCCGCGACCGGCTATGAGGGTGTTGCTCGTCAGTCCCGCGACTCCGGACACGTTCTGGAGCTTCAAGCACGTGCTGCGGTTTGTCTCCAAGCAGGCCGCGTTTCCGCCGCTGGGACTGCTGACCGTGGCCGGGATGCTGCCCCCCGCCTGGGACCTGAAGCTCGTCGACCTGAACGTCTCCCGGCTCACCGATGACGACCTGCGGGCGGCTGACTGGGTTTTCCTCAGCGCGATGATCGTGCACCGCGACTCCGTCCGCGAGGTGGCGCGGCGTTGCGCGGCGCTCGGCAAGCCCGTCCTGGCCGGCGGACCGCTCTTCACGACCGGGCACGAGGCCTTTCCCGAGATCCCCCACTTCGTCCTCGGCGAGGCCGAGGAGGTGATGCCCCAGGTGGTGGCGGACCTGACGGCGGGCCGGCTTCAGCCAGTCTACCGCGCCCCGCGGTTCCCGGCGCTCAGCCTGGCCCCGATCCCGCGCTTCGACCTGATCGACCTGCGCAGGTACGTGACGATGGCCGTGCAGTTCTCGCGCGGGTGCCCGTTTGACTGCGAGTTCTGCGACATCGTGGTGATCAACGGCCGGGTCCCGCGGACCAAGGCCCCCGCGCAGCTCATCGCCGAGCTGGAGGTGCTGCGCCGGCACGGCTGGCGCGACATGGTGTTCGTCGTCGACGACAATTTCATCGGCAACGTGGCGCGCAGCCGCGCGCTCCTGGAAGCCCTGGTCGCGTGGCGCACGGAGACGAAGGCCGAGATGGGGTTCCTGACCGAGGCTTCGGTCAATCTCGCGGACAATCCCGAGCTGTGCGCGCTGATGGTCGCCGCGGGTTTCCGCAAAGTCTTCGTCGGGATCGAGACCCCGTCCGTGGCCTCGCTGGAGGAGTGCCGGAAGCACAACAACGCCGGCCGCGACCTCGTGCAGGCGGTGCAGGTGCTGCAGCGGGCCGGGCTGGAGGTCATGGGCGGATTCATCGTCGGGTTCGACAGCGACACGCGCGACATCTTCCGCGACCAATTCGAATTCATCCAGCGCTCGGGCGTGGTGACCGCCATGGTCGGACTGCTCACCGCCCTGCCCCAGACCAAGCTTTACCAGCGCCTGCAGCGCGAGCGCCGGCTGCTCGGCGAAAGCACGGGCAACAACACGATGGCCGCGCTGAACTTCCGCCCGCGGCTCAGCCGCGACTACCTCGAGAACGGGTACCGGGAACTGATGCGCCGCCTCTACGAGCCGCGCGCCTACTACCGGCGGATCCGGGTGTTTCTGCGGCATCACCGCCCCGTGCCGGAGCGACTGCGCCTCTCCGGCGTGGATTTTCAGGCCTTCCTGAAGTCCTTCTGGCTGCTCGGGGTCTGGCATCGCGGCCGGGTGGGCTACTGGTGCCTGTTCATCGGCACCCTGATCCGTCGCCCGCGGCAGTTCCGCATGGCGATCGAGCTGGCCATCCTCGGCCATCACTTCCGGCGGGTCGCGGCCACGCTCTAACGTCCGGGAGCGGGCGGCCGGCGCCGCTCCAGGGAGGCCGCGGCGGCCAGTTGTCCCTTGTCAGGGACGCGTGCGGCTGCCGTCATCCGCTTCCGTGGGCAAGCACCCTGAACACACCCGGGCGGTCGGGCAACTGGTGGCCGCCGCGCTGCTCTGGAGCTTCGCGGGCGTGCTGATCAAGGGCATTCCCTGGCCGCCGCTCGCCGTCGCGGGCGGGCGCGGGATCATCGCGGCGCTCTTCCTGTTTTTCACGAGCCGCGGACTGCGGTTCACCTGGTCATGGCTCCAGGTGGGCGCCGCGCTGTCCTATGTCGGATGCACCGTCACTTTCGTCGTGGCGAACCGCCTGACCACCGCGGCCAACGCCATCCTCCTCCAGTACACCGCGCCGGTCTGGGTCGCCCTGCTCGGCACGTGGTTCCTCGGCGAGCGACCGACCCGCGCCGACTGGTGGGCCATCATCGCGACCTTCGTCGGCATGGGTCTCTTTTTCGCCGACGAACTCCGGCTCGCGGGAGTCCTGGGCAATCTGGTCGGGGTCTTCAGCGGCATCTGCTTCGCCGGCGTCGCCATCCTGCTTCGGAAGCAGAAGGACGGTTCCGCGGTCGAGTCGATCATCCTCGGCAATCTCGGGGCCTTCGTCATCGGCCTGCCGTTCATCGTCTCCGCCCCCGCCCTGCCATCGCACGGCTGGATCCTCCTTCTGCTCCTCGGCGTCTTCCAGCTGGGCCTCTCGTACCGGCTCTACAGCCAGGCCATCCGCCACGTCACCGCGCTCGAGGCCGTCATCATCCCGGTGGTCGAGCCCGTCATGAATCCCGTGTGGGTCCTGCTCTTCGTGGGCGAACGGCCCGGGCCGCTCGCCCTGGTCGGCGGCGCCATCGTGCTGGGGGCCGTCACGCTCCGCGCCCTCGCCTCGATCCGCCGCGCCGGCGCCGCGCCCGCCGCGGCTTGAATCGTCCATGGTTTTAGCGCGCCCATGACCCCGGTCCGCCGATTCGCCGGCGCGAGCCTCGTCGCTCTCGCCTTGTGCCTGCAGGCCGTCGCACTCCCCGCCGCCGTTTCGGACGAGACGGTCATCCTCCTTCACGGGCTGGGCCTCCGGAGCTGGGCCATGGCGCGGCTGGCGGGTGCGCTCGAGCGCGACGGCTACCGGGTGATCAACCTCAGCTATCCGTCACGCTCACTCCCACTGGAGGAGATCGCCGACCGCTGGCTGCCCGCGCAGCTCCAGGCCGCGGGGGTCGGACCGGGCCGACCGGTGTGTTTCGTGACCCACTCGATGGGCGGCATCGTGGTGCGGCAGTTCCGCCATGACTTTCCCTCCGCCCCGATCCGGCGCGTCGTCATGATCGCGCCACCCAACCAGGGCAGCGAGATAGCCGACCGGCTCCACGACAATCCGGCCTTCCGCTGGTTCATGGGCGACAACGCGCCGCGGCTCGGCACCGGCCGGGACTCGGTGCCGCTCGCGCTGGGACCCTGGCCGGCGGGATCCGGCGACCTCGGGGTCATCGCGGGCGACCGTTCGCTCAATCCGCTGTTCTCCGCCTGGATCGGCGCGCCCAACGACGGCAAGGTGGCGGTGGAGCGCACGAAGCTCGCGGGCATGGCGGACTTCATCATCGTCCACCACTCGCACACCTGGCTGCAGTGGTGCGACGACACGTTTGCCCAGGTCCGCGCGTTCCTGCGCACGGGCCGCTTCGAGCACGGCGCGGCCGCCGGACCGCTGGCCACACCCTAGCGTGCGGTCGCAGGCCCGAGGGTGAGCCGTGGGCTCATTTCACCACGAAGAGCGCGAAGTTCACGAAGGCCAGGCCGGCAGATCGCGGGCAATCCATGAGTTCCGCTGTGCGGTTCATTTTTTGCGCCTTCTGCGCCTCCTTGCGGCGACAAGCCCGGATGAATCGGCGCTAGACGACCGCCTTGGCCGACCGGCCCTCCTCGAGTTGCACGAGGATGTTCGCGCCGAGAATGAGTCCGCCACCCGTGACCAAGGCCGCGGTGAGAGGCTGGTTGGAGTACTCGAGACCGGTCCAGCGGCCGAGCGGCGCCGGCAGGACGGTCTCCGCGAGCGCGGCGAATACCGGGCCGAAGCTGTAAAGGAGCCCCGCCTCCGTCGGCGTCACGAAGCGCTGCCAGCGGTTGATGAACAGGAACGGTCCGGCCGTGCCGAGCAGCGTGGCGGCCAGCGCGAGCACGTTCCACGACAGTGAGCCGAAGGGAGCCGTGAGATGCACAGGGGCGCGCACGGTGGCCGCCGCCACGGCCGCGAACATCCCACCCTCCATCAGGAACATCGCCGCCGAGGTCCGTTCCGCGCGGTTGGCGGCGAATGCCGGCCAGTTGATCGAGCAGAGCAGGAGCGAGAAGAACACGGTGGCCAGCAGCAGCTCGGTCTCGCCGCGGCCGAGCCGCAGCGTCATCCAATCCACGCGCGCCACCAGCCCCACGCCGGCCATCACCAGCACGGTCGCCGCCAGGGTCGCCGCGCCCGGACGCCGGCGGTGGAGCAGCGCCATCCAGAACGGGACGAGGATCACGTAGAACTGGTTCAGGAACGCGGCGGTGCCCGCCGTGGTCCGCTGCAGGCCGTCGTTCTGGAGGATGCACCCGGAAAAGGACGCCAGCGCCATGAAGCCGGCCTGCCGCCACTCGGTCCCCGTCAGCTGCAGCACGCGCGCGCCGTACACGGCGGCCAGCAGCAGCGTGCCGAGGAGGAAGCGCGGCGCGAGGTTGTGCGCGGAGATGAACCACGAGCTCTCGCCCGCCGCGAACGGCCCCTGCGCCAGCACCGACGCCTTGTAGGTCACGAAGCTCGCGCCGGAGAAGAACGTGCAGACCGCGAGGATGGTGAACGCCGTCCAGTGCCGGGCGCGGGGGTTCATGGCCGGGACGGCGGGCGCAGCTGCACGATCACGTTGGCGAGGGTGATGAGCCCGCCGCCGATCACGAGGTGGACGCTGACGGTCTCGTTGGCGTACACGAAGCCGCCCCACGCCGCAAACCACGCTGGGAGAAACAGCGCCATCAGCGCCGTGAACAGCGGCTCCGCGCAATACAGCAGCCCCGCCTCGGTCGCGGTGATCCGCGGCTGATAGACGTTCATGATCGTGAACGACCCGAGAGTGCACAGCAGGGTGAGCAGGGCGGTCAGGCCCAGCCAGGCGCCGTTGGTCGCCAGCCCGGTGAGGTTCGCACCCGGCCGCGCCAGCACCGCCATCAGGCCGGCGGCGGTCAGGGCCTGCACGAGGAACATCACAAACGTGACAGGCAGCATGCGATTGCCGGCGAATTCCCGCCGCTCGAGCCAGAGGATCTGGCCCATGAAGAACACCGAGCACACCAGCGTCTCGATCTCGCCGCGCCCCAGCCGGAAGTGGTGCCAGTCGACGCGCGCCAGCACCGCCACGCCCGCCAGGACCAGCGCGCAGCCGACCCACACCCCCCAGGGCGGCAGGTGCCGGCCGCGCAGGGCCAGATAGGCGGGGATCATGACGGCGTAGAGCTGGGTCAGGAAGGCGGAGGTCGAGGCGGAGGTGAATTGGAGGCCGTCGTTCTGGAAGGCCATGCCGAGCACCGCGAACACTCCCAGGCCGACGCCCTGCCGCAGCTCCCGCGCCGTCAGCGTGCGCACCCCCGGCCAGCAGATGACGCCCAGCACGAGTGCCCCGATGGAAAAGCGCGGGAGCAGCGCGGTCGCCGTGATGAACCACGAGCCGGTGCCGGGCGCGAGCCGCTCCTGCAGCAGCGCGAGCGACTTCACCAGCGGAAAGCTCACGCCCCAGAGCAGGTTCGCCAGGAGGAGCATCCAGATCGCCTGGCGATGTTGGGCCGGGGTGACGTTGGACATGGGGGGGACGCGCAGGGTGGTCCGTCGCGCCGGCCGCGCCAAGTGAAATGCCGCCGGCGGGCGGAGTCGGCCGCCAAATGGATTGCCGGGTCGGGTGCGAGGCGGGTGCCCCCACTCGCCGTCCGCGGGCGTGAGGGCACCCCGCCCACATTTTCAATTGCCGATTCGCCGGCCGGTTCCTGTCGCGTTGCGTTCCGCCGGGCCCCGTCCCACTGTCCCTCACCCCACCATGAAAAAGCTGCTGGCCTTCCTGGCACTCTCCCTCGCTGCCAACGCCGCGTTTCTCGTCACGTTCTTCGTCCGGCCAAAGCCGCAGGTCGTGGTCCCCAATCCGGCCACCCAGCCTGCGGCCACCGATACCACATCCGTCGTGCCGGCGGCCGCGGCCGCCGCGGGACTTGCCTCGGCGGACCTTGCTGCGCTTGAGCGAACGCGCGGGTTGGTGGGCGGCGGCGACCTGCGCCAACTCGCCGCCCGCCTGCGCGCCGCCGGATTTCCCGAGCACCAGGTCCGGGCCCTGGTCGGGGCGGAGATTTCCCGGGTCATGCAGGCCCGGCGGGCCGACGTCTTCCGCAAGCTCGGCAGCGTGCCCTACTGGTCGGCCAACCTCCGGATGTCCGCCGAGCGGGAACTCAGCCGGCAGCTTGGCGCGATCGGCCGCGAGCAAACAGCCTTGATCAAGAGCGTGCTCGGGCCCGGCGACTCGGAGCCGGACCAGATAAACCGGGCCATGCTCCAGCGCACCTGGGGCGACCTGCCGGCGGAGAAAGTCAGCCGCCTTCAGGCAATCATGAACGACTACGGGGAGATGCGGTCCCAACTGTTTCAGAACACCGGCGGAATGCTGGTGGCCGAAGACCGGGCCAAGATCGATCTGCTGGAAAAAGAACAGCGCGCCGACATCGAGAAGCTCCTGACCCCAGAGGAGCTTGAGCAATACGACCTGCGCACCAGCGGCACGTCCATGCGCCTGCGCGACCGGCTGGCGGGATTCGAAGTTTCCGAGGATGAGTTTCGCACCCTGTTCCGGGCGTATGCCGCGGCCGAGGGCTTGCCGGTTGGCAACAGCCGTTCGTTTCCAAGCGCCGCCGAAAGGGACCGGGCCAACACCGCCCTGCTTGCCCAGATCGAGTCCACGCTGGGGCCGGAGCGCGCGGCGGAGTTCCAGAAAGTCACCAATCCCGAATACCGGCAGGTGTCCCAGCTGCTCAATCGGCTGGAGCTGCCTTCGTCGCTGGCCCCCGGCATCCTGTCCGTGCAGCAGGACATCCAGCAGCGCGCCAGCGCCGTCCGGCAGGATCCAGCGCTTTCGAGTGAAGACCGGGCCAGTCAGCTGGCGGCGCTCGCGGGCGAGGCCGAATCTCGGTTGTCCGCTTCGCTCGGCCCGCGCGGGCTGAGCGTTTACAAGCAAATGAGCGGCCAGTGGCTCAACCAGTTGACGCGGCCGAACCAGCCGCGGGTTAACCCGCTTCCGGCCGTCCGTTTCCAAGCGTCGCCCAACGACTGAGCCGGAATCACGCAATCTAGCGCTGAGCAGGCGAAAGTCGAAAAGCAGATGGCCGGCCACCTCGGTCGGGCCGCCTACACCCGGATTATCCCAATGAGCTCTGGCTACTCGACTACTCGACCCTCGACTTTCGACCGCAGGCTTCCACCTGGGTCCCCGCTCACAGCCCGCGGCGCCGGCGGGCGAGCGTGAACTTGTCGAGGGCGATGCGCAGGACCGGCAGCGACACCGGCTTGACCAGGTAGTCGTTCGCGCCGATCTCCAGCGTGCGCTCCTTCTGGTCGCTGCGCGCGTCGGCCGTGAGCGCCGCGATCCAGATGTTCTTCACGCTCTCGCCCGCCTTGCCGGCCCGGATCTGGGCGATCGCCGCGACGCCGTCCAGCTCGGGCATGTAGAGGTCCATCAGCACAAGATCGAAGGGCTGGCGGCCCAGCGCCTCCAGCGCCTCGCGGCCGTTCTCCGCCTTCGTCCAGCGGCAGCCCGCCGCGGACAGCTGCTTCTGCATCAGGAGGCGGTTCACCGGGTCGTCCTCGACCAGCAGCACGCTCAGGTCCGTCGTGGCGCGGCGCGCCTGCGTCACCACCGGGGTCTCCATCACCGCCGCCAGGACCGAATACAGGGCGTCATGGTGCAGCGGCTTGCTCAGCAGCAGCCGGAAGTGCACCCGCAGCGCCGTGCGCGCGACGGCGGGCAGCGCCAGCGGGACCAGGCCGAAGACGCGCTCCGGCGGCAGGTCCGGCGACGGCCGGGGATCGGCCACCAGCTGCGTGAGGCGGTCGGGGGTCACGTCCATCAGCGCAACATCCCACCCGGGCGCAGCCGCCAGCTGGTCCGGGGTCGTCTCGACGAGGTTGACCCCGAAGCGGCGCGCGAGGCGCACGACCTCGTCGCGCAGCGGGCCCGCCTCGATTGCCACGCCGAGGTTGAGCTGGCCGAGCGGCACGAGCGGCCGGCGCTCGGCGACCGCCGGGTTGGGCTCGACCGGCACGATGAAGGTGAAGGTGCTGCCTTTGCCGGCCTCGCTCGCGAGCGTGATGTCGCCGCCCATCAGCGCGACGACGTTCTTGCAGATCGCGAGCCCGAGCCCGGTGCCGCCGTGGCGGCGCGTGAGGCCGTGGTCGAGCTGCGTGAACGGCTTGAACAGCCGGTCCTGCTGGTCCGCCGGGATGCCGACGCCGGTGTCGCGCACCGAGAAGACCAGCCGCACCTGCGCCCGCGGGTCCGGCCCGCTCCGCTCGGCCACAACCCGGACCTCGATCTCGCCCGCGGTGGTGAACTTCACGGCGTTGCCGAGGAGATTCGTCAGCACCTGCCGCAGGCGGTTGCCGTCGGCGTAGATCGTGGCCGGCACCGCGTCGTCGATCCAGTGCAGCAGCTCGATGCCCTTGGCGGCGGCCTTGGTGGCCACCAGGTCGAGCGCGTCCTCGACACACTCCCGGACCGAACAGGGCTGCGGCTCGAGCTTCAGCTTGCCGGACTCGATCCGGGCAAAATCCAGGATGTCGCCGGTGAGCTGGATCAGCGCCTCGCTGCTGAGCTGGATGGTCTGGACGAACTCGCGCTGCTCGGGCGTGAGCGGCGTGTCGAGCAGCAGGCTCGTGAAGCCGAGGATGCCGTTGAGCGGGGTGCGGACCTCGTGGCTCATGGTGGCGAGGAACTGGCTCTTCGCCGTCTCGCCCGCCTCGGCCCGCTCCTTCGCCTCGCGCAGCACCGCCTCGGTCCGGCGGATCTCGCTCATGTCGTCGAAGGTCGCGATGAAGCAGGCCAGGCGGCCGCTGCGGCGCCGCACCGGCGTGAAACTGCCGCGCACGGGATAGACCGTGCCGTCCGGGCGCCGGTTGAGCCACTCGCCGCTCCACGGCCGGCCGGCGTTGATGGCGGACATCAGCTCCGTGACGTCGAGGGCGGCGGGGTCCGCGAGCTGGAATTGCGCCCAGTGGTAGCCGATCAGCTCGCGGCGGGGGCGCCCGACCTGCTCGCAGAGCCCGCGGTTCGCGTACTCGATGTCGCCGTCCAGGTTCACGATCATCACCGCGGCCCGGCTCTGCTCGACCGCCTCGGCGAGGTTGCGGATCGCCTCGTCCTGGCCGCGCGAGCGCCGCAGCAGGAGGTACCCGGCGAACGGCAGGCCGAGGATCGCCCAGACGGCCAGCGCCGACCCGGCCGCGGCGAACGCGAGGTCGCGCGTCCAGTGCGGGACGACGAGGTCGAGGCTCAGGAAATTGCGCGGCGCGGCCGGCGGCGGCCGCGGGCCGATCAGCGCGTAGACCGTGAGCACCCCGTCATGCGGCCCCTCGACGAGCGTCTCGCCGGTCCGGAGGCTGAGCTGCAGGGCCGCGGATGTCTCGACCGCGGGGAACGGCTCGCCGGGCTGGAGCCGGACCGGCACGTCGTCCGGCTGGACGTCAGCGAGCACCGCGGTGCGGCTCTGCATCGGCCGGTACTGGAACACCCGGGCGGCGCGGACCTTGGGGTCGGTCTCGCGGAGCCGCTGGAGCCGGGTCGCGGTCGTGACGTACGCGGTGCCCGCCACCAGGTCGTCCGCCACCCCGAGCCGCGCGAGATCGGCGGACTCGAACGCGATGGCGGCGTGCCGGGCGTTGTCGGCCACGGCGTCGACCAGGCGGCCCCGGGTGTCGGCCAGGCTCAGGTAACCGGCGGCCAGCCCCGCGAGGGCGATGACCACCGCGAGGAGGCGGTCCTTCAGTCGGCGGAGACGGCGGGGTGACATGCGTGGGATCCCAGGACGCCGACTAAACGGCGGCCCTTCCGGCCGCGCAACTCCGAAGGCAGGGGCCGGGACGCCGGCGCCGGGCGCAAAAAAAAACCGCCGCGAGGGACTCGCGGCGGTTTTCCAAAGACAGCGGGTCTTACGAGACGTGGCTCGAGACGAGCTTGGTCATCTCGAACATGCTGACCTTGCTCTTGCCGTTGAACACGGGCTTGAGCGTGTCGTCCGCGTTGATCTGCGTGCGGACCTTCTTGTCCTGCAGGCCGTTCTTCTTGATGTAGGCCCAGAGCTTCTTGGTCAGCTCCGTGCGCGGCAGCGGCGTCGAGCCAACGACAGCGGCGAGCTTGGCGTCGGGCGTGACGGGTTTCATGAACGCGGCGTTCGGTTTACGAGCGGATTTTTTTGCCATAGTGATTGTGGGTTTAGGGTCCTTTACTCGGATAACAAGGCATTTCTAGAGGGAAACTCGCCCATTTGCCTAGGAGAATCTTGAAAAATATGGGCGCGCGCCCCTCGGACCGCGATTGATATTTGTCTCGCTATCCGCGAGACTCATCGACTCGCGCCCGCCGGTCAGGCCCGGTCGTCGACCTGCACGAACTGCTGGTACAGCGCCGCGTAGTGCCCGCCGCGGGCCAGCAGGGTGACGTGCGTGCCGTGCTCGATCACGCGGCCCTGGTCGAGCACCAGCACCTGGTCCGCATGGCGGATCGTGCTGAGGCGGTGCGCCACGACGAAGCTCGTGCGGCCGCGCAGCAGCGCGACCAGCGCCTTCTGCAGCCGCGCCTCGGTCAGCGCGTCGATCGCGCTCGTCGCCTCGTCGAGGATCACCAGCCGCGGGTCCGCCAGCAGCGCGCGGGTGAAGCACACGAGCTGGCGCTGCCCCACCGAGAGGCCCGCCCCGCGCTCGCCGATCACGGTGTCAAGGCCCTGCGGCAGGTTCTCCAGCAGGTCGAGGCAGTCGAGGTGCCGCGCCGCCGCTCGCACCTCCTCCAGCGTCGCCTCCGGGCGGCTCAGCCGGATGTTCTCCAGCACGGTGCCGGTGAAGAGGAAGTTCTGCTGCTGCACCATGCCCATCTGGCGGTGCAGCGAATGGCCCGTGAGCGTGCGGATCTCGCGGCCGTCGAGCCGCAGCTCGCCGCCGGTCGGGAGGTAGAATTTCGCGACGAGGTTGATGATCGAGCTCTTGCCGCTGCCGGTGTGACCGACCAGCGCGATGGTCTGCCCGGGCTCGGCAGTGAAGGTCACGTCGTGCAGCACCGGCCGGCCCGGGTCGTAGCCGAAGGTCACCCGCCGGAACTCCACGCGCACGCCGCGGCCGGGCGCCGGCGGCAGCGCGACCGCCGCCGGGTCGTCCGTCCAGTCGGGCTGGGCGTCGATCAGCCGGAACACCCGCTCGGCGCCGGCCATCGCGATCAGCGCCTGGTTGTACTGGTTGCCGATCGTTGCGATGGGCGAGAAGAAGAGGTTCGCGAGGAAGAAGAACTGGATCAGGTCCCCGACCGTCATCGCGCCGTGGAAGGTCCGCCAGCCGCCCAGCAGCAGCAGCATCGCGATGAAGAACTGGCTGTTCAGCTCGAGCAGCGGCGTGAGGATCGCCGAGGTGCGGGCCTGCTCGACGTTGTAGCGCGAGTGGTCCGCCAGCAGCGAGCGGAAGAGGCCCAGGTTCGTCTCCTGCCGCACGAAGCCCTGCGTCACCCGCATGCCGTTCACCGACTCCGCTAGCGTCGAGGTCACGCGGCTGAAGCTCTCCTGCGCCGCGCGCGAGACCTGGCTCAGGCGCATCCGGAAATGGTTGTTCACGAGCCAGAGGATCGGCGCCATCGCCAGCACCACGAGGAAGAGCAGCCAGTCGCACCACGCCATCACCACCGCCGCAAACACCATCTGGCCGAACTGGATCAGGCTCACGAAGAGCACGTCCTGGATGCCCGAGCGCACCGCCTCCACGTCGGTCGTCACCCGGCTCAGGATCCGCCCCAGCTTCGTCCGGTGGAAGAAGCTCATCGGCATTGACTGCACCCGATCGAAGATCGCGCTCCGCAGCGCGTTCACCACCTGCTCGCCCAGCTCGAGGGCGAAGCGCTGGCGGAAGTGGAACATGGCGTCCGTGACGATCGCCAGCGTGCCGAAGGCGACGACCGCCCAAGGCAGCACCGTGAGGTTCTGATGCGCGATCGGCCCGGCGATGATCCGGCCCATCGCCCACGTGATCGCCGGGATCTGGATCGAGCGGATCAGGGTGAGGGCGATGAGCGCGTTGCGCTTCCGTGCGAACGGCCGGGTGTAGGTAAACAGCCGCGCGATCAGGCCCCACTCCAGGGGCTTGAACTGCGGCTCGTCCTCGTCGCGCTCGCGCCGCACGAGGAGGCCGAGGTCGGCGCGGGGCTGGGGCGCGGCGCTCATGGCGTTCCCTCCGCCGGCTTGAAGGGCTCGAGTTCGCGGCCGTCGACCAGCTGCAGGCTGGCGACGTGCCGGTACGGGCCCGGCACGCTCATCAGCGCCTCGTGCGTGCCGCGCTGCACGATCCGGCCGTTCTCCATCACGATGATGAAGTCCGCGCGCCGCAGGGTGCTGAGGCGGTGCGCGACGATGAAGGTGGTGCGGCCCGCGATCGCCCGCTCGAGGGCCTCGAAGATCTCGTGCTCGGTCTCGCTGTCGATCGCCGCGGTCGGGTCGTCGAGCAGCAGGATCGCCGGTTCCAGCAGCACCGCGCGGGCGATCGCGAGCCGCTGCCGCTGGCCGCCCGAGAGCGTGTTGCCGCTCTCGCCCAGCACGGTCTGGTAGCCCTGCGGGAGCCGCATGATGAAGTCGTGCGCGGCCGCGATCCGCGCCGCCTTCTCGATCTGCTCCGGCGTCGCCCCGGGATGGCCGAAGGCGATGTTGGCCGCCACGGTGTTCGAGAACAGGAAGCTCTCCTGGAACACCAGGCCGATGTTCCGCCGCAGGTCGTCGAGGTGGAGGTGCCGGATGTCGATGCCGTCCACCAGCAGCCGCCCGCCCGTCACGTCGTAGAACCGCGGGATGAGGCTCATCAGCACGCTCTTGCCCGCGCCCGTGGCGCCGAGGATCGCGACGCATTGGCCGGGCCGGACGTCGAGGTTGATGTCGCGCAGCACCGGGTCGATGCCGCTGTAGGAGAACTCCACGTGCTCGAAGCGCACCGCGCCCTGCAGCCGGCGGCAGGGCATGGCGTCGGGTGCGCTCCGGACCTCGACCGGCGCGTCGAGCACCTCGAACACCCGCCGCGCGCCGATCAGCGACTGCTGCACGGAGTTCACCACGCCCGCGATGTTGTTCACCTGGCCGGAGAACTGCTCGAGCAGCCCGGCGAACACCACCAGGCCGGTGCCGAGCGGGAGCTGTCCCTGGGCCACCAGCCAGCCGCCGTAGCTCAGCAGGACGATCATGTTGATGCGGGTGATGATGCCGACCGCCGGGGAAAAAAGGCTCACCCGCCAGAAGATGCCGAGCTGCTGGTCATAGACCGCGCGGTTGGCCGCCTCGAACTTCGCGCGGTTCTCCGCCTCGCGGCCGAAGCCCTTCGTCACGGCGATACCCTGGATGCTTTCCGCGAGGTACTGCACGAGCTGCTCCACCAGGGTGCGGTTCTGGGCGTAGGCCGGCTGGATCTTCTTCGAGAACCAGAGCGACATCACCACCAGCACGGGCGTCGTGGCCAGGCAGGCCGCCGTCAGCACCGGGCTCAGGCTCGCCATGTAGGCGACATAGACGGTGAGCGACACCGCCATGATCACGCTCTGGAACAGCACCTGGTCGAGGAACATCCGGACCGCCTGCACGTCGCCCGTCACGCGGGTGATGATCGAGCCCGTCGAGTTGGCGTCGAAAAAGCGGAAGCTCAGCTGCTGCAGCTTGTCGTAGATCACCGCGCGCAGTTCCACCACCAGCTCCTGCTGGAGGAGGATGTTGATCGAGATCAGGTAGGCGTAGTTGAGCAGCGCGCGGCACAGGGCGAGCATCATGATGATGCCCGCGATCAGGCCGATGATGTGCATCGGCGCCCAGCCGGGCGGGAGCATCGAGACGTCGAGGACGTGCGACGGGTGCGCAGGATGGGCGGCGGCCGGGTGGGCGCCAGCCGCCACGCCGGCCTTGGCCGCCATGGTGGCCCCGGCGGCAGCCCCGCCGGGCAGCATCTGGAGCCGGATGTAGTCGATGCCAAGGCCGGTGAGGCTCAGGCCGATCAGGCCCATGGTCAGCAGGACGAGCTGGATGCTCAGGACCTTGATGCAGCCCCAGCGGTACCGCCACGTCAGCCGCAGGAGCCGGCTAACCAACGCGCCGTTGGACAGCGGCGCGGCGGCGGTGGACGGCGGAGCAGACATGGCCCGGTCACGGTAGGGCCACCGTCGCGAAAGACACGAAATTTTTCCGGCCCCCGGCGCCGGTCACCTACGCTGCGGCGACGCCTGCTGCGCCTGCGCGGCCGCCTGCTCCCGGAGTGCCCGCCGGCGGGCGATCTCCTCTTTCACGCGGTTGAACCGCGCCACCTCGTCGGCCGGCGTGGGGTTGAGCACCACCGGCGGGTTCGGGCCGGCCGCGCCGGTGTTGCCGGCCCCGGCGGCCGGCGCGGCGGGGGCGGCGGCGACCTTGGCGGTGCGGAGCGCCAGCGTCAGGACCCGACCCTGGTAGTCGAGCGTCACGAGGTCGCGGCTCGGGTCGTAGCTGCGGATCACAAAATCGTAGCCGGTCTCGTTGACGCGGGCCCAGGTGCCGGTGTGCCGCGTCGGGTCGAAGATGCTGAACCGGTAGCCCGCGCCGTCCGCCATGATGCCCCGGAGCTCCAGCGGCGTCGCCTCGGCCGGGGTCGCGCCGCCGGCGGTCGGCGGGAGGAACGGCGAACTGGCCGCCAGTCCCTCGCCGGCCCGCGCGCCGCCCAGCCCGCCGAGGATCAGGCAAGCCAGCAGGGAGGCGACTGGGGCGGAGCGAGGCATGGGAAAGGACTAAGTATGACGCCGGTCCGGGGCGTCAAGTGACGGCCGGCGTGGCCCGGGCCTTCAAGCCGATTTCCCCGCCCCGGGCCGGCCCCCGGCGACCGCCTTCCGCGATCTCATGCCGCGACCCATCCTAAAGCAGGGTCCCGTGCATGATGAGGTAGGCGACCGTGAAATAGATGATCAGGCCGGTCACGTCCACCAGCGTGGCCACGAAGGGCGCGCTCGAGGTGGCCGGGTCGAAGCCCAGCCGCTTGAGCAGGAGCGGCAGCATCGAGCCCATCAGGGAGCCCCAGAGCACGATGCCGATCAGCGCCACGCCGACCGTGGAGGCGACCAGCATCCAGTGCGGGCCGTAGATGTTGGAAAAAAACGACCAGGCGGCGATGCGCAGGAAGCCGATGGCCCCGAGGATCGCGCCGAGCGCCGTGCCCGCGGCGAGCTCGCGGCGCATGATCCGCCACCAGTCGCGCAGCCGGAACTCGCCGAGCGCGAGCGCCCGGATGACGAGCGTCGCCGCCTGCGAGCCGGCGTTGCCGCCCGAGCTGATCACCAGCGGCACGAACAGCGCCAGCACCACCGCCTTCGCGATCTCATCCTCGAAGAACCCCATCGCCGTCGCGGTCAGCATCTCGCCGAGAAACAGCACCACCAGCCAGCTCGCCCGCTTCTTCACCATCCGCGCCAGCGGGATCGTGGTGTACGGCTCGTCGAGGGCCTCCGTGCCGCCGAGCTTCTGGATGTCCTCCGTGGCCTCCTCCTCCGCGACGTCGAGCATGTCGTCGACGGTGACGATGCCGATCAGCTTGCGGTTCTCGTCGACCACCGGCAGCGCCACGCGGTCAAACTTCTTGAACAGCTCCAGCGCTCGCTCGCGGTCGTCGGTCGGCGAGAGCATGGTGTAATTGCCGTCGAGCAGGCCGCGGACCGGCGCGTCCAGCGGCGACAGCAGGAAGCGGCGCACGCGGATGTCGTCGATCAGGTGGCCCCGCTCGTCGACCACGAAGACCACGTTGAGCGTCTCGCGGTCGTAGCCGTGCTCGCGGATGTAGTCGAGGGACTCCCGGACGGTCCACTCGGGCCGGACCGCCACGTAGTCGAGGGTCATCATCCGGCCGACGCTGTGCTCCGGGTAAGCGAGCAGGGACTGCGCGACCTGCCGCTCCTGCGGCGTGAGGAGCCCGAGCATCTGCATCGCGAGGTCGAGCGGGAGCTCGTTGAGGAAGGCCGTGCGGTCGTCCGGCGACAGCTCGTTGAGCAGCACGGCGACCTGGGGCTGGGTGAGCATCTTCAGGACCCGGTACTTCGCGCCGTGCTCGAGATAGGAGAAGGTCGCCGCCGCCAGCTCCTTCGAGCTGTTGCGAAACAGGATCGCCAGCTGCTCGATCGGGAGCTCCGCGAGGATCGGCGCGAGGTCCGCCGGCAGCCACGGGGCGAGCTTCTGCTTCAGGGAAGCGAAGTCCTTGTTGCTGATCAGGGCGGAAACTTCCGCCTTCAGGTTCGGGGTCTCGGCCGGCATGGGCGGGATGCTGTCCGCCGACCCGTCCGAGGCAACCTCCATGATGCCGCGCCGAGGTTTGCAACCTGCTGCGCGCAACCGGCTCGCGCCGGGCCCCGACATTTCCGCTTGCATGGAAACTATAAATACTATTTCGGTTTCCTAAGACTCCCATGCCTGCCTCCACCCCGAACCGCTCCCTCCCGCCGGCCGCCGGGATCCGCGACCGCATCCTGCAGGCGGCGCGCGCCCAGCTGTTTGCCTACGGCTACACCGCCCTGACGATGGACGAGCTCGCCGCGGAGCTGGGGATGAGCAAGAAGACGCTCTACGTCCACTTCCCGAGCAAGGACGACCTGGTCGGCGAGATTCTCCAGGGATTCGTGACGGAGATCCGCGCCTCGGCGGAGGCGCTGTTCGGCGACACGTCGCTCAGTTTCCCGGTGAAGCTCCACCGGTTCAGCGAGGCGATGGCCAAGCGCCTCCGGGTCAACCCGCACATCTTCCGCGACCTCCAGCGGTCCGCCCCGCACATGTACCGGCAGATCGAGGAGCTGCGGCACCGCAACATCCCGCTGATCTTCGGCCGGATGATCCGCCAGGGCCAGGCGGCGAGGATGGTCCGGGCCGACATCGACCCGGACTTCGCGATCGAATTCTGGCGCCCCGCCATCCAGGCGCTGATGCATCCCGACACCCTCGAGCGGCTCAAGCTCTCGCCCGACGAAATGTTCTCCCGGTCCATCAACCTCTTTTTCGGCGGCCTCCTCACCCCCGCCGGACGCAAAGACTATGAAAAGCACCTCGACCCGTGACCTCCTCCGGCCAGCCGCGCTCCTCGCCGGCCTGGCGCTCGCGCTGTCCCTGACGGCCTGCTCCCGCAACGGCGCCGGCCACGGCGAACTCGTCCTCTCCGGCAACCTCGAGGTCAGCGACGCCCAGCTCGGCTTCAAGACCGCCGGCCGCCTCGTGGAGCGGCTCGTCTCCGAGGGCGACCGGGTCACCGCCGGCCAGCTGGTCGCCCGGCTCGACGACGCCGAGCAGCGCGCCCAGCTCGCGCTGCGCCAGGCCGAGCTCGCCGCGGCCGAGGCCGTGGTCGCCGAGCTCGAGGCCGGCTCGCGGCCGCAGGAGATCGCCGCCGCGGCCGCCACGCTGCGCAGTGCCGAGGCCGAACGCGACCGGGTGCGGCTCGACTACGCGCGGCAGAAGGAGCTGCGCGCCAAGGAGGTCATTTCCGACCGCGACTTCGAGGCCGCCGACGCCCAGCTGAAGGTCGCCGAGGCCCGCGCCGCCGAGGCCGCCGAGCGCCTCAAGCTGGTGCAGGAGGGTCCTCGCGCCGAGACCATCCGCCAGGCCCGCGCGCGCCTCGAGCAGGCCCGCGCCGCCGTCACCCTCGCCACCACCCAGCTCGACAACACGCGCGTCGTGTCGCCGCTCACCGGCACGGTCCTCGCCCACCATATCGAGCCCGGCGAGTTCGTCTCGCCCGGCACGCCGGTCGTGACCGTCGCCGAGACCGCGCACATGTGGGTTCGTGCCTATGTGAACCAGCCTGACCTCGGCCGCGTGCGCCATGGCGAGAAGGTCGTCGTGCGCACCGACAGTTTCCCGGGCCGCGACTTCACCGGCACGATCGGCTTCATCTCCTCCGAGGCCGAGTTTACGCCGAAGACGGTCCAGACGCCGAAGGAGCGCGTGAAGCTGGTCTTCCGCATCAAGGTCGACGTCGAGAATCCCAAGGACGAGCTGAAGCCGGGCATGCCGGCCGACGTGATCCTGCCGCCCGCCAGCTGACCGCGCCCCCATGCCCGAACCCGTCATCCGTGCCGCCGGCCTGCGCCGCGCCTTCGGCGCACTCGTCGCCGTCGACCGCCTCGACCTGGCGGTCGCACCCGGCGAGATCTTCGGCCTCGTCGGGCCCGACGGCGCGGGCAAGACGACCACGATGCGGATGCTCACCGGCATCCTGCCGCCCACGGCCGGGACCGCGCAGGTGGCGGGCCACGACATCGTGGGCGACCGCGAGCACCTCAAGGAGCACATCGGCTACATGAGCCAGCGCTTCGGGCTCTATCCCGACCTCACGGTCGCCGAGAACATCGACTTCTACGCCGACATCTACAGCGTGCCGGCCGCGGAGCGCGGGCCGCGCACCGAGCAGCTGCTCGGCTTCAGCAACCTCACGCCGTTCCGGCACCGGTTCGCCGGCAACCTCTCGGGCGGCATGAAGCAGAAGCTCGGCCTGGCGTGCGCCCTGATCCATACGCCGCGCGTCCTGTTCCTGGACGAGCCGACCAACGGCGTCGATCCCGTGTCCCGCCGCGATTTCTGGCGGATCCTCTACCAGCTCGTCCGCGACGGCGTGACCATCTTCGTCTCCACCGCCTACCTCGACGAGGCCGAGCGCTGCAACCGCCTCGCCCTCCTGCACGAGGGACGCCTGCTCGCCCTCGGGACGCCCACCGAGATCAAGGCCCTGATGCCGGGGGCCCTCCTCGAGCTGCGCACCACGGCGCCGCGCCGCGCCGCCGCGCTGCTGCGCGGGGAGCTCCGCGACGCGACCGTCGGGCTGTTCGGCGACCGGGTCCACCTCGCCGCGCGCGACGCCGGCGCGGTCGACACCGCGGCCCGCCGGATCCTCGCCGCCGCCGGCCTCGACATCGTTTCCCTGCGTCCCGTCGAGCCGTCGCTCGAGGACGTGTTCGTGGCGGTGCTCGCCCACCAGCCGTCCGCCGCCCGCTGAACCGCGCCATGCCCCCGCCCACCGCCACCGCTGCCGAGCCCATCGTCGAGGTCCACCAGCTCGAGAAGCGCTTCGGCGCGTTCCGCGCGGTCGCCGGGGTGAGCTTTTCCGTCCGGCGCGGCGAGATCTTCGGCTTCCTCGGGCCCAACGGCGCCGGCAAGTCGACGACCATCCGGATGCTTTGCGGCCTGCTCACGCCCAGCGGCGGCCGCGGCACGGTCGCGGGCCTCGACATCGTGCGCGACACGGAGCGGATCAAGACCCGCATCGGCTACATGAGCCAGAAGTTCTCGCTCTACGACGAGCTCACGGTGGAGGAGAACATCGACTTCTACAGCGGCATCTACCGCCTGCCGCCCGCGAAGAAGACCGCGCGCAAGGACTGGGTGCTGGAGATGGCCGGGCTGCGCCACCACCGCCAGGCCCGCACCGCCGAGCTGTCGGGCGGCTGGAAGCAGCGCCTCGCGCTCGGCTGCGCGGTGCTCCACGAGCCGCCGATCCTGTTCCTCGACGAGCCCACGTCGGGCGTGGACCCGAACAGCCGGCGCCAGTTCTGGGACCTCATCTACACGCTCTCCGGCGAGGGCGTCACGGTCTTCGTGACGACCCACTACATGGAGGAGTCGGAATACTGCGACCGTCTCGGCATCATCTACCGCGGCGAGCTGATCGCGCTCGGGACCCCGCGCGAGCTGAAGACGGAGCACATGCCCGAGGCGGTGCTGGAGATCGACTGCGAGCGCCCGAACGACGCGATGCTGGTCGTCGAGCGCCTGCCCGAGGTGAAGGAGGTCGCGCTGTTCGGCCGGGGCCTGCATGCCGTCGCCGTTGACGCCGCGGCGGCGGAGCGGGCGATCCGGGCCGCGCTGGCGGCGGGGAGTTTCACCGGGGCGCGCCTCGAGCGGATCGTGCCCACGCTGGAGGACGTGTTTGTGTCGCTGATCGAGGCCCGCGACGAGCAGGCCGGCAGGCAGGCGGAGGTGAAGTCATGAGCCTCCGCCGACTCTGGGCCGTCGCCCGCAAGGAGGCGCTGCACATCCGGCGGGACCCGCGGAGCCTGATCCTGGCCGTGGGCATCCCCATGCTGATGCTCCTGATGTTCGGCTACGCCCTCACGCTCGACGTGGACCGGGTGCCGTTCGCCGTCTGGGACCAGGGCCGCACGCCGGCCAGCCGCGCGCTGGTGGCGGCGTTCAGCGCCACCCGCTACTTCGACTACCGCGGGCCGGTGGCGAGCTATGCCGAGGCCGAGCGGATGATCGACCTGCGCGAGGTGATGCTCGTGCTGGTGGTGCCGCCGGACTTCGCCACCCATCTCGCGGCTGGCCGCCCGGCGGGCGTGCAGGCGATCGTCGACGGGTCCGACTCCAACACCGCGGGCATCGTGCTTGGCTACACCCAGGGCATCGTCACCACCTACAACCAGGCCATCGCCCTCGAACAGGTCCGGCGGATCGCGGGCGCGGTGCCGGCCCCGGTCCTCGACCTGCGCCCGCGCGTCTGGTTCAACGCCGACCTCGAGAGCCGCAATTTCATCGTGCCGGGCATCATGGCGGTGATCATGGGCCTGATCGCGGCGCTGCTCACGTCGCTGACCATCGCCCGCGAGTGGGAGCGGGGCACGATGGAGCAGCTGATCTCCACTCCGGTGAAGCCGGCGGAGCTCATCCTCGGCAAGCTCCTGCCCTACTCCGCCATCGGGCTCGCCAACATGGTGATCGCGGTGCTGATGACCGTCTTCCTCTTCCACGTGCCGCTGCGGGGGAGCGTCCCGCTGCTCTTTGCGGTCGGCATGGTGTTCATTGTCGGCACGCTCGGCCAGGGCATCCTGATCAGCACCGTCGCCCGCCAGCAGCTGCTGGCCTCGCAGATGGCGATGATCTCGACCTTCCTGCCGGCCTTCCTCCTGTCGGGCTTCGCGTTCGCGATCGCCAACATGCCCCTGCCGGTGCAGGGCATCACCTATCTCGTGCCGGCGCGGTATTTCGTCGCGCTGGTGAAGGGCATTTTCCTCCGGGGGGTTGGCCTCGAGACCCTGTGGGACGACGCCCTCTTCCTGGTGCTGTTCGCCCTGTTCGTCGCCGTCGTGGCGATCCGGAAGTCGCGCCAGACCCTCGGCTGACCATGTGGGAACGCATCCTCACGATCCTCCGCAAGGAGTTCCGCTCCGTCTTCCGCGACCCGCGGATGCGGATGGTCATCATCGGCGTCCCCCTGATCCAGACCCTGATCTTCGGCTACGCCGTCTCGCTCGACGTCCGGCACGTGCGGCTGGCGGTGATCGACCGCGACGGCACGCCGGCCAGCCGCGCACTGGTGGCCCGGTTCACCGGCTCCGCGTATTTCGACACCGTGGCATACCTGCAGGACGAGGACGCGGCCCGCGCGCTGGTTGACCGCACCGACGCGTCCGCGATCCTGCAGATCAACTCGGGCTACGAGCGCGAGCTGCGGGGCGGCCGCACGGCGCCGGTGCAGCTGATCATCGACGGGTCGGACTCGAACACCGCGCGCTTCGTGGTGAACTACGGCACCCAGATCGCGGCCGCGGCCAACACCGAGTTGATGCTCGACCGGGCCGCCCGCCAGCTGGGCCGGTCCGTCACCCCCGGCCGCGCCGACCTCCAGTTCCGCGCGTGGTTCAACGCCGACCTCGAGAGCCGCAACTTCTACGTCCCGGGCATAATCGCAATGCTGGTCATGCTCGTCGGCCTGATGCTGACCAGCATGGCCATCGTGCGGGAGAAGGAGGCCGGGACGATCGAGCAGATCATGGTGACGCCCATCCAGCCGGTGGAGTTCATCCTGGGGAAGTGCGCGCCCTTCGCCGTGATCGGCTTCGTGAACACGGCGATGGTCTCGGCCATCGCGCTGCTCTGGTTTGATATCCCGTTCCGCGGGAGCTTCGTGCTGCTGCTCATCGGCGTCGCGCTCTTCCTGCTCAGCACGCTCGGCGTCGGGCTGTTCATCTCGACGGTGAGCCAGACGCAGCAGCAGGCGATGATGACGACCTTCTTCTTCTTTTTTCCGGCCATGCTCTTCTCGGGCTTCATCTTCCCGATCGCGAACATGCCGACCGTGATCCAGTGGATCAGCCTCCTCGATCCCCTGCGCTACATGCTCGTGATCATCCGCGGCGTGTTCCTCAAGGGCGTGGGTCTGGAGATCCTCTGGCCCCAGCTCGCGGCCCTGGCCGCCCTCGGCGTGGCGGTGCTCATCTTTGCCGTGCGCCGCTTCCACAAGCACCTCTCGTAAACCCATCGTTCCGCCATGAAGACGCTCGCCCTTCCCGTCCTGTGCGCCCTCGGCGCCCTCGGCCTTGCCGCCGCCGAGCCCCCGCTCTCGCTCGACGACTGCCTCGCGCTGGCCAACTCCCGGCATCCCGCCCTCGCCGCCTCGCAGGCCGGCGTGGCGGCGGCGACCGAGGCCGTGGGCGAGGCCCGCGCGCCGTATCTGCCGCAGGTCGACCTCAGTGCCGGCTACCACCGGTGGCAGAAGCGGGCGTTCCTGCCCTCGGGGCTCTCGCTGCCGGGCCGCACGATCCCGGACCTGATCGGACCGCTCAATGACTGGACGGGCGGCGTCACGGGCCGGTACACGCTGTACGATTTCGGCGAGCGGGGCGCGAACGTCTCGGCCGCCATCGCCCGGCGCGCCGCCGCGGAGGCCGAGGCCGACACCACGCGGGCCGACGTCCGCTGGTCGGTGCAGACGGCGTTCTTCGGCCTCGCGGCCGCCCAGGAGCTGGCCACTGTCGCGGACCAGAACCTCGCCCGCACCGAGCGCCACCTCCGGATGGTCGAGGCCCGCCGGCAGGCCGGCGCGGTCTCGCCGGCCGACGTGCTGCGCCTCGAGGCGGAGGTCGCGGCCGCGCGGCTGCAGGTGATCTCAGCCCAGAGCCAGGTGCGCGTCGCCGGCGGCCGGCTCAACACCATGATGGGCCGCGCGGCCGAGACCCCCGTGGCCATCACCCCGCCGACGGTCGCGCCGCCGCCCCCGCAAGAGGACCTGGGGCAGGCGGTCGAGCACGCGCTGGCCCGGCGGCCGGAGCTGCAGTCGGCGGCCAAACGGGTCACCGCCGCCAAAGCCGGCGTGGAAGGCGCCCGGGCCTCCCGCGCCGCCAAGGTGCGGGCCGACGCCGCCTATGGCTGGAACGACACCGCCTGGACTCCCGAGACCCGCGAGTGGCAGGCCGGGTTGTCGGTGGACGTGCCGGTCTTCGACGGCGGCACGCGCCGGAGCCGGATCTCGCGGTCGCGCGCGGAGCTGGCCCGCGAGGAGGCCAACCTGGAAAATCGCCGCCTGCAGGTCCGGCAGGAAGTTTGGGCGGCGATGAGCGAGGTGGACCGCACGTGGGCTTCGATCGCGGCCAACGAGGCCGGCGTGAAGGCGAGCAGCGAGAGCCTGCGGGTCACGCAGGAGCGCTACCAGAATGGCGCCGCCGTGGTGACCGACCTGCTCGACACCCAGACCGCGCTGACCCGGGCTGAGGCCGGGCTGGCGGCGGCGCGCTGGGACTACCTCGCCGCGCGCGCCGCGTACGACCGCGCCACCGGAGCGACGTCACCCTGAGGCCTCAGGCCCGGGGCCGGAGTCGCTCCACGAGCTGCTCCGGCAGGTGCACGGTCTGGGTCGGGAACGCGAATGACAACCCGCGCGCGTTCACCGCGCGCATGATGGCCAGGTTCAGTCGCTCCTTCAGGCGCAGGGACGCGAGAATGTCGGGGCTGAACGTCGTATAGATGACCTGGATGTCGAGCGACGAGGCGGAGAAGCCCGAGAAGAACACGACCACCGAGGCGGGATCGACCTCGGGATCGCCGCTGATGAGCTGGCGGAGGTCGGCCAGGATGGCCTCCATCTGCTCGGGCCGCGTATCGTAGGTCAGGCCGAGCGTCTGCTCGGTGCGGCGACCGGTGAAGCGGGAGAGATTCACGATCGACTCCGCAGCCACCGCCTTGTTCGGGAGCACGACCAGCGAGCGGTCGAACAGGCGGATCTTGGTCGAGCGGAGGCCGATGTCCTCGACGGTGCCGGTGCTGCTGCCGATCTTCACGACATCGCCAACCTTGAATGGCTGGTCCATCACCACCACGAACGAACCGAAGAGATTCGCGATCGTGTCCTGCGCAGCGAGGGCGAAGGCCAGGCCGCCGATGCCGAGGGAGGTGAGCAGCGCCCCGACCTTGGCGCCCAGGCTGTCGGCGATGATAATGATGCCGATGATCACCGTCATCACGAACAGCGTCTTCTTGATCAGCGGCATGAACGTCGCGACCGTCATCTTCCGCTGGTGCGCCATCTCCTCAAGGTGGTCGAGGACGGCGCCGCCCGCGCGGATCACGCCCCAGAGCAGCACGCTGAGGACGGCGATCAGGGCGCCGTTGTTGATGAGCCGGTCGACCTGTTCCGAGAGCTGGAGGACAGTCAGGGAACCGAATATGCCAAGCACCATCACCAGGGTCGCGGCGGGCGACTCGAGGGCCGGGAAGAGCTTGTCGTCGAGCGTGGTCTCGGTCTTCTCCGCGAGCTTCTTCAGGTAGAAGAAGATCACATTGGTGATGAGGTGGCGGAGGAGGATGGCCGCAATGAACAGGACGCCGCAGGCGATCCAGTGGAACAGGCCGTCGTCGATCGCCGGGAAAAAATGGTGGAGCCAGGAGACGAAGCGCTCGAGGAGGTCGGTGACCTCGCGCGGCTGCACCCGGGCCGGCGCGGCCGACGGGGTGGCGGCGGCGGCATCGGCCGCATCGGCGGCAAAGGCGGCGACGCCCGGCAGGAGCGTGCTCAGGAAGATCAGGCGTTTCATGGGAACGGGTTAACCCAAGGCGCCGGAGCCGCCTTGTCAAAATATCCCCGGCGGCCCGCGGCCGGGTGGAAAAATCCGCCGTGTTTCCCGTCCCGCACTCCCCGCTTGCCCGGCGCCCGGCGCCGCCGCCATGCTGCGCCGCCATGCTCCTGTCGCTTGCCCTGCTCGACTCCATGCCGCTCTGGGCCTGGGCCGGGTTCTTCGCCTTCATCGTCGCGATGCTCGCGCTCGACCTGGGCGTCCTGCAGCGCACCCCGCACGCCGTGTCGATGAAGGAGGCGCTGGTCTGGTGCGCGGTGTGGTTCTCCCTCGCGCTCGGCTTCAACGCCCTGCTGCTGCACTGGCGCGGCGGCGAGGCCGCCCAGCAGTTCCTCGCGGCCTACCTCGTGGAGCTGTGCCTGAGCGTCGACAATGTCTTCGTCTTCATCCTCGTCTTCGCCTACTTCAAGGTGTCCCCGCAGTACCAGCATCGCGTGCTCTTCTGGGGTATCATTGGCGCCGTCCTGATGCGCGGCGTCTTCATCCTCGTCGGCGTCGAGATGATCCAGCGCTTCCACTGGGTGCTGTACCTGTTCGGCCTCTTCCTCGTCTATACCGGCGTCAAGATGGCCCTGCCCCGGGACGAGGCGGAACAGATTCACCCCGACAA
Organism: Verrucomicrobiota bacterium; assembly: GCA_018239675.1. Lineage (GTDB taxonomy): Bacteria > Verrucomicrobiota > Verrucomicrobiia > Opitutales > Opitutaceae > Opi-474. The sequence goes on from JAFEGX010000116.1 coordinate 57,579, forward strand.
GAACATCGCCGTCCGGATGTTCCGGCGCTTCTTCCCGGTCTCCACCCAGGCAACGGGCGGAAGCTTTTTCACGCTCGAGCACGGCCGGCGCATGGCGACCCCGCTGTTCGTCGTGCTGATCGTGATCGAGACCACGGATCTCGTGTTCGCGCTGGATTCATTGCCGGCGGTGCTCGCGATCACCAAGGACGGCTTCATCGCCCTGACCTCGAACATCTTCGCCATCCTTGGGCTGCGCTCCCTCTATTTCGCCCTGAACGGCGTGATGCAGCTCTTCCGTTACCTCAAGGTCGGGCTGGCGATCATCCTGGTGTTCATCGGCATCAAGATGCTGATCGTCCGCTGGCTGGACATCACCACCGCCACGTCGCTGGGGGTGATTGGCGGCGTGCTGACAATGTCGGTGCTGCTGTCGCTCCTGATCAAGGAGCCGCCGGCCAAGTCCTGATCAGGCGAGAAACCGTCCGGCCCACTCGACCCGCGCCAGCGGCCGCGGCCGCCACGGGCCAAAGACGCGGTACCGCAGCCTCGCCACCTGACGGTAGCCGGCGTCGCGCCACGCCGCCGGCCACACCGCCAGCACCGCGGCCAATTCGTCGCCCAGCCCGCCGCAGGTCCGCAGCGCCGCCAGCACGCCATCGGTGCGCAGGCGGAATTCGCCGTGTTCCCGCCGCGCCCAGTCGTTCACGAACACCAGCGAGTCGAAGTCATCCGCCGGGAGACCCCGCGCGCGCAGGAACGACTGGCCGTGCGCTCCCTGGAGCGGCGCGTACCGGAGGCGCCCCTCCCCATCCAGCCGGAGCAGCAGTCGCACGATGCGCTGGCAGAGGCTGCACTCCCCGTCGAAGAGCAGCACCGGTCCGGGGGCGGTTGGGTCCATGATGCGAACTTCCGCGAGGTTTCGCCGGGGCGCAACCCGTGACTACCGGCGCGGGCCGGCGGCGACCTCGGCAACGTCGGCCAGCTCCGCCACGACCTCCGCGGCCCGCGCGAGTCGCTCGACCAGCGCGGCGTTGGCGAAGGTGCCCTGCTCGGCGTACCGCGCCTGCCCGTTCTCGATCATGAGCCGGAGGCCGCGAACCCCTTTCGCCTCAGCCAGGGCGTTGACCTTGGCTCGCAGCTCCGGGATTAGGGCGGCGCGCAGGAAGTCCGGCTGGTTGGTCTGGACGAACCAGACATCGTCGAACGCCCGGTCACCCACCTCGATCTCGCTCGCGCCGAACAGCTCGAGGACCTTGGTGCCCAAACCTTGGCGCTGGAGCGCCAGCGTCAGCCCGTCCGCGGTCCGCGGCGTGACCGCCACCGCACACCAAACGGTGCGCGATTTTCCCGCTCCGGTCGTGTAGCTGAAAAACTCCAGCGGCCGGCCGCGCCAGTTGCCCCTGGCCCGGAGCTTCTGCAGGCCGAGCGCCGAGGCGGACGACGCCTCGACATTCAGGCCGAATTGCTCCGCGAGGCGCCGCAGCTGCTCGGCGGCGATCCGGTTGTCACGGATCGCGGCCCAGAGAACTAGGGCCACCACGCCCGCTATCACAATCACCGGCAGAAGCGGGAAGATCGTGGCCACGCCGCGATTCTCCCCGCTCACCGGAAAACCGCAAAGACATTCCCGCCAGGCCCGGAAACGAGAAAGGCCGGACCCCAAGGGTCCGGCCGGTTCCACGTGCCGTCGTGGTTGCCGTCAGGCAACCGTGATCTTGCGGGGCTTCAGCGCCTCGTGCTTCGGCAGCGTCACCTGCAGGACGCCGTCACGGAGCTCGGCGGCGACCTTGTCCGCGTCGATGGCGTTGTCGTGGGTGAGCACGAGTTCGTAGCCGACGTCCGCGGTCTCGCGATGCAGCGCGGTCCAGCCCGCCGGCCGGGTCCAGGTGCGGCGGCCGGCGATGCGGATGCCGTCGGTCTCGATCGTGAGCTCGAGCGCGTCCCGCGTCACGCCGGGCAGGTAGACCGTGAGGCGGTAGGCCTCGGGGGTCTCCTGCACCTCATAAGCGGGCTTGAGCGCGGGCTTCGTCGGGGCCGCCGAGCCTTCGCTGGCGACCGAGGGTGTGCGATTCAGGGACGGAATGATGCTGGTGAAGAGTGACATGGTGATAATGGAAGGTTGAGGGTTGAGGGAGCGGTGCGGTTACTTCACCGTGATCGCGATCTTCTTGGCCTTGGCCTCCTCGCGCTTCGGGAGAGTGACCGTGAGGATGCCATTCTCGTAGGCGGCGCTGACCTTGTCGGTCGCGACATCCGCGGGGATGGACAGTGACCGGCTGAACGAGAAAGCCTGTTCCGGCTGGTCGCCAGCGGCGGGGGTCTTGCGCACCGCGCTAATGGACAGGTCGCCTTCGACCATTTCCACTTGGATATCTTCGCGGTTCACTCCCGGCAATTCGGCGCGGACATGGACGTCGGCCTCATCCTCGTAGAGATCCACGGGGAAGATCGGGTTGTTCTGCACACCCACGGTCGACGCAAAGAGGCGGTCAATTTCGGACTCCAAGCCCGACCAGGGAGACCGGCCGAAGAGGCTCGGCGTGAGGAGGATGTTGCTGTAGGACGGATAGTTGTAACGTGCGATTCTCATGGTTAGTAGGTTTCAGTGGATTCGATTGAGGGCATAGGCCCATTGATGCCGACCTACTTGCACGCCGAATGCCGGACAAATCGCCTGTACAAGCAGCGAAAAGGAAAACACTTACTGACTTGGTCCAGCCTAGGGTTGTGACGCGATGTCCGGACCGGGACGTCACAGTCGGGAAGATTTTTCCCGCGTAGATACGCCCGTATGCCTGGTGGGACATGCTGTGGAATAGTACGTAAGGGTATTCGGTAGCCATCCGCGGAAAATATGTTGGGGTATTGACCCTAAAACATATCCGCCATGCCCCCAGTACTCCATAGGCTCTTCCGCCTGATTCTCGCCTCGCTCTGCAGCCAGGTGCTTGTGGCGCAGCTTCGGGGTCAGGTGGTGACCGAGACGTTCATGAATGCGACGGCACCGGGTTGGGTTCTTTCCGGTACCGGCTACACGCCGACCCTTACCTCGGGCTCCAGCGATCCGTCCGGCAGCGGCTGGCTGCGGCTAACCGACACGGGCGGCAATGAGGCTTCGAGTGCGTACTATAACACGGCTTTCAATGCCACCGGGGCGACGGTTTACGCCAAGTTCGACTACGAGTCCTACGGCGGCACGGGCGCGGATGGCATCACGTTCTTCCTGTTCGACGGCTCGGTGCCCTTCAGCGTCGGCTCCTACGGCGGCTCGATCGGCTACGCGCAGCGCACGGTCGCCGGCGGCGGCGGCTCCGACATCAACGGCATGGCGGGCGGCTATCTCGGCGTGGCGCTCGACGAGTACGGCAATTTCTCCTCGGCCTCCGAGGGCCGCGTCGGCGGCTACAACGGCACCACCGGACTGGTGCCCGATTCCATCGGGGTGCGCGGCCCGGGCCAGGGCCTGAACGGTTATGCCTACCTCGGCGGCAGCGGCACCCTCTCGCAGTCGATCGACTCGGCCATCCGCCCCACCCAGACAAATACGGTCCAGATCCTCCTCACGGCCACCAACCAGCTGACGGTCACGCTGCAGCAGGGCGGAACGAGTCCGCAGACGGTCCTGCAGATGGACCTCTCGGGTTACCTGCGGCCCGACACGCTCAAGTTCGGATTCGCGGCCGGCACCGGCGGCGCCACCAACATCCACGACGTCCGCAACCTGAATGTCACCACCCTCACGTCCAATCTCTGGTCGGGCGGCAGCAGCAACGGCCAGTGGTCGAGCAACGGCAACTGGGACCCGACGGTCGTCCCGACGGTCGGCGCCGACATCCTGTTCGACAACACCCACGTCTCGACCGACCAGACGATCGACACCGGCGCGAACCGCAACGTGCGCTCCATCTCGTTTGATGCCCCGTTCGGATACACGCTCAACAACAACACCCTCACCTTCGACAGCCAGGGCGTCGCCGGCTTTTCCGGCATCGCGGTCACCCAGACCCACGGCTCCGCGACTGACACGATCAACTCGAACCTGTCGCTCGCGAACGCGATCAACATCCGGAACAACGCCGCGGGCGCGCTCAACCTCAACGGCAGCATCGCGACCAACGGCAACGCCGTCACGCTCGACGGCACCGGCCTCACCACCCTCACCGGCGCCATCACCGGCACCGGTGCAGTGACCAAGAACGACAGTGGCACCGTCACCCTCGCCGGCGCCAGCAGCTACAGCGGCGGCACCACCCTCAACAACGGCACGCTCAACGCCAACCAGGCGACCGCGCTTGGCACCGGCGGCGTGACGCTGGCGGGCGGCACCCTCGGCTCGACCAACGGTTCGACCATCGGGAACACGGTCACTTTGACCGGCAATGCGGCCATCCAGGGCCTGACACTCACGGGCGCCCTGACGGAAACCGGCAGCCAGACCCTCAACCTCAACAACGCCACGCTGGGCGCGGTGAATCTCTCGAACACGAACACCGGCCGCACGCTCACCGCCCAGGTTGACAGCGGCACCAGCCAGATCAGCGGCGTCATCGCCAACGGCGGCACCGGCGCCGGTAGCCTGACCAAGACCGGCGCGGGCGAACTCGTGCTCGGCGGGGCCAGCACCTTCACCGGCACGACCACCATCAGCAACGGCACCGTCACGCTGGGGGCCAGCAATCGCCTCGCGGACTCCAGCAGCGTGAACCTCGGGGCGTCCGGCACGCTCAACCTCAACGGGTTTTCCGAGCGCGTGGGCACGCTGACCGCCGCCGGCGGCGCCACCCTCGATTTCGGCCCGACCGGCACCGCCAACACGTTTGTCTTCGGCACCTACAACGCGCCGGCCAGCGGCGTGCTCGTGGTCAACCATTGGGAGAGCGGCACCGACAAGCTCGCCACCACCGTGGCCGGCCAGACGGTCAGCTCGATCTACCTCTCCGGCTACGGCATCGCCCAGGAGTCCGGCACCATCACCAACAACCTCTATGGCACGACCAGCGCGTATCTCCTGACCCCGGTCGCCGCCAGCACCGTCGAGTGGGACGGCAGCTCGAGCTCCGCCTGGAACACCAGCTTCAACTGGACCGGCAACGCCAAGCCCACCTCCACGCAGGTCGCGGTGTTCAACAGCCTCGGCACCGGCCGACCCAACGTCACCCTCAACGGCTCGAACACCATCGCCGGCATCCAGTTCGGCTCCGGCGCCTCCGTCAGCTACAACATCACCGGCGCCAACACGCTGACCCTCTCGGGCACCGTGCCCTACATCCAGCAGCAGAGCGCCAACGACCAAACCCTCAGCCCGAGCACCGTGGCCCTTTCGAACCACACCGTGGTCGACATCACGGGGTCGGGGAACCTCACCATCGGCGCCGCGATCACGGGCACGGCCCGCAACCTGATCAAGGATGGCACCGGGGCCGGCAAGCTGATCCTCTCGGGCAATAACTCCGGCCTCACCGGCAGCGTCTACATCAATAACGGCGTCGTTCAGGCCGCGCACACCAACGCCCTCGGCACCGGCACCACCAATATCACCAGCGGCGCCGGCCTCGAGCTCGCCGGCGGCATCAGCCCGGCCAACGCCCTCGCCGTCACTGGCACCGGCCTCAACGGCGCCGGTGCCATCCACAATGTCAGCGGCACCAACACCGCCTCCGGCACGGTCACGCTCGGCGGCGACACGCGCCTCGCGGCCGACACCGGCAGCACCCTTAATCTCACCGGCAATGTCACCGGGACGAACTACAACCTGGAGCTCACCGGCGCCGGCAACACGAGCCTCGCCCGCATCACCACGGGCACGGGCGGCGTCACGGTGAACGCGACCGGCACCGTCACCTTCAATGGCGGGGCGACGGCCAACACCTACACCGGCACCACGACCGTGAACTCCGGCACGCTCAGCCTGGCGAAGAACGGCGGCGTGACGGCGGTCGCGGGCAACCTGGTGGTCAACAGCGGCGGCACGGTGCAGCTGGCGGCTTCGAACCAGATCGCCGACAGCGCCTCGGTCACCCTCAACGGCACCGGCGTCCTCAACCTCAACGGGCAATCCGAGACGCTGGGCCAGCTGACCAGCACGAGCGGGTCCGCGACCGTCGCGCTCGGCGCCGGCAGCCTGACGCTCAACGGCACGAACAACCTCAACTCCGCCTACGCCGGCGCCATCACCGGCGCGGCCGGCAGCTCGCTCAATGTGACTGGCACCGGCAAGGTCTACCTTTCCGGCGCCAGCGCCTCCTACGCGGGCACCACCAACGTGACGAACGGCACGCTGAACGTCAGCGGCTCGAACCAGGTGCTCGGCAGCGGCGCGGTGAATGTCAGCAGCTCCGGCAATCTCCAGCTCCAGGGCGGCATCACTCTCGCCAATGCGGTCGCGGTCAACGGCACGGGCACCTCCGGCAACGGCGCGATCGAGAATTTCACCGGCAACAACACGCTCTCTGGCCCGATCACGCTGGGCGGCGCGAGCCGGGTGCAGTCCGACGCCGGCACGCTCACCCTCGCCGGCAACGTCGCCCTCGGCGCCAGCACGCTCGATGTCGGCGGCAGCGGCACGACCCGCGTCAGCGGCGCCATCACCGGCACCGGCGGAATCACCAAGGATGACTCGGGCGTCCTGCGGCTGGCGAACGGCGGGAACACCTTCAGCGGCGCCACGACGATCAACGCGGGCACCGTGATCGCCGAGGCCAGCAATGTGTTCAACAATGCGTCGCTCCTCACCCTCGCCAGCGGGGCCTCGCTGCAGCTGAACGGGCTGAACGAGACGATCGGTGCATTGGCCGGCGGCGGCTCGCTCGACTTCGGCACCGGCGGCACCCTCAACCTCACCGGCGGCAGCGGCCTGTTCTCCGGCACCCTGGCGGGCAGCGGCACGATCTACCTCGGCGCCGGCGCGACCCTCACCCTCGGCGCCAGCATCAGCAATTCGAACATCAACATCATCCTCGCCGGCGGCACCCTCAACCTGAACGGCACCAACAGCACGTTCGGCAACATCTCGGTGACCGGCAATTCGGTGCTCGATTTCGGCGCCTCCACCGCGTCCGTGCTGAACAGCTCCTCGCTGGGCTTCGCCAGCTCGGGCGTCGGGCTGACCGTGACCAACTGGGTGGACGCGACCGACTACTTCTACACTCAAAGCTTCACCGGGGCGACGCCCGATGCCCGCGGCACCAACCCCGAAAACCAGGTCACCTTCTCCGGCAACTCGTCCAGCTCGACCGCCTGGCTCAGCTTCGACCAGCAGGTGACCCCGGTACCGGAGCCAGGCACCTACGGCGCGATCTTCACCGCGCTCGCTCTCGGATTTGTCGGCTTCCGTCGCCTTCGTCCGGGCCGCCGCTCCGCCTGAACCCCATCTTGTTGATGCCGGGCGTTCCGGCCGGTATGCCGGAAAAAATCCGTGCCCCGGCGCCACGGACATGGTCTAGTCGGGGCCTTTGCGCATGACCTTTGACTTTGACCATCCGCCCGAGCGCCTCGGGACCGACTCGCAGAAGTGGCAGAAGTACGCCGGCCGCGACATCCTGCCGCTGTGGGTGGCCGACATGGATTTCACGTCGTCGCCCGCGATCATCGAGGCCCTGCAGCGCCGCGTCGCCCACGGCGTGTTCGGTTACGCACGGCCGGTGAAATCGACGGTCGATGCAGTCGTGCAGGCCATGGCAGACCGCTACGGCTGGACCATTGATCCCGCCTGGCTCGTCTGGCTCCCCGGCCTTGTGGTCGGTCTCAATGTCACGGCCCAGGCCTTTGCCGAGCCTGGCGACGAGGTGCTCACGCTGTCGCCGGTCTACCCGCCCTTCATGACCGCGCCCAAGAACAGCGCCCGGGCCTCGGTCCGCGTGCCGTTCGAGCTCCGCGACGGCACCTGGACCATCAACTGGGAAGCGCTGGAGCAGGCAGTCACGCCCCGCACGCGGCTGTTCTATCTCTGCAATCCGCACAATCCGCTGGCCCGGGTCTGGCGCCGCGACGAGCTGGTCCGGCTCGCCGCCTTCTGCGCGCGGCACCAGCTCATCCTCTGCTCCGACGAGATCCACTGCGACCTGATTCTCGACCCGGCCCTGCGGCACTACCCGACCGCGCTGGTCGCGCCGGACTTCGCCGCGCGGACCATCACGCTCATGGCGCCGAGCAAGACCTACAACGTGCCGGGTCTCGGCACGTCGCTCGCGATCATTCCCGACCCGACCCTGCGCGCGCGTTTCGTCCGGGCCACGGCCGGCATCGTCGCGGAGGTCACCGCCCTGGGATTCACGGCCTGCGAAGCGGCCTATCGCGACAGCGAGCCCTGGCGGCAGGCGCTGCTGGCCTACCTGCGCGGCAACCGCGATTTCCTCGTCGACTTTGTCCGGCGCGAGCTGCCCGGGGTGAAGATCGAGGGCCCGATCGAGGCCACCTACCTTGCCTGGCTCAACGTGTCCGCCCTCGGCCTCGAGAATCCCCTCGCACACTTCGAGCGTCATGGCGTCGGCCTGAGCGACGGCGCGCCGTTCGGCGCCCCCGCGGGGCATTATGTGCGCATCAACTTCGGCTGCCCGCGCGCCACCCTGGCGGAGGCCCTGCGCCGAATGAAGGCCGCGCTCGCCGCGCGATGAGATCGCATGAAGCGGGTCTTCCAGTGGCTCCTGGCCGCCACGGTCCTGGCCGGCTGGGGCCAGGCATTCTGGCAGCACGACCGCCTGCCGGAGCGGGTCGCGACCCACTTCAATGCCGCTGGCCAGGCCAACGGCTGGATGACCCGCGACCAGCATCTCGTCTGGCAGATCGCGACCTTCACGGTCATCGGGCTCCTGTTCCAGGGTCTCGTTTTCCTGCAGGCGCGGCTGCCCGCCGAATACGTGAATCTGCCGCACCGCGACTATTGGCTCGCGCCCGAGCACCGCGCCGCGACCCACGCCTGGCTGAGCGGCCTGCTCCTGGTCACGGGAGCATTGCTGGAGCTGTTTTTAGTCGCGATCTTCCACCTCGTGTACCTCGCCAACCGCGCGGCCCCGCGCAGCCTCTCGAACGGGATCTGGCCGATCGCACTGGCGGGGATCATCCTGAGCGCCGGCCTCGTCGTGGCCGTGCTCGCGCGTTTCAGCCGGCGCCCGGCCCCTTGAGCACCTGAGCCATGCGGATCGGGCCGTACGAGCTTTCCTCGAACCTGTGCCTCTCGCCGCTCGCGGGCTACACCAACCTGCCCATGCGCGAGACGGTGCGCGAGCTGGGCGGGCTGGGCTGGGCCACGACCGATCTCGTCAACGCGCGGTCGCTGCTCGAGCGGAACCCCACCGCCCTCAAGCTGACCGCCACCTCGCCAGCCGACCGGCCGCTGTCGATCCAGCTGTTTGGCAGCGTCCCCGAGGAGATGCGCGACGCCGCGGTGTGCTGCGCGGAACTGGGCGTGCAGGCGGTCGACATCAACATGGGCTGCCCGGTCCGCAAGGTCGTCAACGTCGGCGGCGGCTCGGCCATGATGACCGAGCTGGCCAAGACCGCGGCGCTCGTGCGCGGCATGGTCGAGGCCGTGAAGATCCCCGTGACCGCGAAGATGCGGCTGGGCTGGGACGACCAGAACCTCACCGCGCCCGACCTCGTGCGCGTGCTGGAGGACGTCGGCGTGGCGGCGGTCTTCGTGCACGGCCGCACCCGCGCGCAGGGCTTCGGCGGCACGGTCAACCTCGGCGGCATCCGCAGCGTGGTCGCCGCCGCCCGGCGCATCCCTGTCATCGGCAACGGCGACGTCACGACGCCCGAGGCCGCGCGTCACATGATGGACGAGACCGGCTGCGCGGGCGTGAGCATCGGCCGGGGCGCATTCTACGACCCGTGGATCTTCCGGCGAACCGACCACTACCTGCGCACTGGCGAGCTCCTGCCCGAGCCCGGTTTCGCGGAGCGCCTGCGGGTGCTGCGGATCCACTTTGACCGCTACGTGGCATTCTATGGCGAGGAGCGCGGCGCAAAGCTCTTCCGCAAGGTCGCGCCCTGGTACGCCAAGCGCTTCGGCCCCGCCAAGGGCTTCAAGCGGCGGATCATCACCATCCGTTCCCGCGCCGATTTCGAGGCGGCGCTGGCCGAGTACCTCGCCTGGCGCGCACCGTTCTGCGACGGGCACGGCGAGCTCCTGCCGAAGTTCCGCCCCTCGCCGCTCGTGGCCTCGTTCATGGCCGGGGACGGCGACGAGCGCGGCCCGGCCTCGATCCCAGTGCCCAAGGGACCGGTCGAGGTCTGGTAGGCCGGCTTGCGCTCGCCCCGGCGCTCACCGAATCTCGCCCCATGTCCAACGTCAGCCACTTCTGGGAGCTCATTCTCGGCACCGTCGTGGCGCTGCTGCCCCTGATCAATCCCCTCACCGCCGCCCCCACCTTCCTCGCCATCACGGAAGGCGACACGCGCGAGCGCCGCCTGCAGCAGCTGCGCATGGCCTGCCTCTACATGGTCGGCATCCTCGTCAGCTTCCTGATCGGCGGAACGTTCATCATGGGCTTCTTTGGGCTGTCGATTCCCGGCCTCCGCATCGCCGGCGGCCTGCTGGTGGCCGGCATCGGTTCCGCCATGCTGATGGGGCCGGCCACCGGCGGCGCGGACGCCCAGGCCCAGCAGGAGGCGCGGGCCAAGCGCGATGTCTCGTTCTCCCCGCTCGCGATGCCCATGCTCAGCGGCCCGGGCTCGATCGCGGTCACGATCGGCTTCACGTCGCTCGCCACGCACTGGCTCGATTACGTCGCCATCATCCTCGGCATCGTGACCGTGGCGGTCATCACCTACGTCACGCTCCGCCTCGCCGAGCGGATCGTGCGGGTGATCGGCGCCAACGGCATGAATGCGTTGTCCAAGGTGATGGGGTTCCTGATCCTCTGCATCGGCATCCAGTTTGTCGTGAACGGCATTCTCGGCATCGCCACGGACCCGGCGCTGATCCGGCTGATCCGCGATGCGGCCGTCGCCCGCTGACCCTTTCGTCCCATGTCGCGCCCTGTCACCGCCCAGCTCCTGACCCCGGAAGAACACCGGATCTTCGGTCTAGCCGAGTGGATCTGGCCCTACGACCTCCGGTACGACCTCACCAACGCGTACGCGCTCTTCCGGCACGAGTTCAGCCTCGACCGCGTGCCCCGGCGGGCGCCGCTTTTCATCACGGCCGACCAGTCGTATCATCTCTACCTGAACGGCGCGTTGGTGGGCCGCGGCCCGGCGCGCGGTTTCCAGTCGCACTGGCCGTACGACGAGATCGACGTGGCGCGGTGGCTCGTGCCCGGCCGCAACGTCCTCGCGGTGCGCGCCCACAACCCCGGCTTCAGCAACTTTCAGTACCTGCACCAGGGATATGCCGGGCTGCTCGTGGCGGCCCGCTGGGGCCGGGTCCGCCTCGCCACCGGCCAGACCTGGAAGTGCCTCCTCCAGCCGGGCCTCCGCCGCGACATGGTGCGCGCAAGCCTCCAGCTGTTTGCCCAGGAGCATTTCGACGCGCGCGCGTGTCCGTCCGACTGGATGAACGCTGAATTCGACGATTCCGCGTGGTCGGCTCCGGCCGTCCAGAAACCCGGCATCCTGCCGTGGCCGGGTTTCTCGCCCCGCGGCATCCCGCTGATGCGGGAGGAGGCCTGGCGCCCGGGCCGCGTGGTCGGCGCCAGCGAGGGCGAGTGCGGCGCCGACTGGCGCGACACGCGCAACCTTTACCTGCTCCGCCAGCACGAGGACCACTCGCATCAACCGGATGACCAGGACGCCACGCGGCTGGAGGCGCCGGCCACGGGACCCAACCGTTTCCGCAGCTATCTCATCGACGTGGGCCGGCCGGTCGTGGGCAATTTCACGCTCGAGGTCGGTGGCGCGCAGGGCGGCGAGGTCATCGACCTCGTCTACACCGAGGTCGTCGATCCCGCCCGGCTGCGGCCGGCGCTGCGGTTCCCCGACGGCAGCAGCGTGTCGTTTGCCAGCCGGCTGACCTGCCGGCCGGGACGGACCACGCACACGTTCTACCATCCGTACGGATTCCGGTTCGCAATGCTGGTGGTCCGCGACTCCGCCGTGACGCTCACGATCGCGCCGACGCTGCGCCGTACCGGCTATCCGCTGGAGCGGACCGCGCGGTTCCAGAGCTCCGACCCGGTGCTCGAGCAGATCTGGGAAACCTGCGCGTGGTCCCAGCAGAACTGCATGCTCGATGCGTACGTCGACACGCCGTGGCGCGAGCAGGCCCAGTGGTGGGGCGACGCGCGGGTGCAGGCGTGGAACACGTTCCACCTGAGCGCCGACGCGCGCCTCTTCCGGCGCGGCATCTACCAGATCGGTGGCCAGACCACGGCGGACGGCCTGACCTATGGCCATGCGCCGACCATGGCGCACAACTGCGTGCTGCCTGACTTCACGCTCACCTGGATCATCACCCAGTGGGACTACTACTGGCAGACCGGCGACCTGCAGCCCTTCCGCGACCACCACCCCGTCATCGAACGCGCACTGGCCTATTTCGCCGCCCACACCGGCAAGCACGGGCTCGTCCAGTTCGACCCGCGATACTGGTTGTTCCTCGACTGGACCGAACTACCCCGCGACGGCGCCTCGAGCGTGTTCAGCTTCTGGCTGCTGATCGCGCTGGAGCGCCTCGCGGCCATGCACCGCCTTGACCGTCAGGCGGCCCGCGCCGCCCGGTGCGAACGCTGGGCCCGCCAGCTGCGGACCCGCCTGAAATCCCTCGTCAACCGACGCGGGCTCATGGGCGACGGCTATGACGCGAACGGACGGGTGCTCAAGAGCACCTCGCCTCACGCGCAGGTCCTCGCGCTAATGACCAACCTGAGCCCGGCCGCCGCTCCGGCCATGGAGCGGTTCCTGCTCGAATATCTCCACGACGAATCAGGTCACCAGGCCAAGCCCAGCGCCTACTGGATCACCTATCTCTATTCCGTGCTGACTGAGCGCGGCCATGGCGCGGCGGTCATCGCCCACCTGCGTCCCCGGTGGCAACCGATGATCGCGCACGGCTCGACCTTTGAGCTTTTCGAGGATCACCCGATGTTCCCCATCAGCCACTCGCATGCGTGGTCCGCCCATCCGCTGTTTCACCTCATGGGCACGATCGGCGGCATTTGTCAGGCGGCTCCGGCCTGGAAGCGAATCCGGTTCCGTCCGGTCTTTGTCGGCGAATCCGGCGGCACGACGCTGCCGACCCCGCAGGGAGCGGTCACGAGCCGCTGGCACCGCGACGCGGCCGGTCTCCAGGTGGCGCTGGAATTGCCGCGCGGCGTGACGGCGGAGGTGGAACTCCCGGGTCTTCCGCCCGCGAAGGTCACGGGCCGGCGCCAGTGGACGCTGCAGTCCAGTGTTCCGGGCTAGAGCGTTTTCGATTCAGGCAGAGGCGCGGGTGACACAGCGATCACGGAGGATGCACGGCGGGAACGGGGCATCGATCTTCCGACCAGACCGAATGACCAATTCATCTGGCTGTCTTCTTGCCCTCCGCGTCGGCTCGGTGTTCCCGGTGGCGTCAGCCTAATTCGAAATGGCTCTAGCCGCCCGCGGGCACCGGCGGGTCAATAGCGCTTGGTGACCTTCGCGCCGGTGCCGTCGATAAAGAGGATCGTCTTCGCCTGCGGATCAACGCTCTCGAAACGGATCCCAAGAGACTGGTCGACGAATTCGCCGGCCCGGACGAGGCGGCCGTTGATGAAGGCGCGCGACGGCGAACCTTGGAAGACGCCGCTGATCTTGGTGCTCGCCACGAAGGCGGTGAATTCCTTGCTGGCCTCGACTTCGGCCTCGACGGCATCGGTCGTGACCTTCACGCCGGGCTCAAGGTCCGTTGTGACTCTCGCGGGGGCAACTGACCCGGATTTCGGCTTTGGCTGGACCGCGGGTTTTGCCGCCTCGTCCTTTGCCACCGGTTCCTCGGCGGAGGGCGCGCCGGCTGGCGGCTCGGCGGCGACCTTGGGCTCGGATGGCGCGGGGGTGGCCGCGGGTTGGGCCTGAACCACTTTCGGCGCATGGGCCGGGGCGGGAGGGCGACGGGGCGGGGGCCGGATTTCCGGTTCGGCAAACTTGGAGATTGCGACGCCGATGATGACCCCGGAGACGATCACCCCGCCAACGCCGACCAGCACCAGCTTGATCAGCCGCGACTTGCGGGCGGCCGTGCGGATTTCCTGGGCGCTCCGGCGGGGAGCGCCCGGCGGCCGGGGTACCGGGGGCGGCACCGGCGGAGCCGACGCCACGGGTGCGGCCGATCCACCCTCGGGCGGGCGAACCACGGGAAACGGCGGGGGAACAGGTGGCGGCGGCGCTTCTGCCGCGACGGGCGCAGGCGGAGGCGGAGCGGGTGGAGCTTCGGCGGGCGGAGGAGGCGGGGGCGCCTCGGCCGCGGCCACGACCGCTTCGGCGGCCGCGGGGGTTGGCACCTTGATCTTGAGCCTGATCTTGCCGGCACCGCTCTCCTCGGGGGGCGGCGCGGGCGGAGCCACGGGTTCCGGCGCCGGGGCCGCTGCAGGCGATTCTGTCGCAGGCGTTTCCGCCGCGGCCGGCTCGGTCGTGAGCTTGGGTTTCAGGCGGATGCGCTCAGGCGACGAGGCGGCGGGAGCTGCTGGGACCGATTCGGGGGCCGGTGCGGGCGCCGCCTCACTCGCGGCCTTGGGCTTGAGCCGCAACTTGCCCAACTCGGGTTCGCCGGACGCAGCGGGAGCCGCCGGAGCCTCGGGCGCGGCCGGTGGGGCCTCGCCTTCGGACCGCTGACGGGGCTTCAGGCGTAGCGAAGGGGGCGGCGGCTCATCGCTCATTTGCACGGATAAAGACAAAATTTGGGTCCGCGCGAAACCAAAAAGATTCGCTGGCGGTCAGAAGGCGGCCTGCTACGTTCCCCTCTCTTTCGCCACCGCCATGAAACGCCTTCCCATCCTCTGCCTGCTTGCCACCACCCTGCTGCTCGCCCCCGGCTGCAAGCATGGCTGGTTCGGCAAGAAGCGGGCAGGAAAGGCGCCCAAGGAGACGAGCGAGATCGCCCTCGACGTGGAAATGACGTTCCGGCAGCGCTTCCTGGAAAAACGCACCGCCGAGCTCGTGAGCCAGGGGCAGCGGATTGATGTCGCCCGCCAGCAGGCGCTGGACGAGTTCCGCAGTCGCTACAGCTTCACCCGCGCCGCTTCCCAGCAATGAGCGGCGACCCCACCCGGGAAGCCGGGCGTGGGGCGTTGGCGGCCGCCGGCTGCTATCTCGCCTGGGGGCTGTTCCCGATCTACTGGAAACAGCTGGCCAGCGTCGACGCGACCGAGCTGATCGCGCACCGCCACGTCTGGTCGCTCGTCTTCGTCCTGGCCGTCATGGCCTCCACCCGCGGCCTGGCCGGACTCGGCGCGGCGGTCCGCGACCCCGTCGCCCTGCGGTGGCACCTCCTCAGCGGCGTCCTGCTCACGCTCAACTGGCTCGTCTACGTCTGGGGTGTGAACCACGGCCACGTCCTCGAAACCAGCCTGGGGTATTTCCTCGTCCCCCTCGTGAACGTCGCCCTCGGGCGCCTCGTGCTGCACGAACGCCTCCGCCGCCTGCAATGGCTGGCCATCGGGTTTGCGGTCGCCGGCGTCACCCTGCTCCTGATCGGCTTGGGCCGGCTGCCGTGGATCGCCCTGTCGCTCGCCGCCACCTTCGGCCTCTATGGTTTGCTCCGGAAAAAGTCACCGCTCGGGCCCCTGACGGGCCTCGGGCTCGAGACGCTCCTGCTGTTCCCCGCCGCGCTGGGGTTCATCGTCTGGCAGCAATGGACCGGAGGCGGGGCGCTGGGGCGCGTGGGCCCTGGGCAGCACGTGATGCTCATCGCGGCCGGTGTCGTCACCGCGGTGCCGCTGCTGCTCTTTGCGTTCGGCGCGCGACGGATCCGACTCTCGACGCTCGGGCTGCTGCAATACATCGCGCCGACGGTGCAGTTCTGCCTCGGCGTCCTGCTGTACCACGAGCCATTCTCCCGCGAGCGCGCCGCGGCGTTCGCCCTGATCTGGTGCGGACTCGCGCTCTACACCGCCGACAACCTGCTGGCGCAGCGGCCGGTCAGTCGCGCTTGATGTCGATCAGCTCCATCTCGAACACCAGCGTCGCGTTCCGCGGGATGCGGGGCGGCGAGCCGCGCGTGCCGTAGCCGAGCTCGGCCGGGATGATCACGATGCGTTTTTCTCCCAGCCGCATCTGCTGGATCACGAAGTCCCAGCCCTGGATCACCAGCTCGCGGCCCACGCGGAAGGTGAACGGCCGGTTCCGGTCGAGCGACTCGTCAAACACCGTGCCGTCGAGCAGCTGCCCGCGGTAGAGGACGGACACGAGGTTGCCCGGCACGGGGAGCGGGCCGTGGCCCGGCTTCTCGACGAGGTACCGGATGCCCATGTTGTCCTTCTGGGCGTTGGGCCAGGTCTTCTCGATGAATTCGAGATCGTCCTCCGGAAACTTCTCGCGCTGGGCGCGGACGAGCGGGGCC
Organism: Verrucomicrobiota bacterium; assembly: GCA_018239675.1. GTDB lineage: Bacteria > Verrucomicrobiota > Verrucomicrobiia > Opitutales > Opitutaceae > Opi-474. The sequence goes on from JAFEGX010000116.1 coordinate 74,017, forward strand.
GACAGCAGGACCAGGCAAACGAGAGCGAGGCGGGAGACGCGGAGGCGCATGGCAAGGGTTGGTGTAGCGCAGTTCAGGCCGATGGCACGGAATTTCTGATCGCGGGATGGCCCGCCACCCGGGCCAGCGCCTGGCGCAGGAGCGTGAGTCCGGGTTCCATGCGGTGCCAGGGCGACGCCCCGGACGGGTGCGGCAGCGGGATGCAGTCGACGGCCTGGCCGTGGTACTCGATGCGGAACGTCTGGCCGATCGTCGCAGTCAGCGGCCGCTCCCCGAGAAACTGCGAGATGGCGAGCTTCCCGACCGGCAGCACGAGCTCCGGCCGCAGCAGGGCGAACTCTCGCTCCAGCCAGACCGCGCAGTTCGCAATCTCCTCCGGTGCCGGCACCCGGTCGCCGCCCTCGGGCCGCTTGCCCGGGAAACAACGGCACACCGCCGCGAAATAGATCCGGTCGCGGACCTCGTCCTCGGTCCAGCCCGTGGCGCCGGCGAACCATTTGAAGAGCGTCTTGCCGGCGGTCCACGCAAAGGGCCGGCCGAGCTTGGGCTCCTTGTCGCCGGGGGCCTGCCCCACCAGCAGCACGCGGCTTGGCACCGGCCGTCCAACCACCACGGGCCGGTGCATGCGCGGACAGCGCGCGCACGCCCGCAGGGATGCGAGATGCTTTTCGACGGCGGCGACCGAGGGCCTCATCCGGCCGATGGTGGAAACCGCGGCTTCCGTGGAAAGGGCAAAGCGTGGGGCGCTCAGTACCGCCCGCGGCGACGGCCACCGCCCCCGAAGCGGCTCCACCCGCCCTGCCGGCTGGGCTTGGTGCGGGCCCCGTGCGGCCCGGCGACGTGCGCCGGCCGGGGCGCGAAGGTCTGGTAGGGAAAATTCTCGAGCCGCAGCTCCGGGATCTTCTGGCCGATGAACCGCTGGATGTCGCGGATGTCGTTCGCCTCCTCCGGCGTGACGAGCGTGAACGCGTCGCCCACCGCCTGCGCCCGGCCGGTGCGGCCGATGCGGTGCACATAGTCCTCGGGTTTTTCCGGCACGTCGTAGTTGATGACGTGCGAGACGCCGGCGACGTCGATGCCGCGCGCCGCGATGTCGGTGGCGACCATCACCTCGTACTTGCCGGACCGGAATCCGGCCAGCGCCTCGAGACGCTGGTTCTGGGAACGGTTCGCGTGCAGCACGGCCACCGAGTGGTTCGCCGCCTTCAGCCGGCGGGCGATCTTGTCGGCGCCGTGCTTGGTGCGGGAGAACACCAGGACGCTGTCGAAATCGGTCCGCTCCAGCAGGGCGAGCAGCAGGTCGAACTTCTGCTCGTGGGCGACGGGATAAAGCGCGTGGTTGACCGACTCGTTGACCGAGCGGGCGACACCGACCTCGACCTTGACCGGATCTCGGAGGGCGAACGAGGCGACCGCGGCGATCTCCGGCGGCACCGTGGCCGAAAAAAACAGGGTCTGCCGTTCGCGCGGGCAGCGGGCGATGATGTCCTTCACCACCGGCAGGAATCCCATGTCGAGCATGCGGTCGACCTCGTCGAGCACCAGGATGCTGATATCGCGCAGGGTGATCGTGCCGTCCTTGAGATAGTCCATCAGGCGCCCTGGCGTCGCCACCACGATGTCGACACCGCGCTTCAGCTCGGCGCGCTGCACGCCGTAGCCGACGCCGCCGAAGACCGCGACGGTCCGGAGATCCGAATAGCGGGCAAAATCGCGGAAGGCCGTCTCGACCTGGGCGGCCAGCTCGCGCGTCGGCTCAAGCACCAGCACGCGGGTGCGGCCATGGTGGCCGAGGCGCGTCAGGATCGGCAGCGCGAAGGCGGCGGTCTTGCCGGTGCCGGTCTGCGCGGAGGCAATGACGTCCCGGCCCGACAGCACGGCGGGAATGGCGCGCAGCTGGATGGGCGTGGGATCGGTGTAGCCGGCGGCCTGGACGCCGCGGAGGATGTTCTCGGAAAGGTGGAGGGCTTTGAAGGGCATGGAAGGGGCCGCCCGGGGCGGCACGGCGAAAAACGGGAAAAGAAAAAGGGACGAAGCCCGAAGGGCTCCGTCCCTCGAAATTCAGCTGATTAGGGCTGATCGATTAGTAGCGACGGTCACCGCGATCGCGGTCGCCGCCACGGCCACCGCCGCCGAAGCCACCGCGGCCACCGCCGCCGAAGCCACGGCCGCCACCGCCGAAGCCGCCCGCCGGGCGATCTTCCTTGGGACGGGCCTCATTGACGGTCAGCTGACGGCCGCCGAGATCGGTGCCGTTCATCTTCTCGGTCGCGGCCTTCGCCTCTTCCGCCGTGCCCATGGTGACAAACGCGAAGCCGCGCGGGCGGCCCGTCATTTTGTCCATGGCGACATAAACGTCCGTGACGCTGCCGAATTGGCCGAACGCGGCGCGAAGCTCTTCTTCGGTGGTCTTGAACGACAGATTACCGACGTACAGTTTGGAGTTACTCATGTGATGACTCGATTGATCCTATCGTCCGCTGCCAGTTCCGTTCCCACCGTGGGTTTCGAAATCATCACTTAAGCCAAACGCTCAGCCAACGACTCACCAGATGCTGTCATCTAACGTATTCTCTCTCGATCAGGCGGTTAAGACGCAAATCCTCCGGGCTGACGCAAGGCAATTCGGACCGGGACGGTGACTTGGCCCGCCGACGCACCCCGCTAACTCGTTCTAGATGGAGTACTTCGCCCGGATTTCCGCCGGCAGCGGCGTGGCCCGGCCGGTCGCCAAGGTGACAAGCACATAGTCACAGTGGCCATCGCACACCCGCTTGCCCGTCGGCAGTTTCTCGATCTCGAACGCCACACGGCAACCGGTCTCCGTGAAATGATCGATCCACGTGCGCACCACCATCCGGTCACCCCATCCCAGCGGGCGCTTGAAGTGAATGTTGGCCGTGGTCATGTACCACCCGAGGCCCATCGCCGCAAACTGCTGCATCGACATGCGGTAACACCGGTCCATCTGGTCGAACCGGGCCGCGAGGACGTAGTCGAGATAGCGCGTCGAGTGGACATGCTGGTAGAGATCGATGTCGTCGGGCCGGACCGCCAGCTCGGTCTCGAACTTCGAGTAGACGTTGACTGGCGTTGCGCTCATGCCGGGCCGTCAGTCATGCCGCGCCGCCGGCGCCGTTGAAAGCGGAATCCACCCCCACCCGGGCAACGCCGAGACGAGCATGAGGGAGGTTCTTTCACCACGAAGGACACAAAGCGCACGAAGCCTGAGCTGGTTTCTTCGCGGTCTCAGCGGTCTTGGCGGTTAAACAGGATTCAGTCCGATCCGGTTCACCGCGATGCACGCCAAGATCGCGAAGTTCCGATCCGCTCAGGCTTCGTGTCCTTGGTGCGCTTCGTGTCTTTCGTGGCGAAACCAGGTCGAGGTCCGGGCCGGAATAGCGAGCGTTAGCTGAAAAACCGGTCGATCTCGCGGCGTTCGCGCTTGGTGGGTCGACCGCTGCCTTTTTCACGGGCGAGGAAATGCTGCAGACGCTGCTCGCGCGCCTTCTCGAATTCCTCCGGGGGCGTGAGGTCGGTGCAATACTCGGCAACCTGCTTGGCGCCAACCCGGGACGCGGGCACGCCGACCACCCGCATGGTGCGCAGGATCAGGCCCTGCCGCACTGTGATGGTCTCGCCGGGATGCACCTCCCGCGCGGGTTTCGCGGGCCGGCCGTCGACCTTCACGCTGCCAGCGGCGATCGCGGCGGACGCGAGCGAGCGGGTCCTGAAGAGCCGCACGGCCCAAAGCCACTTGTCGAGCCGTGCGGTCAAGTTCGCCTCAGCGCTGGCGCAGGCCCTTCATCAGCTCGCCCATGTCGGGCATCTTGAACTCGGTGTAGCCGTCGGTGGAAAACAGCGAATCCGGCAGCGAACCTTTCTCGATCTTCGTGACCTCCATGCGGGCGGTCTCGGTGCCGCCGGCGTCACGTGTGACGACGCGCAGCGGAAAGAAGCCACCGTCGCGCGCGATCTTTTCCCACTCCGGCGAGGGGGAGCCGCCGCGGCCGCCCATCGGGCCGCCCGAGGCGGCAGGGAACACGAACGTGCCCAGGCCCTTGGCCAGCCACATCTCGTGGATTTCGCCCCGCGGGCTGGTCCACTTGTATTCGCTCGCCTCGTAGCCCGCGATCATCTCGGTCCGGCCGGTCGCCACCGGGGCAGCCACCTCCCGGCCCGCCCGCTCGGCCGCGGGAGCGGCCGAGGCGTCCGGCATCGGGTGGCGCATGAACATCTTCTGCCCATCATGGTCCATGAGCATGATCATCTCGCGGTTCGGGAGATCCATGATCATGCTCGTGGCCCCGCCGCCCCGCCGGCGGCTGGAGGCCTCGCCCGCCGTCGTGTCGAAGCGGAGCTTGCCCGGTTTGATCGCATAGGTGACCGACGTCGGCTCCTTGCGCTTGCCGGAGGTGAGCTGCATGTAGACGCGGCCCTCGAAAGCATCGGCGGCGGAGAGCGCGGTGGCGATTACAACGGAAAACGCAGCCAGGAAGAGGCCGCGGCAGAAGGAAGGACGGAGCAAGTTCATGGGGAAAAGCAGTTCGCGGGAAACCGAACCAAGGGACTGACCGCCTCAGGATTTACCGGGCCCGCCCCTGACCGCAAGATCATCATCCGGACCGGAAGCGGACCCGGCCAAAAGGCAACCGGCCGCGCACCAAGGGCGCGCGGCCGGAAATTACCACCGGGCCAGCCTCACTTCTTCCGCGGGAAATCGTCGCGGAACCAGTCGTCGAACAGCGCCTTCTCGTGGCGCAGCTCGTCGTCCCGGTTGATCGAGATCTTCATCAGGAAGGCCAGGTCGCGCAGCTGGCGCTTGCCTTCCTTCAGCACGGCGCCCTTGGCGTCCACAAGCTTGAACTCGAGGTCCACCTTCGGCGGATAGACATCCTTGACGACCCGGACATCCTGCATCGCCGGGCCGCGCCACGGCTCGAAGTCGCCGGCCATGTCGACGTCGGTGATGGTGACGAGGAGCTTCTGCCCCTCGGGCACGTAGGTCCTGGCCTTCGTCACGATGTAGTCCTTGATCTGGTCGAGGATGGCATCGCGGTCCTTGTCATTCTCCATGTAACTGGAGCGGACATCGGAGAACTTCTCGGGGTGCAGGAACGTCACCTCGGCGCGCCCGTCTGACTTCGCGGCCGGCTCGGCCGCCCAACCGGTGGAAATCGCCAGGAGTCCGGCGATGGCGCAGAGCAAACGGTGATAGGGCTTCATGGGGGAGTGGGACCCTCCGCGGCGGGAAATGTTTCCGGGCAAGACGCCCGGGCTGACCCGGCCGGGTCAGCGCACCCCGGCCGGCTCGGGCAGCCGGTCGATCCGAACGGCCGTGACCTTGTACTCCGGCGTGTTCGTGTAGCGATCCCGTTGGGATGTCGTGATTTGGTTAAGGAAGACCCGCGCACAGTGAAAGGTGGTGTAGACCTCCCCCGGTTTCACCGCGCCGCTGATCCGCACCGGGAGCTCCGCCGAGCCCTGGCGGCTCGCGAGCCTGACCCGTTCCCCGTCCGCGATGCCGAGGCGGCTCGCGTCTTCGGGGGTCAGCTGCAGGAAATCCGTCTCGGCCATGCGCCCGTTGGCGGTGCGGCCGGTCTGGGTCGCGGCATTGTACTGGAAGAGGTTCCGGCCGGTGGTGAGCACGAACGGGTACTCCTTGCTCCTCACGTCCGGCGGCGGCAGGAACTCGATGCGCCGGAGCGCCGTGGTCGGGCCGTGGGTGAAACGCTCGGCGTGCATGATCGCCGTGCCGGGATGCTGCTCGTCGTAACAGGGCCACTGCAGGCCGCCCAGCTGGTCGAGCCGGGCGTAGCTCAGGCCGGCACCCTCGTCCCAGAGCGAGCGCACCTCGTCCCAGATCTCCTCGGCCGAGCGGTAGCGGAAATGCTCGCCCTTGCCGAGCGCGCGGGCGACGTCGCAGACGATCTCCCAGTCGGACCGCGCCTGCCCCAGCGGGGCGGTCGCGGCGCGCACGCGCTGCACGCGGCGCTCGCCGTTCATGAACGTGCCGTCCTTCTCGAACGAGGAGGCGGCCGGCAGGAACACGTCGGCGAACTCGCGGGCCGTGGCGTTGAGGAAGAGATCCTGCACGATGACAAAGTCGACCCGGCCCAGCGCCCGCCGCGTCTCGTGCGCGTTCGGGTTGGTCATCAGGATGTCGTAGCCGATCGCCCAGAGCGCCTTGAACTTCCCGGCGGTGGCGGCTTCCAGCATGTCGAACATGTTCAGGCCGGGCGTGCTCGGGATCGTCGTGTGCCACGCCGACTCGAACTGCCCGCGAGCCTCAGTGACCGGTACATAGCCCGCGAGCAGCTTCGGCTCGCAGCCCATGTGCGGCGCGCCCTGGACGTTGTTCTGGCCGCGGAGCGGATTGATGCCCGTGCCGCGCTTGCCGATGTTGCCGGTGAGGAGCGCGAGGTTGACGAGGGCCATGATGCCCTCGGTGCCCTGGACGTGCTCGGTCATGCCGAGCCCGTGCACGCTCAGCGCCGGCTTGGCCGTCGCATAGATGCGGGCGGCCTCGCGGATCCGCGCGGCGGGCACGCCGCAGATCTGCTCAACCTTCTCGGGCAGGAAATCGCGGATGAAATCCCGGTACTCGGCGTACTCCGTGACGCGGGTGCGGATGAACTCCTCGTCCACCAGGCCCTCGTCCACGATCGCCGCGCCCATCGCGTTGAACAGCACCACATTCGTGCCGGGCCGCAGCTGCAGGTGCAGGGTGGCGTACTGCGTGAGCTCGATCTCGCGCGGGTCGACCACGATGAGCTTCGCGCCGCGGCGGGCCGCCTGCTTGATGCGCGCGCCGGTGACGGGATGCCCCTCGGTGGGGTTCGCGCCGCAGACCAGGATCGTCTGGGCGACCTCGATCTCGTCGAGCGAGTTGGTCGCCGCGCCGGTGCCGAGCGTCATCTTCATCGCGGCCGCCGTCGGCGAGTGGCAGACGCGGGCGCAGCAGTCGATGTTGTTGGTGCCGAGCGCCACGCGGGCGAATTTCTGTGCGACGTAGTTTTCCTCGTTCGTCCCGCGCGCCGAGCTCAGCACGCCGATGCTGTCGGGACCGTGCTGGGCCGCGATCTCCTGGAAGCGCTTCGCGATGTAGGGAATGACCTCGTCCCAGGTGACATCCTCCCACTTGCCGTCGCGGCGGATCATCGGGGTGGTGATGCGCTCCTCGGCGTAGATGTAGTCGAAGGCGTACCGGCCCTTCACGCAGGTGTGGCCGTGGTTGCTGGGGCCGTCGGACGGGCGGATGGTCGTGATCTGGCCGTCGCGGGTGCCGACGTTGAGCTCGCAGCCCGTGCCGCAGTAGGAGCAGATGGTCTTGGTCCACTGCGTGGGGACGCCGCGGGCCAGGAGGCTCACGTCCTCCAGCGCGCCCGAGGGGCAGGTGTCGACGCAGGCGCCGCAGCTGACGCAGCCGCCCTCGAGCAGGGTCTCGCCCCGGATGGGGAGGATCCGGGTCTCGCCGCCGCGGTTCCAGGCCTTCCAGACAAACTGGCCCTGCACCTCCTCGCAGATGCGCACGCACCGGTAGCAGGTCACGCACTGCGACATGTCGACGTTGATGTACGGGTGCGTCGTGTCGCGCATGTGCGGCACCTCGGCCGGCGGCGCGTGCCGCGAGCCGCCCGCCTTCACGTCGTACTGGCGCAGATAGCGGTGGAATTGCTTGTCGGGAAACTCCTCGACCGCTTCCGCCGGGTAGTTCGCGGCGATCAGGCCCAGCAGCGTCTTCCGCACGCCCTCGACCGCGGGCGAGTGGGTGAGGATCTCCATGCCCTCCCGTAGCGGGGTGTTGCAGGCGGTGACGAGCGCGTTGGCGCCCTTCACCTCGACACTGCACAGGCGGCAGGAACCGTAGGGATTCAGGCGGTCATCGTGGCAGAGGGTCGGGACCTCGAGGGCAAGCTGGCGGAGCGCCTCGTTGATCGTGAGGCCCTCGGGAAACGCGTGGACCTGGCCGTTGATGGTTACTTGAAGCATGGCTCGATCTCCGTCGGATAGTAACGCAGGATGGACTCGGCGAAGCGGGCCAGGCCGGTGCCGTGGCCGCAGAGGCTGGTCAGCTTCAGCGCGGTGACAAGGTCGCGGCATTCGCCCAGGTCGGCGGCGCGCGCCCGGCCGGCGATCGCCGCGGCAAAAATTTCTTCCACGCGGCCGCTGCCGCTGCGGCAGGGCGTGCACTTGCCGCACGACTCGTAGGCGCCGAACGAGAACACGTGGCGCACGAGGTCGGGGATCGAGGTGTGCTCGTCGAACGCCACCACGCCGCCATGGCCGACGCCCGCGCCGATGGCGCCGAGTTCCTCGAAGCCCAGCGGAGTGTCGATCAGGTGCGGCGGAATCATGCCGATGATCGGGCCGCCGATCAGCACGCCCTTCAGCTTCGCGCCTTGGCGCAGGCCGCCGCCCAGTTCCTCGACGATGTGGCGGACCGTGACCCCGAACTCGACCTCATACAGGCCGGGCCGGTTGAAGAGCGAGTTCAGCGAGAGGGCCTTCGTGCCGCGGCTCTTGGAGAAGCCGATCGCGGCGTAGGCCTCGCCGCCGTGGCGGACGATCCACGGGACGGTGACCAGCGTCTCGACATTGTTGAGCAACGTCGGGCGGTCAAAGAGCCCCCGTTCCGTCGGATACGGCGGCCGGGCCATCACCTCGGGCCGCTGGCCCTCGATCGAGCGGAGCAGCGAGGTCTCCTCGCCGCACACGTAGCTGCCGTGGCCGATGTAGGTTTCGAGCTCGAACGAGAAGGCCGTGCCGCCGACCTTCGGCCCGAGCCAGCCGGCCGCGCGCGCCTCGGCGATCGCGGCCTGCAGGACCGTCGCGGCCAGCGGGTATTCCGCCCGGAGGTAGATGTAGCCGCGGCTGGCCCCCACCGCGTAGGCCGCCAGCACCATGCCCTCGATCAGGCTGTGCGGATCGTCCTCCATCAGGTAACGGTCAATGTAGGCGCCGGCATCGCCCTCGTCGGCATTGGCCACGACGTATTTCTGGCCGGGCGGCTGCTGGGCGACGGCGCGCCACTTGCGGCCGGTCGGGAAACCCGCCCCACCGCGGCCGCGGAGGCCGGAGGCCTCGACCGCGGCCAGGACTTTCTCCGGCGTCTGGCCGAGCGCCTGCTGCAGGGCGGCATAACCGCCCTGCTTCACATAGTCGGCCAGGGAGCGGGCCCCGCCGGCGGCGATCCGGCCCAGCACGATGCCGTGGCGGGAGCAGACCTTGACCGGGGGCCGCGGGCGCTGCTGGCCCTTGGCGGGCGCGGCAAAACACTCGCCCAGGCAATAGACCCGCGGATGGTTCCGCTCGGCCTCGGCCCAGCGGGCGGGATTGAAATGCCGCGCCGCGAAGCACGCCGTGCCCTGGCACGCCTTGCCCTCAAACTCACCATCGCAAAGGTGATAGAAGGACAGGACATCGTCCGGGATCTCGCGGGTGCCGGATGCCGGGGATGGCGGTTGGGTGGTTTGCATGTCGCGGCGGGGATGGGGCGCAGGAGCGTTGCCAGCCCGCAGAACATGCCCGGCGACCCGCCGAGTTCAATCCCAGACCATGGAATTTCCCCACCCGCGAACAATCAGCCGGCCGCCGGCGGCAAAACTATCCCTTCCCTTTCCGCGCCGTTGGCGTACACTACAGGTGGAGGCCGTCATGATCTCAAACCTGCTCCAACTCATCGGTCATCGCCCGTCGGGAGAATTCGAAGCCGGCTTTGTCCAGGACGTGCACGTGTCCCGCCAGAGCCCGCGAAACCCGCGCACGGAACGCATCATCCTCATCGGCTGGCTCCTGATCCTCGTCAAAAGTTTCACCGTGATCTGGCTGGTGGACAAGTACCACCTGGCGTTCAACGCCAACTGGGTGATCGTCCCGACGGTGCTCGCCGCCCTGCTCTGCACGGTCGTGTATTACCTGCGCGACTGAGCCGGTGCGTGGCGGTCGGCGGTAGCCGGTCGGAGGCGCGGAACCCGGCCCCGCCGGCGCGGCGCGGCGAAAATAGCTACTGGTAAATCGCGGCTTCTTTGGTTTTGTGCCGGCATGCCCATCGTACCCGGTCTCCGCAGTCCCTATCTCAAGGTCGGCCGCCTCGTCTATTTCGGCCGCATGCTCGACAAGATCCGCCTCCACGCGCGCGGCGAACTGCCCGCCGCCGACTACGGGGCCAACCTCGGCAAGGGCTTCGACAACCGCTGCTGCAGCTTCCTGCGCGTGAAGTACGACGAGCTCAAGACGCAGGTCCTGTCCACCACCCTCACTGACGAGCAGCTGCTCGCTTGGGCCTTCGAGCGCGGCGGCGCGCGCACGGACGAGGAGTGCGAGATCTGGAACGGCTTCATGATGAAGCGCGGCTGGCGCGACGCCGGCGCGGAGGTCCTTGCGCAGCGCATCCGCGAGAGCCGGCTCGAGGACAAGCCGGTCATGACGATGTTCGACTACCTCGATTTCGACGAGGGCCGCGACCCGGTCGCGGCCAAGGCCTGGCAGGGTTGAGCCGCCCGGGGCCATGGTCGTCATCCTCATGGGGGTGGCCGGCAGCGGGAAGACCACGATCGGACGGCAGCTGGCCGTCGATCTCGGCTGGGACTTTGCCGACGCCGATGATTTCCATCCGCCCGCCAACATCGCGAAGATGGCCGCGGGCACGCCGCTCGATGACGACGACCGCGGCCCCTGGCTCGCCGCCCTGCGCGCGCACATCGACGGGCACCTCGCGACCGGCCGCGGGACGGTCGTGACCTGCTCCGCGCTGCGGGACCGCTATCGCGCCATCCTCCAGGCCGACCCGGCCCGGGTCCGGTTTGTCTACCTCAAAGGCACGCGCGAGCTGTTGTGGTCCCGGATCAGCGCCCGCGAGGGCCATTTCATGAAGGCCAGCATGCTCGACAGCCAGCTGGCGATGCTGGAGGAGCCGGCCGACGCCTTGGTCGTGGACATCGCCCCGCCGCCCGGGCAGATTCTTGCCACGATCCGGCGCGGCCTGTCCCTATGAAACCTCCCGTCGCCAAGCGCCTTGCCCTCCTCGGCGGCGCCGTGAGCCTGCTGCTGGCCGCGGGGCTGGCGGCCGGGGTCTGGTTCTATTTCCAGATCCGGGCCAGCCTGCCGCGGCTCGACGGCACCGTGCGGCTGGCCGGGCTGGGCGCGCCGGCGACCGCGGCGCGCGACGCGCTCGGCGTGCCGGTGATCCGGGGCCGGACACGGCTCGACGTGGTCCGCACGCTCGGCTTCCTCCACGCGCAGGAGCGGTTCTTCCAGATGGACCTGTTGCGCCGACGCAGCGCGGGCGAGCTCGCCGAGCTGTTCGGCAAGGCCGCGCTGCCGATGGACCGGAGCACCCGGGTGCACGGCTTCCGGAAACTCGCGGCAGTGGTGGTGCAACGGCTGCCGGCGGACGAGCGCGCCATCCTCGACGCCTACGCGGCCGGGGTGAACGCCGGCCTGGCCGCCCTCCGGCAGAAACCCTTCGAGTACCTCGCGCTGCGCACGGACCCGCAGCCGTGGCGGCCGGAGGACTCCATCCTCATCCTTTACTCGATGACGCTCGACCTGCAGGACTCGACCGGCACGTACGAGCTCTCGCTCGCCACGCTGCGCGACCGGTTCGGGTTTGCCGGCGTCGCCTTCTTTGCGCCGCTGGAGACGCCGGCCGACGCGGCGCTCGACGGCTCGACCGGCGCGCTCGGCCCGGTGCCCTCCGCAAGCGTGATCAATCTCCGGAGCGAGGCCGTGACCCTGCACCGCCCGACAATCCCCGCGCCCGCGCCGGTCCTGGCGCCGATGCGCGATCCCGAGGCGCTGCCGGGCAGCAACAGCTTTGCGCTCGCGGGCGCCCACACCGCCTCCGGCGTGCCGCTCCTGGCGAATGATCCCCACCTCGACCTGGCGGTGCCGCTCATCTGGTACCGCGCCTCGCTCTCCTGGTCCGAGCCGGGCGACGTGACCGTCACCGGCGTGACCCTGCCCGGCTTTCCCATCGTGGTCATCGGCAGCAACGGCCACGTCGCCTGGGGCCTGACCACGGCTTATGCCGACGTCGGTGACATCGTGGTGGTGGAAATCAACGCCATCGATCACTCCCTCTACAAGCTGCCCGGCCACGACGAGCTGATCCCGATCGAGAAACGCAAGGAGGTCATCCGGGTGAAGGGGGGTGCCGCCGAGACGATCGAGGTGCCGTGGACCCACTGGGGCCCGGTGATCGGCACCAACTCCCGCCTGCGTCCGCTCGCCTACCACTGGCTGCCCCACGATCCGGCGGCCACCAACCTGTACTGCATCCACCTCGCGGAGGCGAAGACCGTCGCCGAGGCCATCGACGTCGCGCATCACTCCGGCGTGCCCGCCCAGAATTTCCTCGTGGTGGACCGCGCGGGCCAGATCGGATGGACGATCATCGGCCCGCTGCCGAAGCGTGTGGGTTTTGACGGCCGGCTGCCCACGACCTGGAGCTTTGGCGACCGCCGCTGGGACGGTTTGGTGCCACCGGACGAGATTCCCACCGTGATCGCCCCGCCGGGCGGCCGCCTCTGGACGGCGAACAACCGCCCGCTCGGCGGGCCGGCCCTGGCGCTGCTCGGCGACGGCGGCTACGCCAATCCGCCCCGGGCCACCCAGATCCGCGACGACCTCGCCGCGCTCGAGCAAGCCACGCCGGCGGACCTGCGCGCAATCCAGCTCGACGACCGCGCAATCTTCCTTGGCCCGTGGCAGCGCCGCCTGCTGTCCGTGCTGACCCCGGAAGCCGTCGCGCAGAAACGTTCGCGCGGCGAGCTGCGTCAGCTCGTTGAACACTGGGAGGGCCGCGCAGCCGTGGATTCGGTGAGCTATCGCCTGGTCCGGGCGTTCCGGCTGAAGGTGGCGGAGCTGGTCTTCACCCCGATCTTTGCGGACTGCCTCGACCAGCAGCCGAGCTTCGACTGGCGGCGGTTCCACTACGAGGCGCCGCTGGAAACCCTGCTCCAAGAGCAGCCGATGCATCTTCTCAGCCCGCACTACGCGGGCTGGAACGACCTGCTGCTGGCCGCGGCCGACGCCGTGGTCAGCGATCTCGACCGTCAGGGCGAGGACCTCGCGCATGCCACCTGGGGGCGGCGCAACACCGCGCGGATCCTGCACCCGTTCGGCCGGATGCTCCCCCGCTGGATCGCCGGCTGGCTGAACCGGCCGGCGACACCGCTGCCGGGCGACGTCGACATGCCGCGCGTCCAGACCCCGTATTTCGGCGCCAGCATGCGCATGGTGGTGTCACCGGGACGCGAGCAGGAGGGCCTGCTCCACATGGCCGGCGGCCAGAGCGGGAATCCGCTCTCGCCCTACTATGAGGCCGGCTACGAGGCGTGGGTGAAAGGCGAACCGACCCCGTTCCTTCCCGGCCCCGCCGTCCACACGCTGCAGTTCACGCCGTAGGTGGTGGCTCAAGCCCGGAACGGGAAGCTGGGCCGGGTTTTACCACCAAGAGCACGAAGCCCAGCCGGATCAGAGCTTCGCGATCTTTGCGTGCTTCGAGGTGAATCCGATCGACGGTCCGATTTGGGTTACCGTGAAGACCGCCGAGGCCGCGAAGAGGCTATCACCTCATCAACCGCAGACTCTCGTCCGTAACCCCCTCCTTGGCTTGCCTTGGCTCGCCCACTGCACTCTCCGACTACAAACCAAATAGTGGACTCGCTGTTTGGCTCTTCAGCGTGCTCGGGTTGGCTTGGACGGCTCACTTCGCCGCCGGTGGCAGAAGCTGGACCGGCGCGCGAAATTAGGCCTAGGCGGCACGCGGCCGAGGGTCCAGACTGCCCGCCATGCTTCACGTCCTCGATCATCCGCTCGCGGCGCACGTGATCACCCACCTGCGCGACAAGACCACCAAGCCGGCGACGTTCCGCACGCTCTGCTACCAGATCAGTCTCCTGCTGGCCGTCGAGGCCACGCGCAGCCTGCCCACCGTCGAGAAACCCATCGAGACCCCGCTCGAGGCGATGTCCAGCCGCGTGCTCGCACACGAGCCGTTGGTGGTGGTGCCGATCCTCCGCGCCGGGCTCGGCATGGTGCAGCCGTTCCTCGACATCTTTCCGGACGTGAGCGTCGGGTACATCGGATTGGAGCGCGACCACCAGACCGCGGTGGCCCGCAGCTACTACTGCAAGCTGCCGCCGGTCGCCGGCCGGCGCGTGATGCTCGTCGACCCGATGCTCGCCACCGGCGGTTCAGCCGTGAAGGCGATCGACGTGATCCGGGCCCAGGGCGGCACCGACCTGACCCTGGTCAGCATTGTCAGCGCCCCGGAGGGAGTGGCGGAGGTCGTCAAACACCACCCACAGCTCCCGATCTTCACCGCCGCCCTCGACCGCGAGCTGAACGCAAAGAAGTACATCCTGCCCGGACTAGGCGATTTTGGCGACCGGCTGTATGGAACCTGACGGGGAGAAGTAACAGGTTTCAGGATCCAAGTAACAGGGAACGGCAGGAAGGATGAATTACCTCCGCCTCCCGACGCCTCTCGTCAATGTCCGGATGCCGGCGCCCAAGCGCCGCCGACCTTCCTGATACTTCCTACCTGTTTCCTGTTACTTTTTCTCCACCAGCGCCTCAAACAACACCTCCACCGGATGCAGCGCGTGGCGCTGCGTGCCGTCCTTGATCTGGTGGCGGCAGCTGGTGCCGGGCGCGGCGATGATGGTTTCGGCCGGCGCGGACCGGACGGCCGGGAAGAGCACCAGTTCGCCGACCTGCTGCGAGAGGTCGAAGTGCTCGACCTCGTAGCCAAATGATCCCGCCATGCCGCAGCAGCCGCTTGGGATCGTCTCGACCTGGTAGTTGGCCGGCAGGCGCAGCGCCTTCACCGTGGGCTCGACCGAGGCGAGCGCCTTCTGGTGGCAGTGGCCGTGCAGCTTGACCCGGCGCGCAGCCGTGGTGAACGACGCCGGCTTGATCCGGCCCAGGTCCGCCTCGCGGGCGATGAACTCGTCGACCAGCAGCGCGTTCCTGGCGAGCGCTTGCGCCGCCGGGACCAGCTGCTCCGGCACGAGATCAGGATATTCGTCGCGGAAGCCGAGGATCGCCGACGGCTCGATGCCCACCAACGGGGTCTTGGCGGTCACGACGTCCTTCAGCAGCTCCACGTTCCGGATCGCGAGCCGCTGGGCCTCGCGCACCAGGCCCTTCGAGAGTTGGGCGCGGCCGCTGTCGACGTGGCGGGGGATCGCGACCTCGTAGCCGAGCCGGTTGAGCAGCTGCACCGCCTTGGCGCCAATCTCGGCATCGTGAAAATTCGTGAACTCGTCGCAGAACAGCCACACCCGCCCTAGCGGGAACGGGCCGCCCCGATTGGCGTGGCTCGCGAACCAGCGGCGCAGCGTAGTGGACGGCAGCGTCGGGATGCTCCGGTTGGGCGCGAAGCCCGATGCGCGCTTGATGAGCCGCGAGGTGACGGAGTTTGTGACGAGCCAGTTGTGCACCGCCGGCGCGAGGGATGCGAACGCCATGGCCCGGGCGAAGCCCGCGATCAGCCGCGAGCGGAATGGCACGCCGTGCGCGTCGTGATGGTGCTGGAGCCATTCGGCCTTCAGCCGCGCCATGTCGACGTTGGATGGGCACTCGGACTTGCAGCCCTTGCACGACAGGCACAGGTCCATCACCTCGGCGATCTCGGGATTGTCGAACGGCCGGGACCGGTCGCGCGGGCTGGTCAGCATGTGCCGCAGCATGTTGGCCCGCGCCCGGGTCGTGTCCTGCTCGTTGTGCGTCGCCTGGTAGCTCGGGCACATGGTGCCGCCCATGAGGTGGCTCTTCCGGCAGTCGCCCGAGCCGTTGCACTTTTCCGCGGCGCGGAGGATGCCCTGCGTCGCGCTGAAATTGAAGACCGTGGGATAGTCGGGCGTCTCATGGCCCGGGCCGTGCCGCAGCGACGTGTCCATCGGCGGCGTGTCGATGATCTTCCCGGGATTGAGCAGGCCCGCCGGATCGAACGTCTCCTTCACCCGGCGCATCATCGCGTAGCACGCGTCGCCGACCATGAAGCGGATGAACTCGCCGCGCAGGCGGCCGTCGCCGTGCTCGCCGCTGAGCGAGCCGCGGTACTTCTTGACCAGCGCCGCCACGTCGGTGGCGATCGACCGGAACATCCGGAGCCCCTCCTCCGTCTTGAGGTTGAACAGGGGCCGCGTGTGCAGCTCGCCGGACCCGGCGTGGGCGTAGTACACGCAGTTGATGCCGTACTTGTCGCGCATCAGCGCGTCGAACTCGCCGATGTAGGCCGGGAGGTCGTCCACCGCCACGGCCGTGTCCTCCACCACCTCGCGCGGCTTGGCGTCGCCGGGCACGTTGGACATCAGGCCCTGGCCCGCGCGCCGGAGCTCCCAGACCTTGTTGCCGTCGTCACCCCACAGCACCGGGAACGCATGCCCCAGCCCGGCGGCCCGCAACTCGGCCTCGAGGTCCCGAAGGGTCGTCTCGATCTCTTCGCGGCGCTCGCGGCGGATCTCAATCACGAGGATCGCCCCTGGATCGCCCTGCACGAAGAAACGGTTCTTCGCCTGCTCGAGGTTGGTCTTGGTGCACTCCAGGATGTGACGGTCGATCAGCTCCACCGCGCTCGGCCGGTGCCTCAGCGCGACCAGCGTCGCGTGCAGCGATTCGATCACCGACTGGAAGTGAGCGCAGAGCAGCGCGCCCGCCGGCGGCAGCGGCTCGCAGTTCAGCTCGAATTCGAGCCCGATGAACAGCGTGCCCTCGGAGCCCGCCACCAGCCGGCAGAGGTTGAACGGCTTCGCCGACGCCGGGTCGAACACGGCGCAGTCCATCAGGAGGTCGAGCGCATAGCCCGTGTTGCGCCGCGTGACCGACGGCTTGGGGTAGTGCTCGCGGATCAGCCGGCGGTTCTCCGGGTCGCCCAGGACCTCGCGGACCGTGCGGTAAATCCGCGTCTCAAGCGTGTCCGGGCCGGCGCATTTCGCGTCGAATTCCTCGCGCGACAGCGGGCCAAACGTCACCTCGCTGCCGTCGCTGAGCAGGCCGCGCGCGGAGACGAGGTGGTCGCGCGTCGAGCCGTACACGACCGAGTTCGAGCCGCAGGAGTTGTTGCCGACCATGCCGCCGATCATGGCGCGGTTGGCGGTGGAGGTCTCGGGGCCGAAGAGGAGCCCGTGGGGCTTGAGCGCGAGATTGAGCTCGTTGCGCACCACGCCCGGCTGCACGCGGACGCGGTGCCGCGGGACGTCGACGGCGAGGATGCGGTTCAGGTGGCGGCCGACATCGACCACCAGGCCGGAGCCGCCCACCTGCCCGGCCAGCGACGTGCCGGCGCCGCGCGGGATGATCCCGAGCCCGTGCCGGCGGGCAAATTCGAGCAACCGTCCCACATCGGCCTCCGTCCGCGGCAGGGCCACCGCCACGGGCAGCTCCTGGTACTCCGACGCGTCGGTGGCATAGAGGAGCCGCAGCGTGCGGCTGGTGTGGAGTTCACCCTCGAGGGTGCCGGCAAGCTGGGCCAGTTCGGCGGAGGAAGGCGCGGCCATGGAGCCTTCCACTATGCGGAGCGCCGTGCGCGAGGCGAGCCTGCTGCTCAATTCCGAATTCCGGAATCCGGATTCCGAAATCCAAGCCCAGCGAAAACGTCCGTCATTGAGCAGGCAAACGGCCGGTCTGCAATCTACCAGCAACTCGCTTCCAACTACTAGGAATCAGGCGCGACTGGTCGCGCCGGTTTCCTGCCGCGCTTATTTCCAATTGAGCACCAGGCGGGTGAAGTAGCCGGTGTCGAGTTCCTCGACGCCGGGGCCGGGCTTGCTGTTGTAGTCGTTGCTGACGCCGACGCGGAGCTTCCAGTTCGGGTTCGCCATCGGGAGCTCGAGGAAGGACTCATGGGTCAGGCGGAAATTGCTGAAGTCGTCGAAGCTCGGGACATAGGAGACGCGGTCGACGAGCTTCGCGCTGGTGAACTCCCACTCGTGGTTGAGGCCGAAGTCGAGGCCCATGCTCTTGAGCGCCTGGTGGGCGGGATCGGTGTAGCCCTCATAGCGGAACGAGAGACCGCCGCGCGTCGTCAGCGTGTGCTTCTCCTCCTTGATGACGTCGTAGCCGAAGCCGGCCGCCGCCGTGTTGTAGAGGCTGATGTCCTTGATGCGGTCAAAGCCACCCTCGTCGCGGACGTACCAGGAGAGCTTGCCCGAGAAGTTGTTCGCATAGTCGATGCCAGCGCGGAACTGGTCGGCGCTCTTCGTGCCGTTCGAGACCTGGCGGTCATAGCCGGTGTAGAACTGCAGCGTGTCCTCGGCGGTCTTGAGCGTCGCGCGGAACGACGCGGCCGTGCTGAGTTCCTCGGAGTTGCCGCTCTTGCCCTTCACGTCGACCGCCACCTCGTACGCCCAGTGGCGCTCCTTCGAGGCCAGCTCCTTCTTCATCGCGACCACCTGCGGGTCCTCGCCGCCCGGGGCCCACGTCGCCGCCACCTTCTCCACCCGGGTCGTCAGCTGGCCGTCCTCGCCGGTGATCTTGATCGCGCCGTTGTCGGCCGAAATCGTGCCCTGCAGGGTCGTGCCGGTCGCCAGGCGCACCACCACGGGCGCGTCCGTCGTCACGGCGGTCACCTCGCCCTGCTTGATCGTGAGGTCCCCGGCGTAGTCCGTCGTGACGTACACCTTGCCGCCCTCGATCTTGGTGACCTTGCCCACGATGCGGGCCCCGTTCTTGGTTTCAACAACGTCAGCCGTCGCGGTGGCGGCCATCACCGCGAGGCCGAGGACCGCGAGCACCGTCGGGACAAGTTTGCGCGTATTCATGGTGGGAAGAGCCCTCTAGAAACCTATTTCGCCCCTTAAAAGTCAACCCATCTGGACGCCCCACCCCGGTTCCGGCCCGGACACGGGCGGCTCGACAAGGTCCCGGCCCCGGCGTTGTTTCGCGGGACCAGATTTCATGGCCGAGCCCGCCCAACGCCCCACCCTCATCGTCGCCGACCGCTGGCGCGACTACCAGTTGCTCGATTGCGGCGACGGCATGAAGCAGGAGCGCTGGGGCCCCTACAACCTGGTGCGGCCGGATCCGCAGATCATCTGGCCGCGGCGCGGCGCCGAGGGGCAGGCGGCTCCGCCCAAGTGGGAAGGCTGGGACGGCTATTACCACCGCAGCGACCAGGGCGGCGGACGCTGGGAGTTCCGGCGCCAGCTGCCCGATCACTGGACGATCAGCTACGATACACTGACCTTCAAGATTCGGCCCACCTCCTTCAAGCATACCGGACTGTTCCCGGAGCAGGCCGTGAACTGGGAGTGGTTCGGGGCCAAAATCCGGTCCGCCAAGGCCGCGGGCCGCGAGGTCTCGGTGCTGAACCTCTTCGGTTACACCGGGGCGGCGACCGTCGCCGCCGCCGCCGCGGGGGCGAGCGTCTGCCATGTCGACGCTGCCGAGGGCATGGTCAAGTGGTGCCGCGAGAACGCCGCGCTCAGCGGCCTCGCCCAGGCGCCGATCCGCTACATCGCGGACGATTGCCTGAAGTTCGCCCGGCGGGAGCTGAAACGCGGCCGCCGCTACGACGCGATCATCATGGACCCGCCGACCTACGGCCGCGGCAGCAGCGGCGAGCTGTGGCGCCTTGAGGACCATCTCTGGGAACTGCTCACCGAGTGCCGCTCGCTGCTGAGCGACCAGCCGCTGTTCTTCTTGATCAACGCCTACACCGCCCGACTGTCCCCGACCGTGGTGGCGAACCTCCTCGTCGAGTTGCTTGGCGCCCGCGGCGGCGCGATCACCGCAGGCGAGGTCGGCCTGCCGATCCAGCGCGATGGCAAGGTCCTCCCCTGCGGCATCTACGGCCGCTGGGAGGCCTAGGCAGGATCCGTCACGGCCGGGCACGTGAGCCTACTGCCGGACGGGATGAACCATCCGGGACAGGCCGCGGCCACTTTTGCCGCGACTTCGGGCGGCGAAGGCCTTTCTCTCCGCCCTACCGCCATGAGCTCCCTCGCCGACACCTTCTTCACCCGCGCCATGGGCCTCCTCGAGTCCGTGCGCCAGAAAAACGCCGACACCCTCGCGCGCCTCGCGCCGGTCATCGGTCGGTCGATCGCCCAGGGCGGGGTCGTGCACACCTTCGGCAGCGGCCACAGCGACGTGATCGCCCGGGAGATCATCGGGCGTGCCGGCGGGCTCGTCTGCGTCAACGGCATCATCGACCCCACCGGCGGCTTCATCGAGAACCTCGTCGGCTACGGCACCATCCTCGCCGAGCGCTACGACCGCCAGTACCAGCTCCTGCCGGGCGAGACCATGATTGTCATCTCGAACTCCGGGAAGAACAGCTCGCCGCTCGAGGTCGCCCTCTACGCGAAAAAGAAGGGTCTCAACCTGGTCGGCGTCACCAGCGTCGCGATGTCCACCACCTACGCCACCGTGCACCCCGGTGGGAAAAACCTCCACGCAGTCGCGGACTACGTCCTCGACAACGGGGGCGTCCCGGGCGACGCGATCGTCGAGGTCGCGAGCGGCCTCCGCGCAGGACCGACCTCCACCCTGACAAGCGCGCTGCTGCTGAATCTCCTGATGCTCGAGGTGACCGCCTGGCTGCAGGCGAACGGCCATCCGCTTCCCGTGCTGGTGAGCCAGAACCTCCCCGGCTCGATTGAGCGCAACCGTGAGCTCGGCCAGAAGTACAAGCACCGCCTGAGCCGCCAGCTGACCTGACGGGCCGGTTCCTCCCGACATGAGCTACAAGATCGGCGTCGACGGCGGGGGCACGAAGACCGAGTGCATCCTCACCGACGGCGCGGGCACGGTCCTCGCCAGCTACACGGGCGCCGGCTGCAACCCGAGCCTGGTCGGACTCGAGCGCGCGGCGGAGTTGCTGCAGGGCGCCCTGCACCAGCTGCGCGCGCAGGCCGGGCTGCGGGCCGGCGCCCGCGGCGACAGCTCAGCGCCGTTGCCCCCGCTCATCAGCCACACGCTCATGAGCATGGCGGGGCACCGCGACTTCTGGCGCGATCTGGCCCAGCGGCTGACCGGCTTCGGCGTGGTCGCCACCATGGATGATTCCTTTCCCGTCCTGGAACTCGCAACCGAGGGCCGGCCCGGGCTGGTGCTGCACGCCGGCACGGGCTCGTTCGTGACGGCCCGCGCGCCCGACGGCAGCACGCACTACTCCGGCGGGCTGGGTTGGAGATTCGGCGATCCCGGCAGCGGCTACGACCTGGGCCGGCGCGGCATCGCACGCGGCCTGATGGAAATCCAGGGCTGGCTCCCGCCGTCCGGCCTCGGCCCGGCGGTGCGCACCCATGCGGGCCTGCTGCAGGAAAGCGATGCCGGCGTCATTACGCGCTCATTCTACCAGCATGCCGATCCCAACCGGCAGATCGCCGCGTTTGCCCCCGTCGTGCTGGGCCTTGCCGGCGCCGGCGACGCGGCGGCCCGCGACCTGACGGTCGCCTCCACCGGCGAGCTCCTTGACCAGGCCGTGCATCTGGCCGCCAAGCTCTTCCCGGCCGGGCAGCACGGGGCGCTGACCGCCGGCCTGAGCGGTCCGATCCTGAACCACCCGGTGGTCCGGACCGCGCTCCAGGCCCGCGCCCCGTTCGCCCTGAAGGCCGTCATCGAGGCTCCGATCGAAGGCGTGCGCCGGATGCTGGCCCGGCTTTGAGACTCTCCGGCCCTTTCCGTGAACTCCGTCAGCCTCTCCGCCCTGCCCTGGCAATTCCGCGACGCCACGAAGGCGTCGCGCTGGCGCTCCGCCGTCGTCCCCGGCTGCGTCCACCGCGATCTGCTCCGCCACCGGCTGATCCCCGACCCTTTTCACGGCACCAACGAGCTCGGGCTGCAATGGATTGAGCAGCACGACTGGGAGTACCGGGCGACCTTCCGCGTGCCGCCCTCCCTGCGCGCGGCGCGCGAGGTGGATCTCGTGTTCGACGGCCTCGACACGCTCGCGACGGTCTACCTCAACGGCCGCCGGATCGCGACCTCGGACAACATGTTTGTCCCGCTGCGGGTGCCGGTGCGGCGCCGGCTGCGGCCGGGTGCGAACGAGCTCCGGGTGCGGTTCGCCAGCGCCGGGCGCGCGGTGCGGCGCACCCGTCCCGAGCACCAGCCCAGGGAATTCAATGACCCGGTTGGCCGCTGCTCGGTGCTGCGCAAGCAGCAGTGCCAGTTCGGCTGGGACTGGGGCCCGCGCTTCGTCACCGCCGGGATCTGGCGCGGGGTGCGCCTCGAGGCGTGGGACCACCACCGTCTCGCCAACGTGCGCCTCACCCAGACGCACCACGCCGACGGCCGGGTGACGGTCGCCGTCGAACCCGAGTTCGCGGCCCCTACCGCCGGTGTCACGTGTTACGTGACGCTGGCGCTGGGTGACGAGATCGTGGCGATCGCGTCGGGTTCCGGGCGTCAGCTGGAACTGGCCGTGCCCCGGCCGCGGCGGTGGTGGCCGAACGGCCACGGCGCCCAGCCGCTGTACACGGTGCGGGTGCGGGCCCGCGACGCCGCCGGCCGCGACGTCGGCGAGGTGACCAAACGGATCGGCCTCCGCACCATCGTGCTCGACCGCTCGCGGGACAAGTGGGGCGAGTCGTTCCGGTTCGTCGTCAACGGCCGGCCGATCTTCGCGAAAGGGGCTAATTGGATTCCGGCCCACAGCTTCGTCGCCGGCCTCGAACGCGCGGACTACGCGCGGGACCTGCACTCGGCGGTCGAGGCGAACATGAACATGCTTCGGATCTGGGGCGGCGGCATCTACGAGGACGAGGCCTTCTTCGACCTGTGCGACGAGCTCGGACTGCTCGTGTGGCACGACTTCATGTTCGCCTGCACGCTGTACCCCGGCGACCCGGCGTTCGTCGCGAGCGTCCGCGCGGAAGCCGAGGCCCAGGTGGCGCGGATCCGGCACCGCGCCTGCCTCGCCCTGTGGTGCGGCAACAACGAGATCGAGACCCTGAACTGGGAAACGCTGGAGAAGACGCCGCGGCTCCGGCGCCACTATGACGCCCTCTTCCACCGGGTGCTCCCGCAGGTCGTGGCCCGGCTGGACGGGGTGACGCCCTACTGGCCGACGTCGCCGTACCGCGGCGCCGGCCGGAGCAACGACTACACGGTCAAGGCCCTTGGCGAAAAGTCGGGCGACACGCACTACTGGGATGTCTGGCATGCCCGCCACCCGGTGAAGGACTATGAGAAGTGGCGTTTCCGCTTCGTCTCGGAGTTCGGCATGCAGAGCTACAGCTCGCCGGCGACGCAGGCGACCTTTTGCCCCGCGGACGACGCCAACGTGTTCGGGGCTGTGATGGAGAACCACCAGAAGAACGCGGCGGGCAACCAGATCATCCTCGACTACGTCTCGCGTGTCTACCGGTTCCCGAAGGACCAGGAGGCGCTGGTCTACCTCTCGCAGCTGAACCAGGCGCTCTGCATGCAGACCGGCGTCGAGCACTACCGCCGGATCATGCCCTGCTGCATGGGCGCGCTCTACTGGCAGCTCAACGACTGCTGGCCGGTCGCGTCGTGGAGCTCGCTCGAGCACACCGGGCGCTGGAAGGCGCTGCACCATGTGGCCCGCCGCTTCTTCGCGCCGGCGCTCGTGTCGGCCCAGGTCCCGGGCCCCGAGTCCACGACGATCGGCAACTACCGCCGCTCCAGCGTCCGGTGGGTGCACCTTTTTACGGTCTACGACGCACCGCGGCCCGCGCGCGGCCGTATCCGGTGGGACGTGTTCCATCTCGACGGCCGGGTGCTGCTGAGCGGCACCAAGGACGTCGCGCTCCGCTATGGACGCGGCGTGAAACAGCGGACGCTGGACCTCGCCGGGCTGCTGGCGGCGCACGGCCGGGACCACCTCTACCTGCGCATCGCCCTCGAGGTCGACGGCGAGCGGGTCAGCGAGGAAACCGTCTTCCTCGCGCCGCCCCGCTTCCTGTCCCTGCCGCGCGGGGAAACCACGGTCGGCGTGCGGGTCCTCGACTCGTACACGGCCCTGCTGACATTCCGCTCGGCCGTGTTCCAGCACCGATTCGCTTTCGACCTGGACGGCCTCGAGCACCGTGCCAGCGACAACTTCCTCGAGCTCTACCCCGGCGAGAAGAAGGAGGTGCTGGTGACCTTCGCCCACCCGGTGACGAAGGCGGACATCTCCCGCCGCCTGCGCCACCAGTCGCTGGTGGACAGCTACGCCTGAACCCGGACGGGCCCGTGCCATGACCCCGACCCTGACCGTCACGCGGCTGTCGGAATCCGACTGGCAGGCGCGCCGGTCGGCGCATGCGGCCCGCGTCGACCGCTGGCTCCTCCCGCATCAGGCGCGGGCCGCGCGCGGCGAGCGGCACCCGGTGTACGATTTCCTCTTCGACTACTACGCGTTCCGGCCGTCGTGGCTCCGGCGCTGGCATCCCGGCCCGGACGTGGTGCTGGGCGGCGACGCTGCGCGCGCCTACCTGCGCTGGCCCGGGTATGTCGCGGCGCCCGATGGCGTGACGGTCGAGCCGGCGGCGTTTCCCGCCGGCCGCCGGGAGAGCCTGTGCTGGATGCGCGATCTCCTGACGGCCATGCGGGACCGTCCGCCGTTCTTCGGCTGCTACGGGCTGCACGAGTGGGCGATGGTTTACCGGCAGACGCCGGCGGAGGTGCGCCACAACCGCTGGCCGCTGCGCTTCGCCCCGGAGGAGATTGCGCGGATCGTCGAGAGCCAGCCGGTCTGCTGCTCCCATTTCGACGCCTTCCGCTTCTTCACGACCCCGGCCCGGCCCCTCAACCGCTTCCAGCCGGAGCGAGCCACGGCGCCCCAGTTCGAACAGCGCGGCTGCCTCCACGCGAACATGGACCTCTACAAGTGGGCCTTCAAGCTGGCGCCCTTCACGCCGAGCGAACTGGTCGCCGATTGCTTTGAACTCGCCCGCGACATCCGCGAGGTGGACATGCGCGCCAGCCCCTACGATCTCCGCCAGCTGGGCTTCATCCCGATTCCGGTCGAGACCGCGGCGGGACGCGCCGAGTACGAGACGCTGCAGCGGGCGTTCACCCAGCGCGGCGAGCCGCTCCGCGACCGGCTCCTCGAACTGCTCAAGCGGCTATGCTCAGCGGTGGGCTTGGAGTAACCACGAAGGACCCGAAGCGCACAAAGCCCGAGCCTTGGTCTTAGCGGGCCTAGCGGTCTGCGCGGTTAACTGGGATTGGATTCGATCCATTCCACCGCCAAGGACGCGAAGTTCGCGAAGCGCCGAGGCTTGGCCTTCGTGCGCTTCGTGTCCTTCGTGGCAAAGCACGATCACCAACGCGCGGCGGTCCCCGGGGGACGGATGTACTCCTGGGGGTGGACGAGCTTGCGCGCGAAGGGGCTGACCCGGGCCAGCAGCTCCGGCGAGGCGTGGTAACCCCAGCGGGTGCGGTTCCAGGAGGAGCCGTAGCGGTACACGCAGATGCGGCGCTCCCCGGCGTTCACGCGCTTGGCCGATCCGTGACAGGTGGCGTCGACGAAGACGATCGCGTCGCCGGCCTTCATGTGGACCTCCTGGGCGCCGGCCACGCCGTCGACCGAGCCGCCGCCACCCTCGCCCCACGGGTTCTCGGACTTGGGCCGGAGAAACTCCGGGTGAATCATGTTCGACTTGTGCGAACCCGGAATAACCATCGTCGCGCCATCGCCCGGGCCGATGTCCGTGAACGCGATGAGCACGTTGATCTGCGCGCACTGGAACCGGCCATTGTGATAGCGGAAGGCCATGCGCTTGCAGATGTCGTGTCCGCCCGCATGCAGCGTGATCGCCTCGCCGGGGCCGCGGATGCTGAAGAAATTCTCGTCGATGAAGAGCGGGCCGTGATGGTAATCGAAGCAGTCGTGGCCGCCGACGAAGCGGAGCACGTAGTTGATGTAGCTCGGATGGTCGATCATCCGCTCGAACGCGCCGCCCAGCTCGTAGACCTGCTGGTAGCTGATGCCGCGGTGCTCCGGATGATCCTCGCGCTGGACCCAGCCGTGCCAGCCCAGCCGCGGGAGGGACCGCGGGATCCGGTCGATGCGGGCATTGGCGTCCGCGACCTCCTCCTTGCTCAGGGCGCCTCGGATGACGACAAAGCCGTTCAGGTCGAACAGGTACTCGTCGAGGTCCGTCGGGATCCGGGCCTGGGGCAGCTCGATGCGCGGGGGCGTGATGTGGTGGTCGTTGAAATGGGGTTCCATGGCGCCACTGTAGGCGAACTATTCGGAAATTTCTTTCCGTTTAGGCCCAATTTTTTCTTAAATGGTAACCTCATGCCCCGCTCCCATCCCCGCCGCCCGAATGACCGGCATGAGGTTGCCCTGGGTTTCCGGATCTGGCGGCAGCTGCACTCGGGCCGGATGGAGGTCGCGCACACCCATCCCGACATCGAGGTGAACTTTCTGTTCAGCGGGGAATTTTCCTACCTGCACGGCGGCGCCGTCGCGCCCGTCACCGCCGGACGCTTCACCGTGCTCTGGGGCGGCGTGCCGCACCAGACGATCGGTCCCGGCATCGTGAGTGACGGCATCTGGGTCACGCTCCCGCTCGCGTGGGTGCTGCAGTGGCGGTTGCCGAACGGGTTTCACGACCGGCTGCTCGCCGGCGAGGTGGTGGCGGCGCCGCCGGACGAGAGCGACCGCCGGACGCTGGAGCGCTGGCTGGCGGACGCGGAAAGCGGCGACCCGGCGCGGCGCCACGTGCTGCAGCTTGAGCTCGAGGCGCGGTTTCACCGGCTGGCCCTCGGCCTCCCGCGGCACCGGGGCCGTGGCGCGGTCCCGGCGGAAGGCGTGGGCCAGATTGGCCGGCTCACGCGCTTCATCGCGCAGCATTATCGCGAGCCGCTCAGCATCGCCGCCATCGCGGACCACGCCGGCCTGCACCCGAAATACCTCATGCGGGTGTTCAAGCAGCACTGCGGCGTGAGTGTCTGGGAGTACCTCACCCGCCTCCGGGTCTCGCACGCCCAGCGGCTGCTCATTACTAGCGACCTGAAGGTGCTGGACGTCGCGATGGAGAGCGGCTTTTCCTCGGTCGCGCCGTTCTACGCGGCGTTCGCCGCTCACACCCGGGGCATCCGGCCTCTCGCCTATCGCCGCCGGTACCAGCTCGCGGATCCCGCTTCCTCCCCTTTGGCATGAAATTCCCCGACCTGCAGATTGGCATCATCGGCTCCGGCGGCCGCGGCACCCTGCTCGGCCAGCTCGCGCACCGGCCCGGGCGCGGCTCGCGCGTCGTCGCCTGCAGCGACGTCCACCCGGCGACGCTCGAGCGGAACCGGGCCGAGTACGGCGCCGGGCTGTTCACGACCACGGACTACCACGAACTTCTCCGGCGGGACCTCGACGCGGTGATCGTCGCCACGCCGGACTTCATGCACGAGGAGCATGCGGTCGCGGTCCTCGCGGCGGGGCGAACCTTGTTCCTCGAAAAGCCCATGGCGCTCACGATCGCCGGCTGCGACCGCATCCTGCGGGCGGCGGCCCGCACCCGGGCCCGGCTGTACGTCGGGCACAACATGCGCCACATGCCCTTTGTCCGGAAAATGAAACAGCTCATCGACGCCGGGACCATCGGCGAGGTGAAAGCCTGCTGGGTGCGGCACTTTGTCGGCCATGGCGGCGATTTCTACTTCCGCGACTGGCACGCCGAGCGCCGGTACACCACGAGCCTGCTGCTGCAGAAAGCGGCCCACGACCTCGACATCATCCACTGGTTCTGCGGCGGATACAGCCGCCAGGTGAGCGCGCTGGGCGGACTCACGCTTTACGGCGACCTGCCGGGGCGGATGCCGGCCCGGCGGGGACCGCGCCGGCTGGCGGCGGGGGCAATGCAGCTCGACCTGTTTCCCCCGACCAGGGCGCGCGGCCTGAATCACCGGATTGACGTCGAGGATCTCAGCTCGGTGCAGATGCGGCTGGGCAACGGGGTCTACGCCACCTACGCCCAGTGCATGTACACGCCCGACTACTGGCGGAACTACACCGTGATTGGCACCGAGGGACGCCTGGAGAATTTCGGCAACGGCGAGCCCGGCACCCTGGTCCGGCTCTGGAACCGCCGCTCCGGCTACGATCCCCGGGGCCAGAAGACCTACCGGATTCCCGTCGGCCGCGGCACGCATGGTGGCGCGGATCCGAAAATCATGGACGAGTTCCTGCGCTTCGCGCGCCACGGCGGGCACACGGATGTCTCGCCGCTGGCCGCCCGGGAGAGTGTCGCCACCGGCTGCCAGGCGACCGCGTCGCTGCGCGCCGGCGGCGTGCCCCTGCCCGTGCCGCCACCGTCCGCGGCGCTGCGGCGCTATTTCGCCTAGGTCGTAAAACTGGTTTCACCGCGAAGCGAACCAAGCGTGCCAAGGCCCGGCTCCGACCCACTCCGGGGCCCAGTGGGCCCACCGTACCTGGAACTGCGCGTACGGTCCGCGTGGCCGGCGGCTACTCCGTCAGGTTTGACGGCAGGCTCGCAAAGACCTGCGCGCCGAACACGTACTCGGTCCGCCCCAGCGCGGTGACGACGCGCGCCGCGCAGCCGAGATGGGTGAAACGGCGGCTGAGGAGATTCTCCCGATGACCCGGGGAGTGCATCCAGGCCTCCACGAGGCTGGCGGCCATCTCCGCCGCCGTCGCCGCCCGGCCGTCGTGCACCGCCGGCAGCGACGCCACATTCTCCGCGACCTCGGCGGGCCGCAGCCCGTGACGCAGGACGCGCTCCAGCACGTCGCCCTGATCGCGCAGCACGTTCTGGTGCTCGGCGCGGTGCGTGAGCGCCATGTACGACGCCTGGTCCGCCGCAGCCGCCGCCAGCTCCGGCAGCGGGCGGAGCGGCCGGCGCCCGCAGGTCCGGCGGATGCGATTGGTCTCGGCGAAGATCGCGGCCTCCAACTGGGCGGGGGTGGCCGAGGTGTGGAACACCGGGCCCGCATCCGCGGCGGCGGCCGGCTCGGCCGTGCGCGCCGCCGGCGCGAGCAGGGCGGCGGCGAGCACACAGGGCAGGACCGGGAACCGGGGCATCGGAGCGCATTATGGACGGATGGCGCGCCTTGCCAAGCGGCCCGGTTCCTTTCCCCCACGTTGGCGGAAAAGCCCGGCTCGCCAAGCCGGCCGCTTCGCCTAGGTTGCGGGCATGGCCATCGACGAGGCGCTCAACCATCCGACGCCGAAGAAACCGGCGTACCCGATCGTCGAGGGCTTCCGCAACTACCTCGCCCGGTACAAGCGCGAGCGCGAGCTGCCGGTGACCTACGAGCGCATGCGGGATTTCCATGAGGCGATCCCGCTGACCGATGAGCAGGGCCGCCCGACGCTCTGGGACAGCGTGATCTACCGGGCCGACGAGATGGCGGACCTCAATGCGGGGTTGAAGCAGATCTACGCCCTGCTGCGCGTCGACGGCGATTTCTCGATGGTCGAGCACCTCTACATCGACCGCGTGGACTTCTGCAGCTTCGGCAACTCCACGCCGTTCCGCGTCCGGATCGTCAACGCGTACAACGACAACCAGGACTACTTCTACATCAAGAAGGCCGACGCCTCGCGGGCCTACGGGCTGGAGCTCGAGCACCTGCTGTCGCCGAACCGCCTGAACTTCCTCACCTCCGGCTCGACCCTGGTGGAGGAACACATCGCCGGGATCCCGGGCGACATCTTCATCGCGAAGTGGCTCGAGGGCCATGATCTCAGCCCGGTCCGGGTGGCGAAGGAGATGGTGAAGTTCAACGAGCGCTGCTTTGTGCGCCTGCTCGGCGACATGCGCTCCTACAACTACGTCGTGGTGGTGACGCCGGACTTCGAGAGCGCGCAGGTCCGCATCCGCGCGATGGACTTCGACCAGCAGTCATACAATGGCCGGAAGAACTTCTACCTCCCGCAGTTCTTCAAGGAGAACTTCGGCGTGGTGCGCTACTGCATCAAGCACCTGCATCCCCGGACCGCGCTGCAGTACCAGCGGGAGGAACAGACGCTGATCCTGCACCGCGCCGAACTCGCGAGCCAGCGGCTCGGCCTGCTGCTCGCGGAGATGGCCCGCGACGACCTGGCCCCGGCCGAGAAGGTGCACGAGCTGCGCCTCGGGCTCGCCGAGCATTTCCAGCGCGCGGAATACCTGCAATGCGAGACCATGGGCGCGCTCGTGCGCGAGAATCTCGCGTCGCTGCGCCGCCTGCTCGGCGGCGCCGCCGCGCCGGCGGCGACCGAATTTGTTTTCTGAGCGGCCGATCATTTGAGTTGCGCCGCCCTGCTGTCGGCGTGAGTTTCACACTAGCCCGCCGGCGGAACGAGATTCGTCTTCCGTCGTGAAGCGGGCTGGAAAACAACCCGGAGGACCACGCATGGCCAAGAAGGCAAAAAAGAAAGTGGCAAAGAAAAAGACGGCGAAGAAGAAGAGAAAGTAGCCGCCGGACCCGTGTAACCCACATGAGCCGCCTCCTGCGGGGCGGCTCATTTTTATTTTGCCGCCTACTCGATGCGGCCCTCGTCGAAGTCGATCAGGTCGGGTACCGTGCGGATCTCGCCGACCCGGTCGGCGCAGCCCATCGCGGCGAGCGCTTCCTTGAGAAACTCCTGGCCCGCCGGCGTCAGCCCCTTCTGCGCCAGGTCGCGGTTCCATTTGGCGGCGCGGACATCCTCCGGGAGCAGCGCGCGCAGCCTTGCCTCCACTTCATCGTCGGTCGACGACTCGAACACGATCTTTTCGACGGCGGCCGGATCGATGCCGAGGTGGAGACATAAAAAACGGTCGAGCCCCCGCTTGTAGTTCTTCGCGTAGCTCGCGGGCAGGGCGCCATGGGCCTTCACGTACCGGCACTTGGCGAGGAAGCGCGGCAGGTAGAGCAGGCCGGTCGCCGGATGCGGCAGGTACGGCGACGGCAGGCAGGTCAGGACTTCACCAGTTGATCCGGGGATGGGCTTGGAAGGCATCGGCAGCGATGGAAAGCAGCCCGTCCAGCAGGATGCAACCCCGGCGAACCACCGCTCGCGGCGTCTTTAAAGCCGGTGAAGCGCGGTTTCACCTCTCGCGCCTCACTTTTCGCGCGTGGCGGGCGCATCGGCCGTCGGCACCGGGCGCGCGCGATAGACGTCGTAGTCCGGCACGAGGCGCACGTAGCGCCGGTCCATCAGTGGCGAGGAGATCATGAAGTCCGCCGAGGCGCGGTCGCAGGCGATCGGGATGTTCCACACCACCGCCATGCGCAGGAGCGCCTTCACGTCGGGATCGTGCGGCTGCGGCTCGAGCGGGTCCCAGAAAAAGATCAGGAAGTCGATCTCGCCGTCCACGATCTTCGCTCCGATCTGCTGGTCCCCACCCAGCGGCCCGCTCTGGAGCTTCGTGATGGGGAATCCGAGTTCCGCCTCCAGCAGCCGCCCGGTTGTGCCGGTCGCAAACACCCGGTGATGGGCGAGCAGGTCGCGGTTGAACTTCGCCCACTCGATCAGATCGCGCTTCTTGTGGTCATGCGCCACCAGCGCGATTTGCTTGTCCGGGTCCATGGGGATCTTCTTGTACGCCATGGGTCCCCTGTAGCACGTCGCGTTCCGGTCCAGGAGCGCCGTACCAAACCCCTGCATGGTTCGAATCCGCCACGAAGGGCCCCAAGGACCCGAAGCTCAGGGCCGACGGCTTCGCCGCCTTGGCGTCCTTCACGGTCACGGCATTCTTAACCAGAGTGGCGGCCGCAAGGATGCGCCCGCCGCCCAAGAATTCCCTGCGTCGCGATGTTCCCGAGGAAATTCTTGAATCTAGGCCGACGATTCCAATACCGCCGAAACCGAGTTCGGATCGATCTGCGCTCCTTGCGCCGGCTGGCGGTCATCGCTCTGATGCAACGACTGTGGCAGGATGGCGACCCCGCTCCATTCCGTCGCCAATAACGGGAAGGTCGCGAAGGCCGGCCGGGATTGGCCTTCGCGGGCTTCCTGTCTTGGCGGCAAAAATCCGGTCCTTCTCCCGCCCTGGGCGTGAGGATGGACGCAGGTCGAGCCGCCCTCGACCTAGGGCAGATCGGTGGAACCCATCAGGTAGCGGTCGCACTCGCGCGCGGCGGCGCGGCCCTCATTGATGGCCCACACGACGAGGCTCTGGCCGCGGCGGCAGTCGCCCGCGGCGAAGACGCCCGGGAGACTCGTCGCGAACTTGCCGTAGTCGGCCTTCACGTTGCTGCGCGGGTCGACCTCGACCTTGAGCTCCTTGAGCAGCGCCTGCTCGGGCCCGAGGAAACCCATGGCGAGCAGCACGAGTTGCGCGGGGCGGGTCTTTTCGGTGCCGGGCTGCTCCTTGGGGATGAACTGGCCCTTGTCGTTCTTCTCCCACTTGATCTCGACCGTCACGAGTTCCTTCACCCGTCCCTGCTCGTCGCCGACGAACTTCTTTACGGTCGTGAGATAGATGCGCGGATCGGCGCCGAAGCGGGCGGCGGCCTCCTCCTGCCCGTAGTCCATCTTGTAGATTTTCGGCCACTCCGGCCACGGGTTGTCGGCCGCGCGCTCCATCGGCGGCTTCGGGAGAATCTCGATCTGCAGGAGGCTCCGGCAGCCCTGGCGCATGGAGGTGCCGACGCAGTCGGTGCCGGTGTCGCCGCCGCCGATGACGACGACGTCCTGGCCGGCCGCGTTGATCGGGCTGGGACCCTTGTTGGCGAGCACGGCCTTGGTGTTGGCGGTGAGGAACTCCATGGCGAAGTGCACGCCCTGGAGATTGCGGCCCTCGATGGGCAGATCGCGCGGCTGGGTGGCGCCGGTGCAGATGACGGTGGCGTCGTACTCCTTGAGGAAGATCTGGGGCTCGACGTTGTCGCCGACGTTGGCGTTGCAGATGAACCGGATGCCCTCCTGCTCCATGTGCCGGATGCGGCGGAGCACGACCTCCTGCTTGTCGAGCTTCATGTTCGGGATGCCGTACATGAGCAGGCCGCCCGGCCGGTCGGCACGCTCAAAGACCGTCACGGTGTGGCCCGCGAGATTGAGCTGCGCGGCGGCGGCGAGGCCCGACGGGCCGGAGCCGATGATGGCGACCTTTTTGCCGGTGCGGACCTTGGGGGCCTGCGGCACGACCCAGCCCTCGTCCCAGCCGCGGTCGGTGATCGCGCACTCAATGTTCTTGATCGTGACCGGCGGGTCGTTGATGCCGAGCACGCACGAGCCCTCGCAGGGCGCGGGGCAGACCCGGCCGGTGAACTCCGGGAAATTGTTGGTCTTGTGGAGGCGGGCGAGCGCCTCCTTCCAGAGGCCGCGGAACACGAGGTCGTTCCACTCGGGGATCAGGTTGTTGATCGGGCAACCCGAGGCCATGCCGCTGATGAGCTTGCCGGTGTGGCAGAACGGGACGCCGCAGTCCATGCAGCGCGCGCCCTGCTGGCGGAGCTTCTTCGTCTCCATGTGGTGATGGAATTCCTTCCAGTCACGCACGCGCTCGAGCGGCGGGCGGTCGACCGGCAGCTCGCGGAGGTATTCAATGAATCCAGTTGGTTTGCCCATGAGGTGATGGCTGTAGGCCTAAAGCGGTAGGCGGTAGGCGGTGAGCTTTGGCAGCGAGGGTTTGGTGTGGTGGATTGGGTGGGGACCAAGGCTTGTCGCCTGAAGCGGACGCAGCGCCTAGTTGCCGCCGACGCGCGAGGTGTCGCGGGCGTTTTCCTCGAACGCGGCCATGACGGCCTCGTCACCGGTGAGACCCTGGGCCTCGGCGCGAGCGATGCAGGCGAGCATGCGCTGGTAATCCTTCGGCAGGATCCGGACGAACTTCGGGACGTACTGGTCCCACGCCGCCAGGATCTGCTGGGCGCGCGCGCTCTGGGTATAGTCGAGGTGGCGCTCGACCATGGCCCGGACCTCGGCAATTTCGGCCGGGTCGGTGAGCGGCCCGGTCCCGACCATCTGCGGGTTCACGCGCGCCGGGAAGTCGCCGACCTCGTCGAGCACGTAGGCGATGCCGCCCGACATGCCGGCGCCGAAGTTGCGGCCCGCGGGGCCGAGGACGACGACGCGGCCGCCGGTCATGTACTCGCAGCCGTTGTCACCGATGGCCTCGACGACCGCCTTCACGCCGGAGTTGCGGACGGCGAAGCGCTCGCCGGCCATGCCGCGGATGAAGACCTCGCCGGCGGTGGCGCCGTAGAGCGCGACGTTGCCGACGATCATGTTCGACTCGGGCCGGAATGTCGCGGCCGCCGGCGGGCAGATGATGATCCGGCCGCCCGAGAGACCCTTGCCAACGTAGTCGTTGGCGTCGCCCTCGATGTGGAAGGTCATGCCGCGGGTCATGAACGCGCCGAAGCTCTGGCCGGCCGAGCCCTTGAAACGGATGCGGATCGTGTCGTCGGGCAGGCCCTGCGCGCCGTGCTTCTTCGTGACCTCGTGGCTGGTGATGGTACCGACGACGCGGTTGACGTTCCGGATCGGCAGTTCGGCGACGACCTTCTCGCCGCGCTCGATCGCCGGGCGGCAGATCTCGAGCAGCGTGGTGAGGTCGAGGGACTTCTCGAGCCCGTGGTCCTGTTTGATGGAGCAGTACCGGCCGACCTCCGGCCCGACGTCGGGCGCGTAGAGGATGTTGGAGAAGTCGAGGCCCTTGGCCTTCCAGTGGTCGATGGCCTGCTTGGGCTCGAGGCGGTCGACCTGTCCGACCATCTCCTCGATCGTGCGGAAGCCCAGCTGGGCCATGAGCTCGCGGACCTCCGTGGCGATGAACCGCATGAAGTTCACGACGTACTCCGGCTTGCCGGTGAACCGGGCGCGGAGCTTCGGGTCCTGCGTGGCGACGCCCGCCGGGCA
This sequence comes from Verrucomicrobiota bacterium, assembly GCA_018239675.1. Classification (GTDB taxonomy): domain Bacteria; phylum Verrucomicrobiota; class Verrucomicrobiia; order Opitutales; family Opitutaceae; genus Opi-474. The sequence goes on from JAFEGX010000116.1 coordinate 108,722, forward strand.
GGTGTTGAGGTGGCACACGCGCATCATGATGCAGCCGCTCGAGACCAGCGGGGCGGTGGCGAAGCCGAATTCCTCGGCGCCGAGCAGCGCGGCGATGACGACGTCGCGGCCGGTCTTGAGCTGGCCGTCGGTCTCGACCGCAATGCGCGAGCGCAGGTTGTTCAGCACCAGCGTCTGGTGGGTCTCGGCGAGGCCGAGCTCCCACGGCAGGCCCGCATGCTGCAGCGAGGTGTGCGGCGAGGCGCCGGTGCCGCCGTCGTAGCCGGAGATCAGCACGACGTCGGCGTGGGCCTTGGCGACGCCGGCGGCGATGGTGCCGACACCGACCTCGGAGACGAGCTTCACGCTCACCCGCGCGTGGCGGTTCGCGTTCTTGAGGTCGTGGATCAGTTCTGCGAGGTCCTCGATGGAGTAGATGTCGTGGTGCGGCGGCGGCGAGATGAGGCCGACGCCCGGGGTCGAATGGCGGGTCTTGGCCACCCACGGGTAGACCTTGGTGCCGGGCAGCTGGCCGCCCTCGCCGGGCTTCGCCCCCTGCGCCATCTTGATCTGGAGCTCGCGGGCGCTGGCGAGATATTCGCTCGTGACGCCGAAACGGCCCGAGGCGACCTGCTTGATCGCGGAGTTCTTCGAGTCGCCGTTCGGGAGCGGCCGGTACCGCGCCGGGTCCTCGCCGCCCTCGCCCGTGTTCGACTTGCCGCCGAGGCGGTTCATCGCGATGGCGAGCGTCTCGTGCGCCTCCTGCGAGATGGAGCCGTACGACATGGCGCCAGTCTTGAAGCGCTTCACGATGCTCTCGACCGGCTCGACCTCCTCGAGCGGGATCGCGGTGGCCGGCTTGAACTCGAGCAGGCTGCGCAGCGTGCAGAGGTTCCGGGCCTGGTCGTTGATGACCGCCGAGTAGCTCTTGAACGCGGCGTAGCTGCCGGTGCGGGTCGCCTTCTGGAGCAGATGGATCGACTCCGGCGTGAACAGGTGGGCCTCGCCGCCGGCGCGCCACTGGTAGATGCCGCCGACCGGGAGGACGGGCGGCTCGACCGGGCGCTCCGGGTAGGCCGCGCGGTGGCGGGCCAGCACCTCCTGGGCGATGACGTCGAGCCCGATGCCGCCGACGCGGGAGGCGGTCCAGGTGAAGTAGTGGTCGATGACGTCCTGCCGGAGGCCGAGCGCCTCGAACACCTGGGCGCCGCGGTAGCTCTGGATCGCCGAGATGCCCATCTTGGACATGACCTTGATGACGCCCTTGGAGGCGGCCTTGACCATGTTCTTGCAGGCGGTCTGGTGCTCAATGCCGGTCAGGGAACCCTCGCGGATCATGTCGTCGATCGTCTCGAACGCGACGTACGGGTTGATGGCGCTGGCGCCGTAGCCGATGAGCAGCGCGAAGTGGTGGACCTCGCGCGCCTCGCCGGTCTCGACCACGAGACTGACCCGGGTGCGCAGGCCCTCGCGGATCAGGTAGTGATGCAGGCCGGCCAGCGCGAGCAGGGCCGGCATCGGCGCGAAGTCGCGGTTCACGCCGCGGTCGCTGAGGATGATCACGTTGATCTCGTCCTCCTCGATCATGCGGCGGGCCATCATGCAGATCTCCTCCATGGACTTCGCGAGGCCGCGTTCGCCGCGGACCACGCGGAAGAGCATCGGCAGGACGCCCATCTTGAGGCCCGGGAGGTTGGTGCGCCGGATCTTGGCGAACTCCTCGTTGGTGAGGATCGGCCACTTCAGCTCGACGCGGCGGCAGGCGGTCGGCTGCGGGTGCAGGAGGTTGCCCTCGGAACCGAGGCGCGTCTCCGCCGAGATGATGATCTCCTCGCGGATGCAGTCGATCGGCGGGTTCGTGACCTGCGCGAAGAGCTGCTTGAAATAGTCGTACAGCAGGCGCGGCTTGTTGGAGAGCACCGCCAGCGCGCTGTCGTTGCCCATCGAGCCGATGGCCTCGACGCCGTCGCGCGCCATCGGCGCCAGGATGATGCGCTCATCCTCGTGGGTGTAGCCGAACGCGATCTGGCGCTGCAGCAGCGTCTCGTGGTCCGGCCGCGGCACCTCGGGCGCCTCCGGCAGGTCCTCGAGATGGACGAGGTACTGCTTGATCCATTCGCCGTAGGGGTGCTCGTTCGCGAGCTGCGCCTTGATCTCCTCGTCCTCGATGATGCGGCCCTGGGCCGTGTCCACGAGGAACACGCGGCCGGGCTGCAGCCGGCCCTTGCTCACGACGTCCTGCGGCGGGATGTCGAGCACGCCGGACTCCGAGGCCATGACGACCAGGCCGTCCCGGGTGACGCAGTAGCGCGACGGGCGCAGGCCGTTACGGTCGAGGATGGCGCCGATCTGCGTGCCGTCGGTGAACGCGATGGCCGCCGGGCCGTCCCACGGTTCCATGAGGCAGGCGTGATACTGGTAGAACGCGCGGCGGGCCGGGTCCATCTGCTGGTCGTTCGACCACGGCTCGGGGATCATCATCATGACCGCGTGGGCCAGCGGACGGCCGGCGAGCACGAGAAGCTCGAGCGTGTTGTCGAACATCGCGGAGTCGCTGCCGTTCGGGTTCACGACCGGCAGGGTCTTCTTGATGTCCTCGCCGAAGACCTCCGACTCAAAGAGCGCCTCGCGGGCGTGCATCCAGTTGATGTTGCCGCGGAGCGTGTTGATCTCGCCGTTGTGCGCGACGTAGCGGTACGGGTGCGCGCGGTCCCAGCTGGGAAAGGTGTTCGTGCTGAAGCGCGAGTGCACGAGCGCCAGCGCCGTCTCCATCAGCGGGTCGTTCAGGTCGGGGAAATACTTCGCGAGCTGGTCCGTCAGGAGCATGCCCTTGTAGACGATCGTCTTGCAGGACAGGCTGGCGACGTACCAGAACTCGGCCCCGCTCATCGTCGACGTGCGGATCTCGGAGTAGGCGCGCTTGCGGATGATGTAGAGCTTGCGCTCGAACGCCATGTCATCGGTCACCGCCGCGCTGCGGCCGATGAACACCTGGCGGATGCTGGGCTCGCAGGACCGGGCGGTCTCGCCAAGGGACGAGTTGTCGGTCGGGACCGTGCGCCAGCCGAGGAACACCTGGCCCTCGGACTGCACGATCTGCGCGAACTTCTCCTCGATGCGGCGCCGCACCGTGGGATTGCGCGGGAGGAAAATGACGCCGACGCCGTACTGGCCCGGTGCCGGGAGGGCGATGCGCGCCTTCTTCGCGGCCTCCTGGAAAAACCGGTGGGGCATCTGGAGCAGCACGCCGGCGCCGTCACCGGTGTTCGGTTCCGAGCCGCTGGCGCCGCGGTGGTCGAGGTTGGTCAGCACCTGCAGGCCCTGCCGGAGGATCGCGTTCGACTTGCGGCCGTGCATGTCGACGACAAAGCCCACGCCGCAGGCGTCATGCTCGAACCACGGATCGTAGAGGCCTTGCCTGGCGGGACGACCGGACGGTTGCACGGGGGCGGTCGGACGGGACGGGGTAGCGGACGGCGGAGTAGTCAGCATCGGAGTGGGAGCGAAAGGCAGGAGCTGGTCTTGTGCCACGCGGGCGGGTCAGGACAGTACGGTTCGGTGGGTCAGGCCAGATATGGGGACAAAAAAAAGGCCGGTCGCGTTACGCGAGAGCCGGCCCGGAGAGTGATTGGTGCGGTGAGCTCTCAGCGTCAGAAGAAACGAATGGTTTTGGTGGCCATTTTGGCGTGTTCCTCGTCCGAGCAGCCCGCGTTGGTCGGGGTGTCGGCGACGGCATCGGTGGATTTGACCAGGTCATTGCTGAGCAGGTAATTCTCCACTTCCTCACCGGACACGTCAGCCAGCATCACGCCGTCGATCTCGACGCAGGGCGAGAGCGGCTGGCCGGACTTCTGCACCATCTCCGCGTAGTTGGCGCGGTTGTTGATGATATCGATGTCCTCATACTGCAGGTGGTACTTCCTCATGATGGCGCGAACGCCATTGGACCACCCGCAGGAGGGCTTGAGGTAGGCTTTGATGATCATGCAGTACGATGTTCGGAACGCAAAACGGCGCAAGGTATAAGGCCGGTTTTCTCCCCGGCAAGCGGAAGTTTTGGGAAACTTGTCATATTCGCCGCAGGCCGCGACGAAATTCCGTGGGGGTTTGGCCGGTGCGCTGGCGGAATTGCCGCGAAAAGAAAAAAATGTCCCGGAAACCCAGCGCCTCCGCAATCAGGCCGATGGTCAGGTTCGACTCCGCGAGCAGCTGGCGCGCGCGAGAGATGCGCGCATTGATGATGTAGTCCTGCGGCCGGACGCGCATCACCTTGAGGAACACGCGCGAGAAGTGGTCGACGCTGTAGCCCGCCTTATTCGCCAGCACCGCGATCGGCGGCACCCGCCCCGGATCCTCGCGGATGTGCGCCGCCGCCTGCAGCACGAGGTCGCGGTGATGCTGGTCGAGCCCCGGCGCGTCGCCCGCCGTCCCGGCCTCCTCGCGCGCGAGCTCCATCAGCAGCGCACCCATCAGCTCGGCGGCGACCGCCGGCGCCTCGGCGCTCAGCTCGATCACGCGGCGCATCATCAGGTCCACCAGCTCGACCTGCCGCGTGCGCATCACGTCGAACGGCGGCGAGAAGGCGGAAAGGGGCACGGTGCGCCCGCCGCGCAGGAGGCGGAAGTGGAGGAAATTCACGCCGAGGCGCGCGGTTGGCTCCTGCGCGGCCTCGTACACCCGGCCCGGCCGCATCCAGACACACGTGCCGGGCGCCAGCACGACGGGGCGCCCGTCAATCCGCATCTCGCCCCGGCCCGCCCAGACAAACCAGAGATCGTAATCGTGCAAACCCCGGACCCAGTCCGGGCCGAGGTGCCACGTCGGCTCGCACCGGACACGTCCGAGATTGGCCAGCGCCAGCGAATAGGTCTTTCCGGCGAGCTGCATGAGAGCGGATAACTGCAAACAAATACCGGGGCGCTGCATGGCGCCGCAAGGCCGTTTCCGCTAGCCTTGGCGCAACCCCACCGAACCTCATGAGCCCGTCCGCGTCCACCGAACCGAAATTCGACGTCGTAGCCGACCTGCATGCCCCCGAGCTGTACCAGCCCATGGCGGTCGCACAGGGCGTCGAGCACCTCTCGGACATCGGCCCCGAGCAGGTTGCCTTCTACCATGAGCACGGCTACCTCGCCGTCCGCCAGGCGTTCACCCCGCGCGAGGTGCAGGATGCGCTGGCTGGCCTCGTCGACCTGATCATGGGCAAGCGGCCCGACTTCACCCACATCTGGTTCGAGGGCAAGGCGCGCGAGATTCTGCCCACGCTCGGCCCCGAGGCGCGGCAGGACGCGGTCCGCAAGATCGGCGATTTTGTCGAGTTCGACGCGCGCCTGAAGGCGCTCTCCCACCACCCCGCCCTGCTCCCGGTCCTCCGGACGCTGCTGCACGGCGGCACCCCGCAGCTTTTCCAGGACATGGCGCTGATCAAGCCGCCGCGGCTCGGCCGCGAGAAACCCTGGCACCAGGACAAGGCGTATTTCGAGTACCCGCTCGAGACCCCGGTGGTCGGCGTATGGATCGCGCTCGACGAGGCCACCATCGAGAACGGCTGCATGCAGATTCTGCCGGGCCGCCACAAGGAGGGTCCGCTCCTGCATTTCCAGCGCCGCGACTGGCAGATTTGCGACCACACCATCCTGGGCACCAAGTCGATCGCCGTGCCGCTGAAGCCGGGCGGCCTTCTCCTGTTTGACGGCATGCTCCCGCACGGCACGCCGCACAACTCCTCACCCAACCGCCGCCGCGCGCTCCAGTATCATTATCTCCCGGCCGGCGTGAAGAAGATCGAGGCGGCCGAACGGCTGAAGCACTTCGGCGCCGACGGCAAGAACGTCACCTGCTGACGGCGGAGGGGTGTGCTGGGCGCCCCGCCCCACCCCGCCCCGCAATTAATCCTAGCCGCGCCGGGCGGGGTCGCCTATCACGCACGGGATGAAAGTCCTCGTGACCGGAGCAGCCGGCTTTATCGGCTACCACGTCGCCCGCCGCCTGGTGGAATCCAAACGCTGCGAGGTCCTCGGCCTCGACAACCTGAACGACTACTACGCGGTCGAGCTCAAGCGCGCCCGGCTGGCGGCGCTCGAGCAATTCGAGGATTTCCGGTTCGTGAAGGCGGATTTTGCGGACGCCCCGGCGTTTCACGGGATCTACAGCCATTTCAAGCCCGACTACGTCGTGCACCTCGGCGCCCAGGCGGGCGTGCGGTACAGCATGGAGAAACCCGAGGCCTACGTGCACAGCAATCTGGTCGGCTTCGCCCACGTGCTCGAGGCCTGCCGGCGGCATCCGCCGAAGCACCTCGTGTTCGCTTCGTCCAGCAGCGTCTACGGCGCGGGCGCCAAGGTGCCGTTCCACGAGGATGACAACACCGACCACCCGATCTCGTTCTATGGCGCGACCAAGAAGAGCAACGAGCTCATGGCCCACAGCTATGCGCACCTGCACGGCGTGATGACGACCGGCCTGCGGTTCTTCACGGTCTACGGGCCGTGGAGCCGGCCCGACATGGCGCCGACCATGTTCTCCGAGGCAATCTGCGCCGGGCGGCCGATCAGGCTCTTCAACCACGGCAGGTGCCGGCGCGACTTCACCTACGTGGACGACATCGTCGACGGCGTCGTGAAGGTGCTGCTCTACCCGCCCGCGCAGCCGCCGGTCCCGCCGTTCCGGATCTTCAACATCGGGCACAACCGCCCGGTCGAGGTGCTGCTATTCGTGCAGATGCTGGAACAGCTGCTCGGGAGAAAGGCGCAGGTCGAGCTGCTGCCGCCCCAGCCGGGCGACATGCTGGAAACCGGGGCGAGCATCGAACGGCTCCAGGCCGCGGTCGGGTTCACCCCGCGGGTCTCGCTGGAGGATGGCCTCCGCCACTTTGTCGACTGGTTCAAGGGTTACTACGGCCACGCATGAAAACTGTCCTGCTCCTCGTCTGCTCCAACCTCTTCATGACCCTCGCCTGGTACGGGCACCTGAAGTTCAAGTGGCTGGAGGGCAAATCGCTGTTCTTCGTGATCCTCGTGTCATGGGGCATCGCGTTCTTCGAGTACTGCCTGATGGTGCCGGCCAACCGGGCCGGGTACTTCAGCGGCGGCCTGAGCGGCTACCAGCTGAAGATCATCCAGGAATGCATCACCCTCACGGTGTTTGTGGTCTTTGCCTGGCTCGTCCTGAAGGAGCGCCTGACCTGGAATTACGCCGTGAGCTTCGGCTTCCTGATCCTCGCCGTGTGGTTCGCCACGGCGTTCAAATCGGGCGGCGCATCTGGTTCGCACTAGGTGTTGCGGTCCGCGCTTGCCTCGGCGCGCGGGCGAGGCTCACCTGACTCCTACCCTTACTTTTTCGAAACAACCCTCAGCCTACATTATTACCACCATGTCCAAAGCCGCCCCCGCCAAAGCCTCCGCCGCCCCTGCCGCCGCCAACCCCGCGCGCGACAAGAATCTCGAGCTCGCGATTTCCTCCATCAGCAAGCAGTTCGGCGAGGGCTCGATCATGCGGCTGGGCAGCAACACCAAGATGAAGGTCGAGACGCTCTCGACCGGCTCGCTCGCCATCGATCTCGCGCTCGGCGTCGGCGGTCTGCCGAAGGGCCGCATCATCGAGATCTACGGGCCGGAATCGTCGGGCAAGACCACCTTCTGTCTCAGCGTCATCGCCGAGGCCCAGCGCAGGGGCGGCCTTGCCGCCTTCATCGACGTCGAGCACGCGCTCGACCCGAAGTACGCCCGCGTCGTCGGCGTGAACCTCGATGACCTGCTCGTCTCGCAGCCGGACTCCGGCGAGGACGCGCTGAACATCATGGAGACGCTCATCCGCTCGAACAGCATTGACGTCATCGTCCTCGACTCCGTCGCCGCGCTCGTCACCAAGGCCGAGCTCGACGGCCAGATGGGCGACCTCACCGTCGGCGCCCAAGCCCGCCTGATGTCGCAGGCGATGCGCCGCCTCACCGCGGTGGTCAGCAAGACCAACTGCGTGTGCATTTTCACGAACCAGATCCGCGAAAAGATCGGTGTGATGTTCGGCAACCCCGAGACCACCTCCGGCGGCCGCGCGCTCAAGTTTTTCGCCTCGGTCCGCGTCGACATCCGCCGCAAGGACCAGATCAAGACCCCCGAGGGCAAGGTCATCGGCAACCGTACCAAGATCAAGGTGGTGAAGAACAAGGTCGCCCCTCCGTTCACCGAGGCCGAGTTCGACATCATGTACGACGAGGGCATCTCCCAGGCCGGCTCGATCCTCGACCTCGGCCTCGAGCACAAGATCCTTGAGAAGAAGGGCGCGTGGATCGCGTACGAGGGCAACCTCGTCGGCCAGGGCCGCGATGCCGCCAAGGCCGCGCTCAAGGAAAAGCCCGAGCTCGCCGAGAAGCTCACCCAGGCAATCCTCGAGAAGGTGAACGTGACCGGCGGCGCCGTCATCACCGGCGCCGAGGAAAACTGATCCCCCGCCCCGCGGCCGACGGCCGTTTGGGCGTTGCCGGGACATGGGCGGCATGGTGTCATCGCCACCCATGTCTCCCGCCGCGACCAGCCCGCTTTTTCGCGTCCGGGGCCTCGCCCGCGTCTATGGCGAGGGCCTCGCGGCGGTCTCGGCGCTCGCCGGGGTCGATTTCGATCTCCACGCCCGCGAGCTGGTGGTGCTGCTCGGCGCGTCCGGCAGCGGCAAATCCACCCTGCTCAACCAGCTCGGCGGCCTCGATTCGCCGACCCATGGGTCGCTGCAGTATCGCGACTGGGACCTCGGCCACGCCGGCGAGGCCGAACTCACCCAGTTCCGGCGGAACGTGGTCGGCTTTGTCTTCCAGGCCTACAATCTCATCCCGAGCCTGACCGCCCGGGAGAATGTCGCGCTGATCACCGAGCTTTGCGCGGACCCGATGGCGCCCGAGGAGGCGCTGCACCTGGTCGGGTTGTCCGAGCGCATGGACCACTTTCCCGCCCAGCTTTCGGGCGGCGAGCAGCAGCGGGTCGCCATTGCGCGCGCGATCGCCAAGCGGCCGGAGGTGCTGCTCTGCGACGAGCCGACCGGCGCGCTCGACGTCCACACCGGCATCACGGTGCTCGAGGCCATCGAGCGCATCAACCGGGAGCTCGGCACGCTCGCCGTCATCATCACCCACAACGCCATCCTCGCCGACATGGCCGACCGCGTGTTCACGCTGTCCGACGGCCGCATCATCCACGAGCGCGTGAACACCCGCCGCGGCTCCGTGCGGGACCTGGCCTGGTAGCCGGACGGTGCCATGGGCCTCCTCGACCGCAAGCTCCGCCGCGACCTGATCGCGATCAAGTCCCAGGCCTTTGCCGTGGCGCTGGTGATGGCCTCCGGGCTCGCGATGATGATCATGACCCGGTCGCTGATTCTCTCGCTCTCGACGACGCGCGACACCTACTACGGGCAGCACCACTTCGCGCAGGTCTTCGCGCGCCTCAAGCGCGCCCCCAACTCCGTCGCCGACGAGCTCGCGGCCATCCCGGGCGTCGCCACCGTGCAGACCGGAATCGCGATCCAGGTGACCCTCGACGTGCCCGGCCTCGATCTGCCGGCGGTGGGCCTGCTGAACTCGCTGCCGGAGCACGGCGAGCTGGCGCTGAACCGGCTCTACCTGCGCACCGGGCGCCTGCCCGCCAGCCGGACCTCACGGCGGGAGCTGGCGGTCGGCGAGGCGTTTGCCGAGGCGCACGGGCTCAAGCCGGGGGACACGCTGTCGGCGGTGCTCAACGGCACGCGGCAGACCTTCACGCTCACCGGTATCGCACTCTCGCCCGAGTTTGTCTTCGAGGCCCCGCCCGGCGCCGCACTCCCGGACAACAAGACCTACGGCGTGTTCTGGATGCCCTACAAGGAGCTCGCGACCGCCTTTCAGCTGTACGGCGCCTTCAACAATGTCGCGATCACCCTGACGCCCGGCGCCTCGGAGGGCGAGGTCATCGCCGCCGTCGACCGGCTGCTGGCGCCCTACGGCGGGCGCGGGGCGTACGGCCGCGAGAACCATCCGTCGCACCGGCGCCTCGACGACGAGATTCGCGTGCTGCAGGGCCTGGCGGTCGCGTTCCCGCTGGTCTTCCTGAGTGTCGCCGCGTTCATGACGAATTCCGTGATGAGCCGGCAGATCGCGCTGCAGCGCGAGCAGATCGCCATGCTCAAGGCCTGCGGGTTCAGCAACCGCCAGGTGGGCTTCCACTACTTCAAGTTCTCCCTCGCCATCGTGGTCGTGGGCATCGGCCTGGGCGCGGCTGGCGGCATCATGCTCGGGCACCGGCTGGTTGACATGTACCACCTGTTCTTCCGGTTTCCCCAGCTCGAGTTCATGCTCGATACGCGCGTGCTCGTGACCGCGACCCTCGTGAGCGCGCTGGCGGCGTTTGTCGGCGTGGCCGGAGCCGTGCGTCGCGCCGTGCGGCTGCCGCCCGCCGAGGCGATGCGGCCCGAGGCGCCCGCCAGCTACCGACCCGCCCTCGCCGAGCGGATGGGCCTGGCCCCCTGGTTCAGCGCCTCCTTCCGCATGGCGCTGCGCAACATCGAGCGGCGGCCGATCCGCAGCGCCCTGACCACCCTCGCCCTCGCGCTCGCGACCGGCATCCTGATCGTGCCGAATTCGTTTCGCGACGGCATCGCGTACGTGATCGATTTCCAGTGGGACCTCGTGCAGCGGCAGACCGTCACGCTTTCGCTCGTGGAACCCGGGCCCGCGCGCGCGATCCACTCGTTCCGCCACCTCCCGGGCGTGATGGCGGTCGAGCCGTTCCGCTACGTGCCGGTGGAGCTCCGCGCCGGGCCCGCCCTGCGCCGCCTGATGCTGCAGGGCCTGCCCGCCCACGGCACGCTGAGCCGGGTGATCGACTCCGGCCCCCGCCAGCTGGTCCTGCCGCGGCGCGGCATCGTGCTTTCCGCCAAGCTGGCCGAGGTGCTGCGCGTGCAGCCGGGCGACATGATGGTCGTGAAGGTGCTTGAGGGCGAGGAGCGCGAGCTGCAGGTGCCGGTGGTCGGCCTCGCCGAGGACTTCGCCGGCACCGCGGCGTACATGGAGCTGTCGGCCCTGAACCGCCTGCTGCTCGAGGGTGACCGGATCAGCGGCGCGCATGCGGTCGTCGCCTCCAATCAATGGCGCGAGTTCCTCCGCGCCGTGAAGGCGACCCCGCAGTTCGCCGGCTGCGTGATCAAGGCGTCGGTGCGCGAGGGATTCCGCCAGACCACCGCCGAGAGCATCGGGCTCATTCAGAAGATCTACATGCTGTTCGCGACCATCGTGGCGTTCGGCATTATCTACAACAGCGCCCGCATCTCGCTGTCCGAGCGCGCCCGCGAGCTCGCGACGCTGCGCGTCCTGGGCTTCACGCGGGGCGAGGTCGGGGCGGTGCTCGTCGGCGAGCTCGTCCTGCTCACGCTCGTCGCCCTGCCCATCGGGCTGCTGCTCGGCTCCGGCTTCGCCGCCGGCATCATCACGACCGTGAACACCGAGACGGTGCGGCTGCCGCTCGTGCTCACCCCGGCCAACTACGCGTCTGCGGTCCTCACGGTGGCCGCGGCTTCTGCATTGTCCGCCCTCTTGGCCGCGCGCAAGCTCGCCGACATCGATCTCGTCAGCGCGCTGAAAGCCGTCGACTGAGTCACCCTTCTCCCCCGCCATGAGCGACCAACCCCCACCCACCGCCTTCGCCGGCAGGAAGCCCACCACCGCCCCGGTCTGGCGGCGGCGCCTGCCCTGGATCGGCGGGATCTTCCTCCTGGCGCTCATCGTCATCGGCCTCTGGCCCCGTCCGCTGCCGGTCGAGATCGCGACCGTCACGCGCGGACCGCTCGTGGTTACGGTTGACGAGGAGGGCATGACCCGGGTGAAGAACCGCTATGTCGTCTCGGCGCCGGTCGGCGGGCAGCTGCGACGCATCGACTGGAAGGCCGGGGCTCCCGTCGAGGCCGGACGGACGGTGCTCGCGACGCTCGAGACCGGCGGCGCGGATTTCCTGGATGCCCGGAGCCAGGCGCAGGCCGAGGCCCGGATCCGCGCGGCCACCGCGGCCTGCGACGCGGCACAGGCGCAGCACGAGCGCGCGAGCGCGGCGGCCCGGCTGGCGGCCTCGGATCTCGCCCGCCTTCGCCAGCTTTACGAGCAGAAGGTGCTTTCGCCGCAGGAATTCGACGCCGCGGAGATGCGCGCGACCACCGCCCAGCAGGATGAGCGCGCGGCGGAGTTCGGCCGGCGCGTGGCCGAGCACGAGCTCGAGCAGGCGCGGGCGCTGCTGATCCGCACCCAGCCGGGCGGCGATGTTGAACCGCTGCAGATCACGGCCCCGGTGGACGGGCGCATCCTGCGCGTCTACCAGGAGAGCGCGCGGATCGTCCCGCCGGGATTCGCGCTGATGGAGGTCGGCGATCCCACGGACCTCGAGGTCCGGATCGAGGTGCTGTCACGGGACGGCGTCGCCATCCGCCCCGGCGCCCGCGTGACGCTCGAGCAGTGGGGCGGCGCCGAGCCGTTGAACGCCCGGGTCCGGCTCGTCGAGCCCTCGGCCTTCACCAAGATCTCCGCCCTCGGCGTCGAGGAGCAGCGGGTGTATGTCGTCGCGGATTTCACCGACCCGCTCGCGCGGCGCCCCACCCTCGGCGACAACTACCGCGTCGAGGCCCGGATCGTCACGTGGGAGAATCCGCGCGTGCTGCACATCCCGAGCGGCGCGCTCTTCCAGCTGGGCGGCCAGTCGCGGGTCTTCGTGCTCGACGGCGGCCGGGCGCGCCTGCGCACCGTGGAAGCCGGCCACAGCAACGGCGTCGACGTCGAGATCACCGGCGGCTTGAAGGAAGGCGACCGCGTGGTCGTCTATCCCGGCGACAAGGTGGTCGACGGCACCCGCGTGACCCCGATCGAGGTCGGGCTTCGCTAGGGAAACAGCCACTCCGACCGCCAGCCTTCGGGACCGCGCGTGTACCGCTCGCGGTCGTGGTGACGGAACGCGCGCTGGTGCCAGAATTCGATGACGTCCGGCACGACCCGGCGGCCGGACCAGAACGGCGGACGCGGCACGGCCCCCACCCCAAACTTCACCGCCATTGCGGCCACCGCCTGCTCGAGCACATAGCGGCCGGCCATCGGCTTGGACTGGTGCGAGGCCCACGCCCCGAGCTGGCTGAGCCGCGGCCGCGTCGCGAAATAGGCGTCGGCCTCGGCGTCGGCGACCGGCTGCACGATGCCCTCGATCCGGACCTGCCGCTCGAGCTTCGGCCAATGGAAGCAGAGGGCCGCGCGCGGATTGGCGTCGAGGTCGGCGATCTTCGGACTCGCGAGGTTGGTGTAGAAAACGAAGCCGCGCGCGTCCACGGCCTTGAGCAGGACCATCCGCACCGCCGGGCGTCCGCTGGCGTCAGCGGTGGCCAGGGACATCGCGGTCGCGTCGAAAGGCTCCTGGGCCTTGGCTGCGACAAACCACTCCTGAAACCGGATGATCGGATCGATCGCGCTCATGTGGAACAAGGATAGTCACCGGCGACCGCCCCTGCTCCGCCCCGGTTGCTGAACCCTGTGCATTGATTGCAGCCCCAGGGTGCGGATTTTGACTTGGCGCAGGAGGAAAGCCGCCGTTGCGTGACCCTGATGCCGAGTCGTCCCGACACGATCGTAGCGCCCGCCACCGCCGCCGGCGCCGCCGCGCTTGCGGTGGTCCGGATCAGCGGGCCCGACGCGGCGCGGCTAGACCGGGAGCTGTTTCCCGCGCCCGCCAGTCCGCGGACCGCACGGCATGCCGACTTCCACGACCGGGATGGAAGGCTGGTCGATGATGTGGTCGCGACCTTCCATCCGGGTCCCCGCTCCTATTCCGGCGAGGACCTGCTGGAGATTTCGTGCCACGGCAGCCCGTTCATCGTGCAGAAAATCCTCGAGGACCTGCTGGCGCGCGGCTGCCGGGCGGCGGGCCCCGGGGAGTTCACGCAGCGGGCCTTCCTCAACGGCCGACTGGATCTCAGCCAGGCCGAGGCGGTGATGGACCTGATTCACGCGCGAAGCGAACGCGCCCTGGTCGCAGCCCAACAACAGCTGCGCGGCGCGCTTGGACGAACCATGAACCAGCTCACCGACCGCCTCCTCGGCGTGCTGGCACGCGTGGAAGCCTATATCGATTTTCCCGACGAGGACCTGCCCACGGAGGATCGCTCTGCCCTGCAGACGGCTCTGGAAGCCATCTGGCGGGACACCGACCGTCTCCTGGCCACGCAGCACTACGGCGAGATGCTGCGTCACGGCATCAAGACCGTGATTGTCGGCGCGCCGAACGCGGGCAAAAGCAGCCTGCTCAATCGCCTGGTGGGCCGGGAGCGCGCGATCGTAAGTCCGGAGCCAGGCACGACGCGGGATTTTATCGAGGAACAGATCGTGATCGGTCCGCACAGCCTGCGGCTCATCGACACCGCCGGCCTGAATCCCGCGCCGGGTACGATAGAGAAGCTGGGTATCGAAAAGTCCCTTGAACGGGTAGCCGAGGCCGACCTGATCCTGCTGGTAATCGAAGCCGGCCAGCCGGTGCCGGCATTTCCGCGTTCGTTGCTTGAACGACTCGTCCCCGGACGATGCGTGGTGATTGTAAACAAGGTCGACCAAGCCCCACCCCCATCAGAGATTGTTTTTGCAAATAACTTGCCTGTGGTTCAGGCCTCTGCGCTCACCGGTCTGGGTTTTGATCAGATGGTAGCCCAGGTGACGGCTCTGGCCGACGCATTCCAAGTCCCCGATCTTGAGGACTCGATCGCGATCAATGCCCGTCATGCGGACGCCCTAGTCCGCGCCAAGACCGGACTCAGGGACGCCTTGGCGAAATTGGCCGGGGCCGCTCCGAGCGAGCTTCTGGCGAGCGATCTACGTGGAACACTCGACGCCTACGGCGACATCGTCGGCAAGGTGGACAACGAGCGAATGTTGGATCAACTGTTCGCCACGTTTTGCATCGGAAAATAGCATTATATATTGATTTATAATAAGATACCATTCGACGTAATTGTGTGTGGCGCGGGCCATGCC
>JAFEGX010000117.1 GCA_018239675.1 Verrucomicrobiota bacterium
AATCTAAGTGAATTATAGCAATGTTGAAAGGATCGCCGAAGCCGAAAAGCCACAATGGTGATGTGATTATTTGAAAGGACGTGTTTCGCGTAGGGCAAACGGCGGCAATTGGTCGGGGCGGCGAGATTCGAACTCGCGACCTCCTGGTCCCAAACCAGGCGCTCTACCAGGCTAAGCTACACCCCGGCGACCTTGCGCGCCGATAGGGACGCCGGATGCCGCAGTGTGTCAATGCTATCCCGGGCTGGGACTTATCCACAAAGGTAGGTCGCGGAATGTTAATAATCTCTGCTTGCGTCGCCCCTGCATTCCGCTAGTCCTACGCTTCTAACCTTTCACCTATGGATACCATTTCTCGCGAAAATAACAGCATGCTCCCGGTCGCTGGCGTGATCGTTGGCGTGCTCGCCCTGATCGTGGGCGGTTACGGCGCCATCAAGGCGTCGAGCCTCCAGAAAACGGTCGCGGCCCATCAGGAGAAGGTGGACAAGATCGACGGCATCGAGTCTCAGCTGGGCTCCGTGTCGGCTTCCTCGGACAAGGCTACGAAGGACATCAGCTCCCTTTCCCGTACGACCCAGGACGCGTTCAATACCGTCGCCGCGGATCTCGCCAACATTCATGCCTCAATCGTCAAGCTCGAGGAGGCCCAGAAGAAGCCCGCCGCGGTGAAAGGTGCGCGGGGTGAGGTCGTGGCCGGCCCCGGCGAGTATGTGGTCAAGGCGGGCGACACGTTCGCGAAGATCGGCCGCGCCCATGGCGGCTTCACCGGCTCCGAGGTCGCCGCGGTCAATCCCGGCATCGACCCGAGCAAGCTGAAGGTCGGCCAGAAGATCAAGCTGCCGCAGAAGAAGTAACCTTTTCGTCACCCGGAAATTTGCCTCCTCGCCTCGCGGCTGGGAGGCTTTTTTTTGGCCGCATGTCGTCCTCCCCCTCCGGTCCCGCCCGCTGGCAGAAGCTCGCCCAGTCCACGCTCGCCCAGACGCGCGTGTTCGAGCTGAACAGCATCCGTTACCGCCACCCGGTGCGCGCCACCGAGCGCGATTTCGTCGTCGCCCAGCCGCCCGACTGGGTGAATGTCGTCGCCCTCACGCCCGACCACCGTATCGTGATGGTCCGCCAGTTCCGCTTCGGCATCGACGCGTTCTCGCTCGAGATTCCAGGCGGCGTGATGGAGGCAGGCGAGGATCCCGTCGCGGCCGGCCTGCGCGAGCTTCGCGAGGAGACCGGCTTCGCCGGCACGAGCGCGCGGCTCATGGGCAGCGTGCATCCCAATCCCGCCATCCAGAGCAACCGCTGCCATTTCGTGTTCGTGGAGCAGGCGCAGGCGACCTCGGCCACGGAATGGGACGCGGACGAGGAGATCGAGGTCCTGACCCGGCCCGTCGCCGAGGTGCTGGAACTCGCCCACGCCGGGGGGATCACGCACGGCCTGGTGCTGGACGCGCTGTTGTTCTTCGAGCGAATCTGGCGGTCCCGGGCAGCCCCCTGACGTGACCCGCATTTGACTTAACCCCCGGGGCCGCTTGCTTAGCTCCGCAACCTTCCCTCACCGCCATGCCCGCACCGCTGTTTGCCAATGCCCGCGAGACGCTGGGTCCCACCTCCGGGGACCAGGTGCCGCCGGCTTTGGAAGGGGAGATCCGCAAGATCTACGCCCGCAGCCCCTTGTACGGGCAGCGCTTCCCGCTGCACCCGAACCCGCTGCGGTGGTCGTGTTACCGCGAGATTCCGGCGCTGTCGAAAAAGGAGATCGTCGAGCGTGGCCACCAGGCGTTCTTCGCGGACTACGCCGAGATCGACCGCGGGCTGCAGACGAAGCGCTACGAGTACGAGAGCACCGGCGGCACCACGCAGTCTCCGATGACGGTGATCATGGAGGAAGGGTGGTGGGACAAGCAGACGGAGCGGGCTTACCTCGCCTCGCCGATTCTCCGCCAGTTCGTCGGCCGACCGTACCGGAAGTGCGTCCTCGCGCCGGTCGGCTGCTCAAGCAACCTCTGCCCGTACGAGGATCATCCGTTTCCGCACCGCTATTTCAACGGCACGGTCTATCTCAACCTCTCGAGCGACCCGTTCGCGTTCCCCGAGTCGGAGTGGGACCGCATCGTGGTCGAGTTGCAGGCAACCAAGCCCGAGGTGATTGAGGGCGAACCGGTCTACCTCTCGCTGCTGGCGCGCGCCGTGCAGAAACGCGGGGTGAAGGTGCCGAGCGTGCGCGCCGTGATCCTCACCTACGGCAAGGCGAGCGCGCAGCACGGCCGCCGGATTTTCGAAGCGTTTCCCGCGCCGCAGGTCGACCTCTACGGTTCGACCGAGGCGGGCTACCTGTTCGTCGGCGAGGCGTTCAAGGACAACCAGCAGGTGATCGACGCCAACGCGTTCATCGAGCTGGTGCCGTGGCGGGTTGAGCTCCCGGGCGTCTTCCAGATCCATGTGACGACGCGCGACCGCGAGGCGATGCCGCTGCTGCGCTACCACACGGGGGACATCGTGCAGCAGTTCCCGACGGGCTTCCGGCTGCTGGGCCGCGAGGGCAACCTGTATTTCCGGCCGGACGGTTCGCTTGTGTCGCCCACGGACATCGACGCGGTGCTGCCGGCGGATTTCGCCTGCTGGCACTACTCGCTCGTGCAGACGGCGGAGCAGCGCTGGGACTTCCACTACGTCGCGAACGACCTGATGCCGCATGCCGAGCTCGAGTCGGCGCTCGCGGCCATGCTCGGTCTCGGCAATCGCGTGAACGCGTTCCGCCGGCGGGTGCTCGCGCCGGCGCCGAGCGGCAAGTTCGCGCTGCTCAAGCCGCTCGCAAAGTAACCGGGCGGGGAGTCATTGAGGGGACCGCTGATGGGATTTCACCAAGAGTGAAAACCGACACTGGCGGCTGCGGCTGATGGCCTCGCGGTGAGATGGGGCCCGCTGATCGCAGGCGTCTAGTTCGTTGGATTGGAAGCACTCCTCGTCTTCGGGATGAAAAATGCCGCGGTGCGATCCTTGCCCCGGCACTGCCTCAGAACCAACTCGGCGAGTTGATCTACTCGCCCGCGATCAGCGGGCCCATCAACATCAGCAAGGGCGATCAGACGCAGCCGCTGAATACTGATTTCGTCCTTGGTGAAATCCCATTAGCGGTTCCCCCAACCAAATCTCCGTCCTACTGGCTCGGATTGTCATCGGGTATTCTTATGGTGACCAGACGGGTTAGGCTCGCTAATAAGCCGGCGCCGACCGCGTCCGGCCTGCCGATAAACTTTACATCGCGGCGGGCCTCGCCGAGGTTTTCGCGACCCGTCACCCCACCAATCTTCGCGATTCCGTAATGAACCTCGTAGGTCGACTGTTTAGCTCCTCCGTTGGGCGGAAGTTCCTCATGGCGGTCACAGGCGTGATCCTCATCGGTTTCGTCATCGGCCATCTGGTCGGAAACCTGCAGATCTTCCAGCACCCGGACCACATCAACGGCTACGGCGCCTTCCTGCACGGCCTCGGGCCGCTGCTCTGGGCGGCGCGCCTCTTCCTGCTCGCGACCGCGGGGATCCACATCTGGGCGGCCACGGTGCTGACGCTGGAGAACCGCGCGGCACGCGGCACGGCGTACAGCGTGGCGCACACGATCCAGGCGACGCTCTCCTCGCGCTTCATGCGCTGGACGGGCGTGGTGGTGCTGGCGTTCCTGCTCTACCACCTCGCGCACTTCACCCTCGGCACGGCGCAGCCGGCCACGTTCAAGGAGAACCTGCCGCACTACACGATGACGGCCGACTACAAGATCGCGGGCTTCCCGGTGGTGCCCGCCGGCGCGGAGGTGCTCGACGTGTACAGTATGGTGGTGCGCGGCTTCCAGCACCCGCTGGTGTCGCTCTTCTACGTCATCGCGGTCGGCCTGCTGAGCATTCACCTGCTCCACGGCTTCGACAGCATGTTCCAGACGCTCGGCTGGCGCTCGGCGAAATGGGCCAACGGCCTGCGCCGGGTCGCGATCGCATTCTGTCTCGTCTACTTCCTCGCCAACGCCGCCATCCCCGGCGCGATCCTGCTCGGCAAGGTCCGCGTGCCTGCCGCGGCGGTCCAGGAAGCCTCCACCCGCTAAGGCATTTCCGTCATGGCCACACTCGACTCCAAGGTTCCCTCCGGCCCGCTCGCCGACAAGTGGCGCAAGCACAAGGCCGACATCAAGCTCGTCAACCCGGCCAACAAGCGGAAGTACGAGGTCATCGTCGTCGGCGCCGGCCTGGCCGGCTCCTCCGCGGCGGCGACCCTCGCCGAGCTGGGCTACAAGGTGAAGAGCTTCGTGTTCCACGACAGCCCGCGCCGCGCGCACTCCATCGCCGCACAGGGCGGCATCAACGCCGCGAAGAACTACCAGAACGACGGCGACTCGGTGTACCGGCTGTTCTACGACACGATCAAGGGCGGCGACTACCGCTCCCGCGAGGCCAACGTCCACCGTCTCGCCGAGGTGTCCGTCAACATCATCGACCAGTGCGTCGCGCAGGGCGTGCCGTTCGCCCGCGAGTACGGCGGCCTGCTGGCCAACCGCTCGTTCGGCGGCGCCCAGGTGAGCCGCACGTTCTATGCCCGCGGCCAGACCGGCCAGCAGCTGCTGCTCGGCGCGTACTCCGCGCTTTCGCGCATGGTCGGAGCCGGCGCCATCGAGCTTCACACGCACAGCGAGATGCTCGACCTCGTCGTCGTGAACGGCCAGGCGAAGGGCATCATCGTCCGCAACCTGATCACCGGCGAGATCTCCCGCCATGCGGCCGACGCCGTCGTGCTCGCGACCGGCGGCTACGGCAACGTCTTCAATCTCTCCACGTACGCCCGCGGCTCGAACGTCACCGCGATCTGGCGCGCCTACAAGCGCGGCGCCTGCATGGCCAACCCGTGCTACACGCAGATCCACCCGACGTGCATCCCGGTCACCGGCGACTACCAGTCGAAGCTCACCCTGATGTCGGAGTCGCTCCGCAACGACGGCCGCATCTGGGTGCCGAAGCGCAAGGAGGACCGCCTCAAGCCGCCGGCGTCGATCCCGGAGGAGGACCGCGACTATTATCTCGAGCGCATCTACCCGAGCTTCGGCAACCTTTGCCCGCGGGACGTCGCCTCCCGCGCGGCCAAGCGCGTGTGTGACGAGGGTCGCGGCGTGGGCGAGAGCGGCCTGGGCGTGTACCTTGACTTCGCCGACGCGATCAATCGGCTCAGCGAAAGCGGCGTGCGCGAGCGCTACGGCAACCTCTTCGACATCTACCACGAGATCACCGCGGAGAACGCCTACCAGGTGCCGATGCGCATCTATCCCGCCGTGCACTATACGATGGGCGGCCTGTGGGTGGACTATAACCTCATGTCGAACCTTCCAGGCCTGTTCGTCCTGGGTGAGGCCAATTTCTCCGACCACGGCGCGAACCGCCTCGGCGCGTCGGCCCTCATGCAGGGCCTGGCCGACGGCTACTTCGTCATCCCGTATACCATCGGCGACTATCTCGCCTCGCAGAGGCCGGGCTCGCGCCCGTCGGCCGACTCGGCCGAGTTCCGCGGCGCCGAGGAGAACGTCCGCTCGCTGACCGACCGCCTCCTCGCGACGAAGGGCAAGGAGCCGGTGAGCCATTTCCACAAGCGCCTCGGCAAGATCATGTGGGAACACTGCGGCATGGCGCGCACCCGCGCCGGTCTCGAGGAGGCGCTCAAGCTGATCCCGGCACTCCGCGAGGAATTCTGGGCCAACGTGAATGTCCCGGGTTCCGCCGAGACGATGAACCAGTCGCTCGAGCAGGCCGGCCGCGTGGCCGACTTCCTCGAGTTCGGCGAGCTGCTGTGCCTCGACGCGCTCAAGCGCGAGGAGAGCTGTGGCGGCCACTTCCGCGAGGAGTACCAGTACCCGGACGGCGAGTGCAAACGCGACGACGCGAACTTCGGCCATGTGGCCGCCTGGGAGTACCAGGGCGCCGACCGCGCCCCGCTGCGCAACACGGAGCCGCTCAACTACGAGTTCGTGAAGATGAGCGTGCGGAACTACAAATAAGCCCATGGTCGAGATGGCGAGGAGTCGAGCAGTCGAGCATTCGGCGAAGCCGCGGTTTCGCTTTGAGAAGCTTACAGTCTGGCAATCAGGCCGGCGGCTCTCCTCGGAGGTTTATTCGAAGACCCAGGATTTCCCGAATGACGAACGGTTCGGCCTGACCGGTCAGCTTCGCCGGGCCGCGGTTTCCGTGGCGGCGAATATCGCGGAAGGCAGTGGGCGGAACTCAGACGCCGATTTTGCTCACTTTCTGGAGATGGCCTACGGCTCTGCCATGGAGGTGGCGGCCTTGCTTTATGTCGCCAGTGACACGGTCAGGCTCGACTCGTCGGTGCGTGACAACCTGCTCGACATGACGGCCGAGGTCACCGCCCAACTCACGGCGTTGAACCGTTCACTCAAGGTCGCGCACACCAAGACGCCGTTCTCGCGCACGTCAGTGCATTAGTCGCCGGCCAAAATCGACTCCTCGACCCTCGTCATTCTCGACTCACATATCCCATGGTTGCCGATAATTCTTCCAAGTCTCTCAGCGTGACGCTCCGCGTGTGGCGGCAGGCGGGTCCGGCGGCGCCGGGCCGCTTCGTTGATTACCCGGCCCGCAACCTGAACTCGAACATGTCGTTCCTGGAGATGCTCGACGTCGTGAACGACGAGCTCACCAAGCAGGGCGAGGAACCGATCGCGTTCGCGCACGATTGCCGCGAGGGCATCTGCGGCACGTGCTCCTGCACGATCAATGGCAAGCCGCACGGTCCCGGCCACGGCATCGCCACCTGCCAGACGTACCTGCGCAGCTTCAAGGATGGCGACGTGATCGTGGTCGAGCCGTTTCGGGCCCGCGCCTTTCCGCTGGTCAAGGATCTCGTGGTCGATCGCTCGGCATTCGACCAGATCATCCAGGCCGGTGGCTTTATCAGCGTGCGCACGGGCGCCGCGCCGGACGCCAATTCGATTCCGGTGCCGAAGCCCGATGCGGACCTCGCGATGGACGCTGCGGCCTGCATCGGCTGCGGCGCGTGCGTCGCCGCGTGCAAGAACGCCTCCGCGATGCTCTTCGTCGCGGCCAAGGTCTCGCAGCTCGGGCTGCTCCCGCAGGGCCAGCCGGAGCGCGACCAGCGCGTGCTCGCGATGGTCGGCAAGATGGACGAACTCGGCTTCGGCAACTGCACGAACCAGTACGAGTGCAGCGCGGCCTGCCCGAAGTCCATCAGCCACGACTTCATCGCGCGGATGAACCGCGACTACCTGAAGGCCAGCCTGCGCAGTGCCCTCAAGCCGACGTCCAACGCGTCAGGCGGCGGGGCAGGATAACCTCCTGCGCGGCGTACCTCATTCGCTGCGTTGCAGCTTCGGAGGTCGGAGGGCGGGGCTCGCAGCTCGGAGTTCGGCTGGGCGCGATTGGTCTCGCTTGGACTGGGCGGGACACAGAACTCACTGAGGATGTACGGTGCTCACAGCGCCAATCCTGCTTGAATCGGTCCGCGTAGTGGACCAGTTGCCTTGCTCGGTGTTCTCGGTGCCTCCGCGCTGTCCTCCGTGACGCGCCGGGAAATCGTGAGGCGTAGGACCGAGTTCGGCTGGCGCAACCTCCTGGGGCAGGGCGCTTTTTCGCGTCTGTTCATTTTCGTGTAACTTTCCCGACGGTGCCGGGTTTTCAGGTCATCAAACCTTACAAGACCATGAAGACTCTCCCCGTCATCGCCACTGCCGCCGCGTTCCTCGTGTTCGCGCTGATTCCCACCCCGGCCGCCGCCGGATCCCTCTTCTTTGCGGTCAGCCTCCTGACCATCTTTGCCGCGGATTACTCCCGGGTCCGCCGGCCGATCACCCCCCGGGCCCCGGTGCTGCCCTTCCCGGGCGCGTATCGGTCGGCGCAGAATTGCGAGCTGGCGGCCTGATCACTGTCGGCTCGCAGCTGGAGGGCGGTCCCTGCCTCACGGTGGGGACCGTCTTCTTTTTGGGCCCTTCCGAACCGCTCAGCCGCCGTGAATGCCCTGCAGGCCGCGCAGGTCGATCGTGCCCTCGGTCGTGCCCTTGATCTTCATGTCATCCTCGCCGGCGGTCGTGAACAGCACGCTCTCGAGGCGGTAGCGGACGACGGGCTCGTTCTGCAGCGCGATCAGCTGCCTCACCAGCGCGGCGTTCTCGAGAATGAGCGTGACGTCCTGCGTGGTGGTGCTGAGCGGCGGCAGTCCGATCGGGGTGTTGCTCACCGCCTTGCCGACGTAGCTGCCGTTGAGGTAAAGTTTGTGGGAGGAGCCCGAGAAACCGAACGCGTTCAGGCTTTCGCTGGTGTAGCGCAGCGTGAGAATGAGCTGGGTTTCGAAAACCGTGGAGTTCGCCGCCTTCAGGTCCGCGACCGAGACATTGATGCCGTCGGGGCGGGCGGTGGAGCTGCAGCCGGAGAAGAGCGTGGCCAGGCCCAACGCGAGGAAGGCAAGGAAGGGGACAGGTTTCATGCGAGCAGGCGCCCATGGAAGCCGCTTGATCGGAAACTGCAACCCTGTGGTTGGGCAGGGGGCGTTGAAGTGGGCCATGGTCAACAGCCTCCTCACGTCGGCTGCTACCGGAGTTCTCGTAGCAGCTGACGTGAGGAGGCTGTCCTGATCGCTCGGTCGCCGCCGACCGCGAAAGCCGTCGGGGCCTTCAGCTTTCAACTCTCAATCTTCAACTCCCCAAGCGCCTCAGAACACCGTCAACGCGTGGGCGCTTTCGAGCAGGATCCAGGCGGTGCCGCCGGCCAGGACCACGTACAGGAGCTGGCGGGCGAGCTTGCGGCCGCGCAGCACCGCGTCGTGCAGGTCGGTGTTGAGGGCCTTCCGGTTGCTTTGTGCCAGGAAGCTCACAAACCGCGGGTTGCGGCACGGACCGCGCCCGCCGCACTCCAGGCCAAAGCGGATGGCCGGACGGTGGGTGAGGCGGGTCAGCAGGTGGCGCACAACGGGGATTTCGGAATTTCGGGTGGTCTTTTCAACGGGAAACTCGCCAATTGCGGCATTTCAGGGTTTTTTGACTCGGCATGCATCACTTCCACTACGTCGGTCACGACCTCCATTGTGAATCCGTCGACCTGGCCGGTGTGGCCCGGCTGTATGGCACCCCGACGTATGTCTACAGCGCGGCCACGATCGCGGACAATTTCCACCGCCTGCAGCAGAGCCTGACCGGCCTGGAGGTGCAGATCTGCTATGCGATCAAGTCGTGCTCGAATCTCGCGGTCCTGCGGCATTTCGCGAACCTGGGCGCCGGCTTTGACCTGGCGAGCGGAGGCGAGCTCCGCCGGGTGGTCGCCGCCGGTGGCAATGTCCGCTCCAGTGTCTTTGCCGGCGTGGGCAAGACGGAGGCGGAAATCAAGCTCGCGCTCGAGAACGGCATCCAGGCGTTTCATGTCGAGAGCGAACCCGAGCTCGTGCGCATCAACCACGTGGCCGGCCAGCTGGGCGTGAAGGCGCCGATCGCGATCCGGGTCAACCCGGACGTCGACGCCCAGACCCACGCGAAGATCACGACCGGCAAGAGCGACAACAAGTTCGGCATCCCGCTCCGCCACGCCGCCGCCGCCTACGAGGCCGCCGCCAAGCTCAAGAACCTCCAGGTCCGCGGCGTGCAGATTCACATCGGCTCGCAGCTCACCGACATCACACCCTTCGCCGAGGCCGTGAAAAAGATGGTGCCCCTCGTGGCCGAGCTGAAAGCGGCCCACGGCCTCGAGTATTTCTCCGTCGGCGGCGGCATGGGCATCGTGTACCGCGACGCACTGGCCAGCGGCCAGGCCGCGTGGTGGGCCGCACAGCCGCCAGAGCGGCGGCCGATCACGCCCGAGGCCTACGGGGCCGCGCTCACGCCGCTGCTCGCACCGCTCGGCCTCCGGATCCTCCTCGAGCCCGGCCGGTTTCTCGTCGGCAACGCCGGCGTGCTCCTGGCCCGCGTGGAGCACCTGAAGCGCGGGGCGAACAGGAACTTCCTCGTCCTCGACGCCGCGATGAATGACCTGGTGCGGCCCGCGATGTACGACGCGTACCACGAGATCGTGCCGGTGCACCGTGACAGCTCGCGGCGGGCGCTGGTGGCCGACATCGTCGGGCCGATCTGCGAGAGCGGCGACTGCTTCGCGAAGGACCGCCAGCTCCAGGAGGTGGGCGAGGGCGAGCTGGTCGCGTTCATGAGCGCGGGCGCCTATGGTCACGTGATGGCCAGCCGCTACAACACCCGCGGCATTTCCGCCGAGGTGATGGTGAGCGGGAGCGCCTTCGAGCTCGTGAACGCCCGCGAGTCTTTCGAGCAGATCATCGCGGGCGAGAAAGTCCCGGCCTTCCTGAAGTGATCGGCACCAGCCCGCTGCGCGATTGACGCCGCGAGCCGCGCGGCGCCATCCTCCCGGCGATGGTCCCGGCTTCGCTCCCCACGTCCCTGCGGTCCCCGTCCCCGTCATGAAGTTCACCGTCATCGGCGCGGGGGCCTGGGGCACCGCCTTCGCGATCCACCTGGCCCGGGCCGGACAGCCGGTGGCGCTGGTGCCGCGGCGCGCCGAGCAGGCACAGGCCCTGGCCAGCGGTCGCGAGAACGCCGAGTACCTGCCGGGCATCCCCTTTCCACCATCGCTGCAGGTGCGTCATGACCTCGCGGCGGCGCTGGCGGGCGTCGACGTGGTGCTGCTGGCGTGTCCGTCCCAGGCGCTGCGCGAAACGAGCATGCGGGTGCGCGAGAACCTGGGAGCCTCGCGGCCGGCCCTCGTGGTGAGCCTGGCGAAGGGCCTGGAGCTCGGCACCCACCAGCGGCCGTCGCAGGTGATCGCGTCGGTGCTGGCCCAGCTTCCGGCGGGTTCGCTGACCGGCCCGACGAATGCCGCCGAGGTGGCGCGCGGGCTCCCCGCGGCGATGGTGCTGGCGGCGCCGGCCGAGATGGCCGCGGATGAACTGCAGGGCATCCAGGCGGCGCTGAGCACGGCGACCCTGC
This sequence comes from Verrucomicrobiota bacterium, assembly GCA_018239675.1. Lineage (GTDB taxonomy): Bacteria > Verrucomicrobiota > Verrucomicrobiia > Opitutales > Opitutaceae > Opi-474. The sequence goes on from JAFEGX010000117.1 coordinate 10,982, forward strand.
GCGTCTACACGAGCGACGACCTTGCGGGAGTCGAATTTGGCGGGAGCCTGAAGAACATCTACGCGATCGCGGCGGGCTGCTGCGACGGCCTGAAGCTCGGGGACAACTCCCGTGCGGCGCTGCTGACGCGCGCGCTGGCCGAGATGGTGCGGGTGGGCGTGGCGCTGGGGGCGCGGCCCGAGACCTTCTACGGCTTGAGCGGGTTTGGCGACCTGGTGGCGACATGTCACGGGGCCTGGAGCCGCAACCGCGAGTTCGGCTTCGAAGTGGGATCGGGCAAGTCCGTCGCGGCGCTCATGGCGCATCGCAAGACCGTGGTCGAGGGCTACAAGACCGCGCAGTCGTTCCACGGCCTCTGCGTGGAGCGGAAGATCGACGCCCCGATCCTGCGCGAGGTCCACGCGATCCTCTACGAGAACAAGGCTCCGGCCAGCGCGCTGAACGCGCTGATGACCCGTTCACTCAAGCGCGAGAGCGCGGCGAACCGGTAAGGGAAGTACCGAGGCGAACGCCGAAAGTCGGACGCCGAACGCCGAACGCCGAACGCTCAACGCTCAACGTTGAGCGTTGCATATGTCCGTCGCCGTCCGAGGTTCGGCGTTCGCCCCGGTATTTCCCGAGGGCGTGCTTGCCCTGCGGCCTCAAACCCGTTGAGTAACGGCGCCCCATGAGTCCCCACGCAGCGGTCGACCCTTCCCTCGACCGCAAACACAAGCTGGTCATTTTCGCGTCGTCGCTCGGCACGGTGTTCGAGTGGTACGATTTCTACATCTACGGCACGCTGGCCGCGTTCTTCGGCAAGCTGTTCTTCCCGCCCGGCAACGAGACCGCGGGCTTCCTCTCGAGCCTTGCGCTCTTCGGCGTCGGCTTCTCGGTGCGGCCGTTCGGCGCCCTGGTGTTCGGCCGGATCGGCGACCTCATCGGGCGCAAATACACCTTTCTGGTGACGATCATCGTGATGGGCCTCGCAACCGCGCTCGTGGGCGTGCTGCCGACCTATGCGTCGATCGGCTTCTGGGCGCCGGTGATCCTCGTGGTGCTGCGCCTGGCGCAGGGCCTCGCGCTCGGCGGCGAGTATGGCGGTGCCGCGACGTACGTGGCCGAGCATGCGCCGCACGGGCGCCGCGGCTATTTCACGAGCTGGATCCAGCTGACCGCGACGCTTGGTTTCTTCCTGTCCCTGGCGGTGATCTACACGGCGCGGCACCTGATGTCGCCCGAGAGTTTCAGCGTCTGGGGCTGGCGCGTGCCGTTCCTCTTCTCGGTGCTCCTCCTCGCGGTTTCGATCTTCATCCGGCTCAAGCTCGAGGAGTCGCCCGTGTTCGCGGACCTCAAGGCGCAGGGCAAGACCTCGAAGGCGCCGCTGCGTGAGTCGTTTGCCGAGTGGCGGAACGCCTCGATTGTCCTTAAAGCGCTGTTCGGCGCCACGGCGGGGCAGGGCGTCGTGTGGTATGCCGGCCAGTTCTATGCGCTCTATTTCCTGAGCACGACGCTGAAGCTCGACTACGAGACCACCTACCTCCTGATCGGCGTCGCGCTGCTCTTGGGGGCGCCGTTCCTGGTCGTCTTCGGCTGGCTGTCGGACCGCTTTGGCCGGAAACACATCATGATGCTCGGCTGCCTGCTCTCGGTGCTGACCTACCAGCCGATCTTCAAGGCGCTGACCGGCGCCGCCAATCCGGCGTTGGCGCGGGCCATGGCGCAGTCGCCGGTGGTGCTGCACACGCCCGATTACCACGGCACGTTCATCCTCACCCTTGAGGCTGTGCGGGACGCGGCGGGCAAGATCGTCGGCCTGAAGAAGGCGGTGTCGCTCACCGACCAGGCCCGGACCTTTCTCAACAACCGCGGTATTCCGTTCACGATGGCGCCGGCCGAGCCGGACAAGCCGCTGCTGCTGACCGTCGGCACGGTCGCGGTGGCCGGCTTTGACGCCAAGGCCTACGAGGCGACGCTGGCCCCGGTTGGTTATCCGAAGGCGGCGGATCCCGCGCAGATCAACCGGCCGAAGGTGGTCGCCCTGCTGCTCGTGCTGATGCTCTACGTGGCGATGGTGTACGGTCCGATCGCGGCCTTCCTCGTCGAGCTGTTCCCGACCCACATCCGGTACACTTCGATGTCGCTGCCCTACCATATCGGCAACGGCTGGTTCGGCGGCTTTCTGCCGCTGATCGCGGCCAGCATCGTGTTCTACACCGGCGACATTTACGCCGGCCTGTGGTATCCGATCGCGGTGGCCGCGATGTCGTTTGTGATCGGCTCGCTCCTGATCACCGAGACCAACGACAACGACATCACCCGCTAGGCTGCGCCGCCCGGCTGAAAACCCGGGGAAATTTTCATGGCGGCCGGGCTTGCTTGGGCTGGTCCCGGCCGGCCTAATGGCACCCCTTCGGGCCCCGGCCCGGCCCAATATCTCCGCCCCATGACCCTTTTTGGCCTGCACTGGATCGATTCGCTCATCCTGGTCATCTACATCGTCGGCGTACTCGTGATCGGCCAGGCCTTCTCGGGCCACATGAAGGGCGAGAGCGATTTCTTCCTCGGCGGCCGCTCGCTCGGCAAGTGGTTCCAGTTTTTCCTGAGCTTCGGCAACATGACCGATCCGGGCCAGGCGACCACCACGTCGAGCTCGGTGTACCGGCAGGGCGCCGGCGGCGCGTGGCTGGCGCTGATCACGCTCTTCCTGACGCCGTACTATTGGTTCACCAATGTCTGGTTCCGCCGCGTGCGCCTGACCACGATGGCGGACCTGTTCGAGGACCGCTTCGGCCGGCGCTTCCTCGCCACCCTCTACGCGATCACCACGATCCTCATGGCCGTGGTTGGCATCGCCGGCGGCAACGTGGTCGCGCTGAAGACGCTGCAGCCGATGATGGTGAAACCGGAGTCGGCGTACACTGCGGCGGATCACCAAAAGGTAGATAACTACAGGGAATTCGTGCAGCTGCGGAAGGACCGCCTGGCCGCCAACCTGCCCGCCGCGAAGTCCCAGCGCTACGAGGTCCTCAAGGGCCTCTATGACCGCGGCGAGCTGCAGCCCTACGTCTCGTACCTCACGCCGGTGCCGTTCTACCTGGTATCGTCGACGTTGGTGGCGATCTTCGTGATGCTCGGCGGCCTGAAGGCATCCGCGGTGGTCGACGCCGTCCAGGCAGTGCTGGTGATCCTGATCTCGATCATCCTGATCCCCTTTGGCCTCGCCCGGATCGGGGGCCTGTCCGGGCTGCATGCCAAGGTGCCCGAGGTCATGTTTAATGTGTTCGGCGGCGGCTCGAGCAGCGAGTACACGTGGTATTCGATCGCATCCCTGCTCCTGGTCCAGCTCGTCGGCATCGTGGGCTCGCAGGCGGGCATGACGATCGCCGGCTCCGCCAAGAACGAATACGCGGCCCGCATCGGCGCCGTCACCGGCGGCTTCAGCAAACGCTTCGTCACGATCGCCTGGGCCTTCTGCGGGCTCATTGCGATCGCGCTCTTCGGCCCGAACCTTTCCGATCCCGACCAGACCTGGGGCCTGCTGACCCGTGCGCTGCTGCCCGTCGGCCTCATCGGCGTCATGATCATCGGCATCCTGGGCGGCAAGCTGGCCGTCCTCGGCGCCGGCTCGGTCGTGCTTTCCGGCCTGGTCGTGAAGAACCTCTACGAGCCCCTGGTGCCCGGAAAATCGGAGCGGCACTATATGGTGGTCGCTCGCCTGACCGTGCCGCTCGTGCTCGCCGCGGGCATCTGCATCGGCCTCTACCTGAACAGTGTGGTGGCGCTCCTGAAGTTCGCGATCGTGCTGCTGGTGATCTGGGGTGTGCCCATCACGCTCATGTTCCTCTGGCGGCGACTTACCGAGACCGCGGTGCGCGTGCAGGTGGTGGCGACGCTGATCTTCATCGCCGTGATCCCCTGGACCGTGCCGAACATCCCGGCGCTGGCGCAGTCGGCCGAACTGACGGTGATGACCCGCGAGCGCACGGTGAAGACGACGGGACCGGCGACCTCCGCCGACGTCGCGGCAGGCCGGGCGAAAGCCGTGGGGGAGATCTTCACCCGCACGCAGGTGATCGAGCCGGTCTCCGTGTATTTTGAGGAGGGCGTTGTGCGGGTGGATCGCCAGGATCCGAATTCCCCGAAGACCGGCGTGGGTCTCTTCCGCACCGAGGTGTACCTGCTGCACTTGCTGGGATATGACGTGACCCGTTTCGGTCCGGCGGGGCTGATGACGACCCGCTACGTGGTGGACTCGATCCTGCCGATCATCCTCCTGATCGTTGTCAGCCTGATGACCCCGCCGACGGAGAAGTCGCGGCTGGACCGCTTCTATGTCCGGTTGAAGACGCCGGTCGCGGCCACGCTCGAGCAGGACGCACTCGAGGTCCAGGCCAGTTACGCGAACCCGACGCGCTTTGATGACCGCAAGCTGTTCCGGCATTCCTCTTGGGAACTCACCAAGTGGGACCGCATGGACGCCCTGGGTTTCGTGGGCTGCTGCGGCCTGGTCGGATTCATCCTGGTGTTTTTCAAGGCGGTCCTCGTGGTCGGCAGCTGACGTTGCGGCCGCAATGATTATTTACGCACTTGGTCGCATATTTGCGCGGCGGACTTGCTGACGGGAAAGAGGGCAGGCTAGTTTTTCCCCATGACTGTCCGCCCCGTTCTTGCCGTTTGCGGCAGCCTCTTGATTGGCGGATGGCTGGGGGCGGGATCGGAACCGATCGCAGCGGATCCGGCCGGGCCGAAGTCCGAAATTGTCCGCCAGTGGCGGGCGGGCCCCGCCGGCCAGTCGTTCCGCGATAGGCACGACGATTTCCTGAAAAAGGTCGGGGCCGATGCGGATTTCGGTTTTGTCGTCGCATCGATCAAGGTGCCGATGGTGTTTGTGCCGCCGGGCAAGTTCACGATGGGTGACGAGGGCGGCGAGGACGACGAGCGGCCGGAAACGGAGGTCGCGATCACGCGCGGCTTCTGGCTCGGACGTTACGAGATCACCCAGGAGGAATGGCGGACCGTCATGAACCTCAGCCCGAGCCACTACAAGGGGGCGAACCGGCCGGTGGAGTTCATTTCGTGGAAGGCCGCCCAGGAGTTCTGCCAGCGGCTCACGGTGCGCGAGCAATCGGCGGGCCGGCTGCCGCGCGGCTACGTTTACCGCCTGCCGACGGAGGCCGAGTGGGAGTACGCCTGCCGGCTGGGCACGGAGGGCGGAGCGCCCGGCGTGCAGCCGGAGACCGGCTGGTATGCGACGAACGGCAAGGAGATGAGCCACCCCGTCGGCGAGAAGCTCCCGAATGCCCTCGGCCTATACGATGTCTTTGGCAATGTGTCGGAGTGGTGCGTCGACTGGTACGGCAAGTATCCGGGCGGCCAGGTGCGGGACTACGTCGGTCCGATCAACGGCGAGTTTCGGGTGGCGCGGGGCGGCAATTCGTTCGACATCGCGTACGGCTGCCGGCCGACCTACCGGACCGGGGCGGAGCCCATCGTGCGCAGCGCCGGCATCGGCATGCGGCTGGCACTCGCGCCGGAGCTGATCCGGTGAGGCGCGGCTGCTGGCCGCGCGGTTGCAGGGTGAAGGTTGAGGGTTTAAAGATCTCCGGTCCTTCTACTTTCAACCGACCGCTTTCACCTGCGCCTCCTCAACCTTTCGCCTGCTCGATGGCCACGACGTGTCCGTCGTGGAAGACAATGCGCATGTCTTCCTGCGTGAACTCGCGGTAGAAGTCCGAGTAGATCGGATCGAGGTAGACGTAGCGTGCGCCGGTCCGGGGATTGTGCACGACGACCGGCGAGTAGCCGACGAGTCCGGTCCCGGCGAATTCCTCACGGGTGGACTGGTAGCTCCAGACCTCGGTGAGACCCTTGGGCGTCTTCCGCTCGTGCCTCTCCTCGGGCGCGCCGAGGGCCATGTAGACCATGTCGGGAGTGTAGCCGAGTTCGACCACCCCGCGCTGGATCTTCGCCTGCGTGGTGGCGTCTAGGGCGGCAAAGGCCGGAGCCTTTTCCTTGATCCGGCTCTCGATCGTGCTGCAGCCGGCGAGCAGTCCGGCGATGACGCCGAGGACGATGAGCATCAGGGGTTTCATGGTGTTGGGCAGGTTGCGACGGGTTTTCCGGTCTGGCAAGGGGGCGGAGTTCGGACCAGACTTTGGACATGATCCACCCCGGTTTGGTTTCCGTCACATTTCGGGCCCTGACGCCTGAGCAGATCGTGGTTCTGGTCCGTCAGGCCGGATTGCGCGGCATCGAGTGGGGTGGCGACATCCACGTCCCGCATGGCAACCTGGCGCGGGCGCGGCAGGTGAAGGAGCTGACCCAGGAGGCGGGTTTGTCGGTTGCGGCCTACGGCAGCTACTACCGGGCGGCGCACAGCGAGGCGGATGGGTTGGCGTTCGAGCGCGTGCTCGCGACCGCAGTGGAGCTGGGAGCTCCGACCATCCGGGTATGGGCCGGTGGCGTGGGCTCGGCCGCCGCCGACTCGGCCCAGCGGGCGCGCGTGGCCGACGACCTGCGCCGAATCGCTCGGCTGGCCGAGGCCGCCCACCTGACCATCGCGCTGGAATTTCACGGCGGCACCCTGACCGACACCGCGGAATCAACCCGGCGGCTGCTCGACGCGGTCAATCATCCGCACCTGTTCACCTACTGGCAGCCGCCGCTGGATCGAGACACCGCCGACTGCATGGCGGACCTGCGCAGCCTGCTGCCGCGGGTGACCCATCTCCACGTTTACCATTGGCGGCCGTCCCCGATGGAGCGCCTGCCGCTCGCCGATGGCGCGGCCCGCTGGCGCGACTTCCTCGAAATCGCCGCCGGAGTCGCAGTCGACCGTTACGCGATGCTCGAGTTTGTGGAGCGGGATTCGCCGGAGTGTTTTCTCCGCGATGCCGCCACTCTCAGGACCCTGGTGGCGCCGGCGCGCTGACGCCAGCGGACGGCCGGCGCGCTCGGGCCTGTTCACCCTGTTGCCGGAGCGCGGCCGGCCCCTGAGGCCTACGGAAACACTCCGGTGGCCGCGCGCACCAGCGCGCGTGCCAGGGGCGGAATCTCGCCGCGCAATGCGGCGCGTTCGGACTGGAACAGCGTGCCGATGAATAACGGGTGGATGGCCGGAGCCAGCTCCGCCGACCGCACGTCGCCGGAGCCGTCCTGCGAGGGGAAGCGGAGCCCCGCGGATTCCAGCCGGACGCGATACGCGGGATTCAGGCCGTAGTTGCAGTGGTAACCCTCGACGGCGGCATCGCGGCCATAGATCGATCGAATCACCGAACCCGGCGCGAAACTCACTTCCCCGGTTTTCTCGACGAGCGAGCAGCTCAGCGGTGCGACGACGAGGTCCGCGCCGCTGGGATTGGTCTCGGCATGGTCTGCGTCACGGATCCCGGCGCAGGACCGGGCGAACTCGATCAAAAGGTGCTGGAAGCCTCCACAACTGCCGAGCGTCGGCCGACGGGACTCACGGGCCCAGCGGATCGCGCCGAGCACTCCGTCCAGGTTGGCGTACGGGCTGCCTGGAACCACCCACAGCGCGGCGCTGTCGGCGAGCTGGCGCGCGGGCTCGTGGAGCGCGGCGGTCGGGTACCAGCGCCATTGCACCATCACGCGTTCGGCGTCCGCGGCCAGCGCCAGCGCAACCGGAATGGCCCGGTGGGCCGTCACAGCCGGAGACGGATCTCCGACCAGAGCGATGGTGGGAACGCGGTTCATGAGGGCTTCAGGCGGTTTGCTTTGCCGCGTTCCGGCTGCGCTGCACGGTGATGATCGCGACCGCTGCGATGATGATCGCCGACGCGAGCAGGGTGCGGGAGGTGACCGGTTCGCCGAGGACCAGCCAGCCGAGCACGACCGCGACCACCGGGTTGACGTACGCATAGGTGGAAACCCGGGCCGGCGTGCTGTGCTTCAACAGGTAGACATAGGCGGGAAACGCGATGAGCGAACCGGCGCAGACGAGGTACGCCCAGGCGCCCACCGAGCGCAGGGTCAGCAACCCGGCATGAAATCCGGCGGTCTCGCCGCGGAGGAATCCGATCACAAGCATCATCGCGCCGCCGAGCAGCATCTGAAGCGTGGCGGCGGTCATGGGCTCGGCGGGGTTCTTGGCGTAGCGCGAGTAGAGCGAACCAAAGGACCACGACAGGCATGCGATCATCAGGCCCGCGCAGCGCCACAGGTCGAGGCTGACCCCGGGGGAAACGCCGCCACCGATCAGCAGGACCAAACCGCCGAAACCCAGCGCCAAGCCGAGCAAGGTCGGCCAGGTTGGGCGGGCTCCGCTCGGCAGCATCCAGTCGGTGAGCACCATGAACAGGGGGCTCACGGAGATGATGAGCGTCGTGATTCCCGACGGAATGGCCTGTTCGGCCCAGACCACGAGGCCGTTGCCGCCGACGAGGAGCAGGCCCCCGACGATGGCGTTGTCCCAGATTTGCCGGGAAGAGACGCGGGCGCGGCCCCGGTAGGCCAGAAAAGCATAGGCGATGGTGCCGGCCACGACGAACCGCGCCCCGGCCATCACGAACGGCGGCAGCGTTTCCACCGCCACGCGGATGGCGAGGTAGGTGCTGCCCCAGATCAGGTAGATCGCGGCAAAGGCGAGCACGATGGCGGAGCGGGAGGTGGCGGGAGTTGCGGACACAGGAGCGGAGACGGTAGGGAAAAAGGGAGGCGGGACCGGGGCATTTTGATGAAAGGCCGCAGGGCCCCATCAACGGTCCGGTGAAGGGACTCCGCTCGCCATCGACCGCAAACCAAAAGCGTCGTATCAGCGGTATTCCATGTAGGTCGCCGTGCGCCGAGCCACGTCCGCGCCAAGGATGCGACCCACCAGGTGCAGTGAACAGTCGATGCCGGCGGAAATCCCGGCCGCGGTCAGGACCTTGCCATTGTCGTGGAACCGTTGCGTGCCATCAACCTGCGAGCGCGGCGCCAACTGGCGGAGCAATTCGAGACATTCGTGATGCGTGGTGACGCGCAGGCCGTCGAGCAGTCCAGCCCTGGCGAGCACCAAAGCCCCGGTGCAGACGGACATGACCACCTCTGCCGCCTGGGCTCGGCCCCCGATCCATTCCAATACCGCTGGCTGGTTCAGCAGCGCGCGCGTACCGATGCCGCCCGGCACGATCAGGACGTGGGGCGGTGGACAGTTTTCAAAGGTGTAGTCGGGCACAACCTGCAGCCCGTTGCGCGTGCGCACGGTCGTGGTGTCGGCCGCGACGGTAAAGGTGTGAAACGTGACGTGACCGCTGAGTTCGTCCGTGACCGCAAATACCTCAAAGGGACCGGCGAAGTCGAGGACCTCGACCTCCGGAAAGACCATGATGGCGACGTTCTTTTTCATGGGGCGGGATCAGGCCAGACCGGAATCGGGCCAAAGGCGAGAGCGGCGCGATGAACGGGGTGGTGGCGGCGGCGTGATATCGGATTGCCCCGTGCGAAAGGGTGGGGTCATTTCGCCGGCATGGAGACACCCGCAGAAACCTTTGGGCGGATAACCAGCACGATTCTGGAGCGATATTTCTGGCAGAACACCCGGCCCTTGCCGCCGACCGAGGAAATCGCGGCGGTCGCCTCGCGCCTCTGGGCCCTCATCCGGGAGCGCGGACTGCCTCCGCCCTTGCATCCCGCGGAACGCGGAACTCCGGGTGAAATGTCCGACGAGGAACTCGACTCGCTCGTGATGCGGGTCTTGGGCGACTCACCCCCGGTTTGGCGCGAGGAGTTCTCGTCGCCGATCCGCCAGCTCGTGAAGGCCTGCTTTTATCCGGAATTCAAGAGTTGCCGTGACTCGTTTCGCGAACGCTCGCCGGACGGGAGCTGTCGAAGACAGGAACTCAAGCGCTGCCTCACCCGGGTGAGTGGCGCCCACTGCGTGGACTGCCCCCACTGGGTCGCGCTCACGACCGAACAGCATAATCGATATCTTGCAAAAGAATGGCGTCCTGAAGGCCTCCAGGAATTCCTAAATCACCGCGGGGTGTTCCTGCCGGAGGACTTTCGTGCCCTGCGGTTATTTTTGCATGAAATTAAACGAGCCGGTGTATAGACTTGAAACCCTCAGGCGCGGGCTTTGAGTGGAGCTCCCGTGGCTACGCGAGTCGTTATCATCGAAGACGAGCCAGTCTTCCGCCATATGATGAGCATGGCGCTGAACCGCATGCGCGGACTGGTCGTCGCCGGCGAATTTGCCGATGGCAAGTCCGGTCTCGATTACTGCCTGAAGGAGAAGCCCGTCCTGCTGGTGGTGGACCTGTTCCTGCCCGGCATGCACGGACTCGAGGTGATCCGCGAGGTGCGGGCCAAAGTGCCGAGCACCCGCATTCTCGTGCTGACCGGCCATCCGGATGCAGAACTTCCCGGACGCCTGATGGCGCTTGGGGTGCACGGGTTTGTCGACAAGACTGAACCGATTAATTATGTGATGCAGGCGGTCGAGGTAGTGCTGAGTGGTGGAATGTTTTTCGCCACCAACGTGCCGCCGAAATTCAGCGCTTCGGAAGCCAGTGCCGCGGGCAATCTCCCACCCACGCCGCAAAAGTCCGGCCTGCCGCTGACGGTTCCGTCGGTCGAAGCCGTGAAGATGCTCTCAAGCCGCGAAATCGAGGTGGTGCAGCTGGTGGCCGCCGGACTTTCCTCGAAGGAAATCGCGGCGCGCCTGGACCTGAGCGTCCGCACGGTGGAAAAGCACCGGGCGAACATCATGGAAAAGATCGGCGTGCGTGAAGTTGCCAGTCTCGTGCGCTGGTGCATCCAGGCCGGTCTGGTGAAGAGCTGACCGGCTTGGCCGGTTCGCCACTTACTGGGCTTACGGTCGGCGCGGCTGCCGCGTCGGAATGCTTACTTCTGATGCGCAAACTCGCGCAGTTTCACGGCCACGCGTTCGAACTCGGTCACGGTCGATTCAACATCGTCCGGGGTGACCTCGCCGGTCGGTTGGGTCAGCCGGGCTTCCAGCGCCGCCATGCGACTCGACAGACCCTCGGCGCCCACAATGTGCGAACTGCTCTTGAGGCTGTGCGCCGCCCGGCGGCGCTGCTCGCGGTCGCCGGAATTCAGGTCGCGCAACACATTCGGGAAATTGTTGAGGAAGATGTCCACCAGCTCCCGGGCCGAATCATCACCCAGTGACGAACATAGCTCGGCGATGGCGCCATTGGGAGGAGGAACACTGCTCATTGTCGAATAGGGTAGGTTACCCGTGAGTCGGACTGCAACCTGACATTATTCCGTAGAAGTACCAGTCGGATTGACCATCTGTGACGACGGAGCCTCGGGTGGAGTCACACCGTTGAAGGCGGTAAGACCGGTTGGGTCGTGACTATGTTGCAATAAATTGGACGTTTGCCGCCTCGGTTTTGGGTTACCTTCCCAAGGCGGAGCGAGTTGGACCCGCCTGCCGCCGTGCTTGCTGTGGCCTCGACCCCCGGCTTTCAACTGCCCGAGCCTGACTAGGCATATCGGGCGAGCCGGTCACCCGTCAGCCGGCAAATGGTCCAGTCCTGCTTCCGCTCGGCCCCGAGCGACTCGTAGAACTCGATGGCCGGCTGGTTCCAGTCGAGCACCGCCCATTCCATCCGGCCGCAGCCGCGTTCGTTGGCGAGCTTGGCGAGGTGGAGCAGGAGGGCCTTGCCGATGCCGTGACCGCGGTGCTCGGGTGTCACGAACAGGTCCTCGAGGTAGATTCCCGGCTTGGCGAGAAAGGTGGAGTAGTTCGTGAAAAACACCGCGAACCCCGCCGGGGTTCCAACCTCGGTGAACGCCAGAATGCACTCCGCCGCCGGCCGCGGCCCGAACAGGGTGGCATGGAGCTTTTCCTCGGTCGCCTCCACCTCGTGCAGGAGTCGCTCGTAGGCTGCAAGGTCACGGATGAAATCGAGGACGAGCGGGACGTCGGCGGCGGTGGCGGCGCGGATTTTCGGCATGAGGCGTTTGTGATCGGAACGGAAGGAATGTCGAAGGCGGAATGGCAGTGCGGGATTCCGGTGGGGCTGGGCTTCCCGGTGCTTGCCGGGTCTTGGTGGAACTCATGTGCCGGAAGGAAAATTCTTTTTCACCGCGGAGATCGCGGAGGCGGCACGAAGGTCACGGAGCAGAGCTCGGGGTTGGGGAGACGTTGACACCACGAGATGATCGGCGCGCCACTTATTGCTAACGCCTTAGCAACTGCCAATCTGAGGCAACTAGCTCGGAGATGGCTTTGCCCCTCGACAAACCTCGACCCCCGCGATTGGAGTTTCGCGTTTATCGCCCCGCATGATGTCCGCGTCCTTGCTCATGCCCGTCGGCGCGCTGCTGCCACAGGCTTTGAATCCCTGGTGGCCCGCGGTAATCGTCGCTGTGCTCTTGACCACCCTCTGCGGGTGGCTGCGCGCCCGGCGCCAGGCGGAGACCGCCAAGGCGGTTGATCTCTACCGGTTCCTGTTCGAGAACGCCTTGGAGGGCATTTATGAAAACCCGGTGGGCGGCGGCTTTCGCACGGTCAATCCGGCCATGGTCCGGATCCTCGGCTATGCGAATGCCGAGACGCTGCTGAAGATCACGCCGGAGGAGGTCGAGAAGATCTATGTCGTGCCGGGGCGCCGGGCCGAGTTCCTCGGCATGGTCGCCAGGAACGAGGTGGTGAGCGGGTTTGAGTCTGAGATCCGCCGGCCCGACGGCAGCACGCGCTGGATCTCCGAGAACGTGCGGGTGGTCCGCGACGGGGCCGGCAGGGTGGTTTCGATTCAAGGCTTCGTCACCGACATCACCGACCGCCGGCTCGCCGAGGCAGCTTTGCGGGAAAGCGAGGAGCGATATCGGGGCCTGTACCTCGCGAATCCCTACCCGATGTGGATCTACGACCGGGAAACCCTGCGGATCCTTTCGGTGAACGACGCCGCGGTGGCGCTGTACGGCTACACCCGGGCGGAGTTCGAGCAGATGACCCTCACCGACCTGCGGCCCGAGCGGGAATGGGAGCATGTGCGCAGCGCGGTGCGCTCGATGCAGACGGGGCCGAACCAGATGGGCGTGTTCACGCATCGCTGCAAAAACGGTCGCGAGCTTCAGGTCGAGGTGACCACGCTTGTCTTCACCTTTCACGGCCGCGAACAGGTGCTCAGCATCGGCAACGACCTCACCGAACGCGAGCAGGCTCGCCTGGCGCTGCACGACAGTGAGTTCCGCTACCGGCTCCTGTTTGAGAATTCGCCGCTTGCCCTGGTCGAGTTCGACTATCGCCCTGTGGTCGAATGGATGGACGGACTCCGCGCCTCGGGCGTGGCCGATCTCGCGACCTGGGCTGACGATCACGGCGCGGAGTTTGCGGCGGCCATGCGCCGGGTGCCGCTCATCGGCATCAACCGCGCCGCGCTGCGGTTGCTGAAGTCCGCTTCCATGGACGAAACCACGGCCAACCAGGAGCGGATCATGACGGATTCCGCCTGGACGCTCCGCCGGCAGTCGATGCTGGCGGTCTGGTCGGGACGCAATGAGTCCGAGGGAGAGATGAAGGTGCGGGCCATCGACGGCACCGAGTGCCACGTGCACTGCCATTGGTGGGTGCCGACGCTGAACGATCGGTCCCATTTCGAACGCACCCCGGCCGTCATCGTCGACCTCACCGCGACGAAGGCCGCCGAACGGGCCCTCGCCGAGGAGCGCGAGCGGCTGGCCGTCACGCTTCGCGCCATGGCCGAGGGCGTCATCACGACGAACCGTGACGGCAGCGTGCTGTTCATCAACCAGGCCGCCATCAAGCTCACCGGCTGGACCGCGTCCGCTGCGGCCGGCCGCCCGATCACCGAGGTCTGCGTCCTGCGTCACGCCCGCACCGGGGCCCCGGTGGCGACGCCGGTGGCGGCCGCGATCGCGAGCGGCGGCGTGATTGACCTGCCGCCGCAGACCCAGGTGCTGCGCCGGATCGGCGGCCGCGGGCTGGTGGAGGGCTGCTGCGCCCCGATGCTCGATGCCACGGGCCGCGGCATCGGCGCCGTGCTTGTGCTGCGCGACGTCACCGAGCGCTCCCGCATGGAGTCCGAACTGGAGCGTGCGTCCAAGCTCGAGTCTGTCGGCATCCTGGCCGGCGGCATCGCGCACGACTTCAACAACATCCTGGCCGTGGTGATGGGCAACCTGACCCTGGCGCAGCTGGATCCCTCGACCGAGAACGCGCCGCTGGCGAAGTGGCTGCAGGAGGCCGAGCGGGCGACGCTCCGGGCCCGCGACCTCACCCAGCAGCTGCTCACCTTTGCCAAGGGCGGCGATCCGGTCCGGACCGCCGTCCGTCTGCCCGAGGTCGTCCGCGAAGCCACCGAGTTCTCGCTGCACGGCTCGACGGTCCGGGGGGAATTCAACACGGAGGCCGACCTGTGGGCCGCGGAGGTGGACCGCAGCCAGATCGGCCAGGTGGTGCAGAACCTCGTGATCAACGCCATGCAGGCGATGAAGAACGGCGGGATCATCCGGGTGTCGCTGCGCAACGTCGAGCTGGCGCCCGGCGGTCCCGTGCCGCTGCCGGCCGGGCGCTACCTGGAGCTGAGCATCGCCGACACCGGCGCCGGCATCTCGCCCGAACACCTGGCCCGCATCTTCGAGCCCTATTTCACGACCAAGGAGCAGGGCAGCGGCCTCGGCCTCGCCACCGTCTATTCGATCATCCGCAAGCACCAGGGTCACGTGGCGGTCGAGTCGGAGATGGGCAAGGGCACCACGTTCCGCATCTGGCTTCCGGCCGCCAAGGAGGCGCCGCCCGCGCCCCCGGTCGGGAAGTCCGCGATGGAGCCCATGACCGGCCGCGTACTGTTCATGGACGACGAGGATCCCATCCGCACGATGGTCGAGGTGCTCCTCACCCGGCTTGGCTTGCAGGTGATGACCGTGCCCGACGGCACGGATCTCATCCGCGAATTCCAGGCGGCGCGGACGGCCGGGAAGGCCTTTGACGTGGTGATCATGGACCTCACGGTGCCGGGCGGCATGGGCGGCAAGGAGGCGATGCAGGAACTGCAGAAGATCGATCCCGACGTCCGGGCAATCGTGTCCAGCGGCTACTCGGGCGATCCGGTGCTCGCGAACTTCCGCGCTCACGGATTCTGCGGCATCGTGCCGAAGCCCTACCGCCTCTCCGACCTCGCGAACGCGGTGCGGACGGCGCTGAAGAAGTAGCCCGCAGCCGAAGGCTGTGGGTCGAAAGTCGAAGGTCTCACGTCGAACGTCGCAGGCCGGCCGCCGGCCACGGGTCGACCGGACCTCAGTCCTTCGAACTTCGACCTGTCACCTTCGACGCAGATAACCTGGCACCTGCTCCCTGCGCCTAGTCACCTGCTTGAAGCCGCGCCCACGGCTTCAGGCCTTGCCCCACTTCCGGAGCAGCTCAAGGGAGCGGCGGACGGACTCGAGCGGGACGTGGTTGTACTGCTCGACTTCGACCACGTACCATTCGACCGCGCCTATGGCCTCGACGGCGGCGAAGACCGACGGGAAGTTCACCGGGCCGGTGCCGATCTCCTTCTCGTCCTTGAGATGAATGGTGCGGATGCGGCGGCCCTGCTCGTGAATGAAGGCCGCGGGGTCCTTGCCGCCCACGTGCACCCAGTAGACGTCCGCCTGGCAGCCCAGATCGCGGGGCGACGCGGCGTCGAGCATCCAGTCGAACACCCGCCGGCCGTCGACCACGGCCAGCTCGGACGCGTGGTTGTGGAAGGCGAACTTGATCTCGTGGGCGCGGAAGGTGGCGCCGATCGCGGCGAGCTCCTCGCCGATGCGGGCACACGCCGCGCCGGAGTGATAGTGGGTGTGCGACCAGCCCGGGCAGATCACGTGTTTCGTCCCGAGCAGCAGCGCCTCGTCCACGCAGCGGTTGAGATCGGTGCGGAGCTGGCCGATGCCCGCGTGCATGCCGGCCACCTTCAGGCCGGCGGTGTCGAGCGCGGCCTTCGCCCCGCGGGCGTCGGTGTTGCCGAAGCCCGCGGTCTCCACGCCGGCGTAGCCCATCGCGGCCACGGCGCCGACCGTGGCGGCAAAGTCACGCGCGGTGTCCTCGCGGACGGACCAGAGTTGCAGGGCGACGGGAATCTTCTTGCTCATGTGGGGAAGGGAGGGGAATTCAGCCACGCTCACCCAGGCGGCGAAGTCAACGTGTCCGCGCCCCCGGGCCCGACCCCGGGGGCTGAACGTTCAACTTCCGCGGCCCGGAGCACGGCGATGACGGCTCCGTCCGCTTGCCGCCGGCGACGGGCTGTGTTCGATTGACGGGATGAAGGCTTGGCGCTGGCTGCTGGTCCTGATGCTGCTCGTGCCCGGGATGCGGGCGGGGCCGGCCGCGACCGAGCGGGTGCGCCTGAGCCGGCCCGCGGTGCGCGAGGCGTTGATCGGGACCGTTCGCGCGCAACTCGATGCGATTCGCGCCGAGGACTGGCCCCGCGCCTACCAGCTTGCGTCGAAGGCCTTCCGGAGCGTGGTGGACCTGCGCGGCTTCCGGGTGCTCGTGACCCGCACCTACCCGGTGGTCTGGAAAAACACCCGGGCGGAATTCACGCCGCCCCGCGACAACGGCTTGGCGGCGATCGTGCCGGCGCGCATTTACAGCGGAACCGACAGCATGACCTACCTGTGGCTCCTGGTGAAGGAGGGTGACGCGTGGCGGGTGGGCGGCGTCGTGCCGCAGACCGTCGAGCGCGGAGCCTAGAGCATTTTAACAAGACTTGTAGCCGCAAAGATGCGCAAAAAGCGCAAGAACTCGTCGCGCCAGTTTTTCGCCCTACTTTGGCAACAATCCGTGGCAAACGATCCCTCTGCCGCTGGAGCTGGAATCGGATTGATCTGCGTTTTTTGCGCCTCTTTGCGGCTACACGATTATTGAGTTCGCTCTAGGCGCGGCGCGACCAAACGCCTCTCACCCGGTTTCAGGCCGCCGCCTGCAATCTTCAGCAACCCGAGCCGACTCAGTGGCCGCCGTCGAGGTCGCCGGGCTTCAACATCGACGCAAAGAGCCCCTTGTTCGTGGCCTTCATGTAGGCCTCCTTGGCCTCGATCGTGCCGTCCTGAACGCGGGCCATGAGGCTGTTGTCCATCGTGATCATGCCGTCGTTGCCGCCGCCCTCGATGATCGAGCGGATATTGGAGATCTGGCCGCTGCGGATCGTGTTGGGCAGGGCCTCGTGGGCGAGCAGGATCTCATGGACGGCGCAGCGGCCCTTGGGCACGCGCTTGCAGAGGAGCTGGGCGACGACGCCGGCCAGGCAGCTCGAGAGCATGACGCGGACCTGGTTCTGCTCATCGGCGGGGAAGGTGTTGATGATGCGATCGACGGTCTTCGGGGCGTTGTTCGTGTGCAGCGTGCCGAAGACCAACATGCCCATCGAGGCGCAACCCAGCGCGAGCTTGATGGTCTCCATCTCGCGCATCTCACCCAGCAGCACGATGTCGGGGTCGTGCCGCATTGCGCCCTTCAGCGCCGCGGCGAACGACTCGGTGTGCTCGCCGACCTCGCGGTGCACGATGGTCGACTTCTTCGCCTGGTGCACGAACTCGATCGGGTCCTCGATCGTGATGATGTGCCGCGAGAAGTTCGTGTTGATGTAGTCGATCATCGCCGCGAGCGTGGTCGACTTGCCGGAGCCGGTCGGGCCGGTCACGACCACGAGCCCTTCCGTGCGGTGGCAGAGTTTCTTCAGCGCCTCGGGGAGCTTGAGGTCGTCGAAGGAGAGGATCTTCGCGGGAATCTGGCGGAAGACGGCGGCCTGGCCCCAGTGGTTGTAGAGGTAGTTGCCGCGGAAGCGGGCGAAGCCGGGAATCTCGTGCGCGAGGTCGAGGTCCTTGCGTTCGAGGTAATCGTGCCAGCGGCGCTCGGGCACGATCTCCTTGAGCAGCGCCGCCATGGACGCGGGGTCGAGGGCCTTCGGGCCGATGGGCTGGAGTGTGCCGGAAATGCGGGCCTTGGGCGGCAGCCCGACCGTGAGGTGCAGGTCCGAGCCGCCCTTCTCGAGCATCGTGCGGAGGAGTTGGTCGATGGCGGCCATGGTCAGGTAATCTTGGCCCGCAGCACGCGGTTGGTGATATTTCCCAGCGCCGTCTCAGCCGAGACCGTCCGCTGCTGCCACAGGCCGAAGACGACATTGTCCATGAGACACATGCCTTCGCGGACGCCGGTCTCCATGGTGTTGCGCAGACCCTGCGACTTGCCCTCGCGGATGAGGTTCTGGATGGCGGTGTTCGCGACGAGGATCTCGCAGGCGAGCGTGACCTTGCCGTCGGTCGAGGGCAGCAGGCGCTGGCAGACGATGCCGCGGAGGCTCTCCGCCACGCTGGCACGGATCTGCGTCTGCTGCGACGGCGCAAACACGTCGAGCAGGCGGTTGAGGGTCGTGGCCGCGTCGCTCGTGTGCATCGTGCCGATCACGAGGTGTCCGGTCTCGGAGGCCGTGATGGCCATCTCGATGGTCTCGAGGTCCCGCAGCTCGCCGATGACAATGACGTCGGGATCCTCGCGGAGCGCACCCTTGAGCGCGGTGAAGAAGGACTTCGTGTGCTGGCCGACCTCGCGCTGCGTGACATTGCAGCCCTTGGCCGCCTGGACGACCTCGATGGGATCCTCGACCGTGATGATGTGGTCGGTGCGGGTCTCGTTGAGGTAGGCAACCATTGACGCGAGGGTGGTCGTCTTGCCCGAACCGACCGGGCCGGTGATGAGGATGAGACCGTTGTGGTAGGAAAGGAGTTTCTTCAGGGTCTCGAGATGCGCGGCGTAGCCGAGCTCCTCAAGAGTGCGGACCTTGTCGGGCACCATCCGGTAGGCGCCGGCGGCGCCGCCCTTGTGGAACATGAGGTTCACCCGGTAGCGATCCTCCCGGCTCAGGGCCAGGGCGTAGTCATAGTCCTTCCGCTGGAGGAAAATCTCGCGCTGGCCCTCGGACAGCAGGGCGGTATTGAGCCGGAGCGCGTCGGCGGCGGTCAGGACATATTCGGAGATGACGTCGAGCTGCCGGTTCTTCCGGATGAACGGGCGCGAGCCGGTGGACAGATGGAGGTCGCTGGCGCCCTGGCGCGCGGTCTCGCGGAGGAGGTTGCGCAGGCCCTCGGCGAGGGCGTCGTCCGGCATCTTCGCGATGCCCGGGAAATCGAATGGCGCGGCGCCTCCGTTGGTGGCGGCGGGAAAGGGCGCGTTCGAGGCGTCATCCTCGAACGGGTCGCTGGCCGGGGGGCCGCCCTGGGCCTTGCCCATCGCGACGCCCGCCAGCCGCTCAAGTGCGGCGACGTCCTCGACCACGCCGTCGTCGATGAGCAGCTGCGCGAAGTCGCCGATTTCGGCCGTCTCGCCCAGCTTGGCCCGGATGGCGGCGCACTGCTTGCGGTGGAACAGGCCTTGGTCGGTGCCGAGTCGGACAAGCCAGAGGACGTCAGGGTTCATGCAGGGTGGGGTCCGGTGCGCCGAAACCATGGGCAGCCGCCCGCCCCGGCGCAATTGCGGAGTGTGGAAATCGCTGGTGGCCCGGGAGCTGGACCCGTTGCGGCCCGGAAAACTGATTCTACGGGAAACTGCTTTACCGAAATGCGGTCCATGGGGTCTAATCCTGCCACTCCCATGAAAAACTCCCGTGCTCCCCGTCTCGCCGCGATTCTCGCGCTGGTCCTAGCCCTGACGTCCCTGGCGTTCAACTCTGGCTGCATCGCTGTCGCCGCCGGCGCGGGTGCGGGTGCGGTCGCCTATATCCGCGGCGACCTGAATGCGACGCTCGACTCGAGCTTTGATCACACCTTCAAGGCCTCCCAGCGCGCCGTCCAGCAGCTGGAGTTCGCCAAGGTCAGCGAGGCCAAGGACGCCCTGCTCGGCAAGATCACCGTCCGCAATGCCGCGGACAAGAAGATCGAGATCAAGATCGAGCGCGCCGGTGACAACCTCACCAAGGTCAGCATCCGGGTCGGCACCTTCGGCGACGAAACGCTGTCGATGGCGATCCTGGACAAGATCAAGTCGAACCTCTGAGGCGGTCAGTAGAGTTGAAGGTTGAAAGTCGACGGTTGAAAGCCGGAGGCGAGCTTTCCTTCGGCGCCAAGGTCTGGCCTTAGGCCTGAGCCGTTGATGGGGAACTCCCTGTCCGTCTGGGCCTTCAACCTTCAACTTTCAACCGGTCCCCCGGCCCCAAGGTCGCCGAACTGGGGGGTTGCAAACCCGTCGGTTTCCGAGAGTCTGACCGCTCTCCAATCCGACAATGCTGAAGAAATTCCTGTCGAAGCTGCGCCAATCGATCACGCCTTCGCGCCCGTCCCACGCTGCGCCGGCGGCGAAACCCGCTTCCCCTGCCAAGTCTCACTCCTCGCACCAGCCGCGCGCCGAGCGCGGCACCGGCGCGAAATCCCATGGCGGCGGCCACGGTGGCCATGAATCCCGCCCCCGCCGTGAAGAGCGGGGTCACGGCCACGGCCCGGGTTCGTCCCACGGCGGCGGCCACGGCGCCGGGCGCGGCCATGCGCGCGACGGCGGCCGCGGGGGCCGCGGTCCCCGGCGCGAAACGGGCCGCCCGCGCGTCGACGAGAGTTTCGAGCATCCCCGCACCGGTGACATCAAGCCGGCGACCCCGGTGGACGTCCCGAAGATGGACACCGAGTTCTCGAAGCTCGGCCTCTCCGACGCCCTCGCGTTTGCCGTGCAGGAGAT
This sequence comes from Verrucomicrobiota bacterium, assembly GCA_018239675.1. Lineage (GTDB taxonomy): Bacteria > Verrucomicrobiota > Verrucomicrobiia > Opitutales > Opitutaceae > Opi-474. The sequence continues at coordinate 31,605 of JAFEGX010000117.1, forward strand.
GGGTTATGTCACGCCCACGCCCATCCAGACGCAGGCCATTCCGGTCGTGCTCAAGGGCGGCGACGTCATCGGTTCCGCGCAGACCGGCACCGGCAAGACCGCCGCGTTTGCGCTGCCCATCATCCAGCGGCTCGGCACCCACGGGAAACTCCGCTGCCTGATTCTCGAGCCGACGCGCGAGCTCGCGCTGCAGGTCGAGGAGGCCTTCCAGAAATACGCCAAGTTCACCGACCTGCGCGTGACCATTGTCTACGGCGGCGTCGGCTACGGGAAGCAGACCGACGATCTCCGGCGCGGCATGGACATCCTGGCGGCGACGCCGGGCCGGCTGCTCGACCATCTCGAGCAGGGCAACTGCTCGCTGCGCGACATCGACATCCTCGTCCTTGACGAGGTGGACCGCATGCTCGACATGGGTTTCCTGCCCGACGTGAAGCGCATCGTGCAGAAGACGCCGGCCACGCGGCAGACGCTGCTCTTCACCGCGACGCTGCCGCCCGAGATCGCCTCGCTGGCATCCTGGGCGCTCCGCGACCCCGTGAAGGTCGAGATCGGCCGCCAGCGTTCGCCGGCCGAGACCGTGTCCCACGGGTTTTACCCGGTCGTCGCCTCCCAGAAGTTCGACCTGCTGCAGCTCCTGCTGGAGCAGACCGAATTCAAGAGCGTGCTCATCTTCTGCCGCACCCGCATGGGTGCGGACCGCATCGCGCACCGCCTCCAGGCCAAGGGCCACACGGTGGGCGTCATGCACTCCGACCGCAGCCAGCGCGAGCGCATCGAGGCGCTCGAGGGCTTCAAGTCCGGCCGGTTCGAGGTGTTGGTGGCGACCGACATCGCCGCCCGCGGCCTCGACATCGCGGGCGTGTCGCACGTCGTGAACTACGACGTGCCGGAGAATCCCGAGGATTACGTCCACCGCATCGGCCGCACCGGCCGCGCGCAGAACACCGGCGACGCCTTCACCCTCGTCACCGAGGAGGACGTCCGCGACGCGCGCAGCATCGAGCGGTACATGGGCATCGGCGTCGAGCGGAAGAAGATCGAGGGCTTCCCCTACATCTACTCCGCGCTCTTCGACGACAAGGCCCTCGCCGAGACCGCCGCGCCGAAACCCGCCAGCCGCCTTCACCGCGGGATGCGGCGCTAGGCGGCGGCAGGACGCCGCGTCGAAGGTCGCAGGTCTCAGGTCGAAGCATTCGATCTGGAAAACAACAAGACGGCGGAGTCACTGACTCCGCCGTCTTGTTGTCTTCGGCAATGGCCGGGTCTTCGGGACTAAGCGACGCGGACGGTTGAAGGCGATCAGTTGAAGGTTGAAAGCGCAGTCGCCCGGCGACCGTCCGGCTTTCAACCTTCAACTGTCAACTTTCAACGGGCGGCCGCCGCCCCCCCGCCTCCCTACGCCAGCTCAAACCGGTCCAGGTTCATCACCTTGGTCCACGCGGCGACGAAGTCGTGCAGGAACTTCGCCTGCGCGTCGGCGCTGGCGTAGACCTCGGCGAGGGCGCGGAGCCGCGAGTCGGAGCCGAACACCAGGTCGACCCGGGTGCCGGTCCACCTGACCGCGCCCGTCTTCCGGTCGCGGCCCTCGAACAGCTCGCCCTCCTTCGAGACCGCCTTCCACTCCGTGGCCATGTCGAGCAGGTTCACGAAGAAGTCGTTCGACAGCATGCCCGGGCGCGAGGTGAACACGCCGTGCGCCGTGCCTCCAACGTTGGTCTTCAGCACGCGCAGGCCGCCCACCAGCACCGTCATCTCGGGCGCCGTGAGCGTCAGGAGCTGCGCCTTGTCGACGAGCAGCGCCTCGGCCGGGACGCGGTAGCGGGCCTTCTGGTAGTTGCGGAAGCCGTCCGCGATGGGCTCGAGGACGCCGAACGACTCGACGTCGGTCTGCTCCTGCGTCGCGTCCATGCGGCCGGGCGTGAAGGGCACCGTGATCTCGTGGCCGGCCTGCTTCGCGGCCTGCTCAAGAGCGGCGCCGCCGCCGAGGACAATGAGGTCCGCGAGGGAGACTTTCTTGCCGCCGGCCGCCGAGGCGTTGAAGGCCTTCTGGACGCCCTCGAGGGCGTCCAGCACCTTGCCGAGCTGGGTCGGCTGGTTGCACTCCCAGTACCGCTGTGGCGACAGGCGGACGCGCGCGCCGTTGGCGCCGCCGCGCTTGTCGGAGCCGCGGAAGGTCGAGGCGGAGGCCCAAGCGGTGGCGACGAGCTCGGACACGGACAGGCCGGTGGCGAGGATCTTCGCCTTCAGCGCGGCGACATCCTTGGCGTCGACGAGCGGGTGATTCACCGCCGGGATCGGGTCCTGCCAGACCAGCACCTCAGCCGGCACCTCGGGCCCGAGGTAGCGGGCGCGCGGACCCATGTCGCGGTGCGTTAGCTTGAACCAGGCCCGCGCGAACGCGTCGGCGAACTGGTCCGGGTTCTCGAGGAACCGGCGCGAGATCTTCTCGTAGGCCGGGTCGAAGCGCAGCGCGAGGTCGGTGGTCAGCATCATCGGTGCGTGCCGCTTCGAGCGGTCATGCGCGTCCGGCACCGTGTTGGCGCCGGCGCCGTGCTTCGGCTTCCACTGGTGCGCGCCGGCCGGGCTCTTCGTTAGCTCCCATTCGTAGCCAAACAGATTCCAGAAGAAATTGTTGCTCCACTTGGTGGGCGTGGTGGTCCACGTGAGTTCCAGGCCGGACGTGATTGCGTCGCCGCCCTTGCCTGAGCCGTGGCTGTTCTTCCAGCCGAAGCCCTGCTCCTCGAGCGGGGCGGCCTCGGGCTCGGGCCCGACGTGCGAGGCCGGGGCCGCGCCATGGGTCTTGCCGAAGGTGTGGCCGCCCGCGATGAGGGCCACGGTCTCCTCGTCATTCATCGCCATGCGCGCGAACGTCTCGCGGATGTCTTTCGCGGCGGCGAGTGGGTCGGGATTCCCGTTGGGTCCCTCGGGGTTCACATAGATCAGGCCCATCTGCACCGCGGCGAGCGGGTTATCGAGATTGCGTTCGCCGGAGTAGCGCTTGTCGTCGAGCCACTTTCGCTCGATGCCCCAGTAGACGTCCTGGTCGGGTTCCCACACATCCTCGCGCCCGCCGCCAAAGCCGAAGGTCTTGAAGCCCATCGTCTCGAGCGCGACGTTGCCCGCGAGGATCATCAGGTCGGCCCACGAGATCTTGCGGCCATACTTCCGCTTGACCGGCCAGAGGAGGCGCCGCGCCTTGTCGAGGTTGCCGTTGTCCGGCCAGCTGTTGAGCGGGGCGAACCGCTGCTGGCCCCGGCCGCCGCCGCCGCGGCCGTCACCGGTGCGGTACGTGCCGGCGCTGTGCCAGGCCATGCGGATGAACAGCGGGCCGTAATGCCCGAAGTCCGCCGGCCACCAGTCCTGCGAGTCGGTCATGAGCGCCGCGAGGTCCTTCTTCAGGGCCGCGTAGTCGAGGCTCTTGAACTCCTTCGCGTAGTTGAAGCCCGCGTCCATCGGGTTCGACTTGGACGAGTGCTGGTGCAGGAGCTCGAGCTTGAGCTGGTTGGGCCACCAGTCGCTGTTGGCGGTGCCGGTGGGCAGCGCGGCGCCATGGTTGAACGGGCATTTTGCTTCGGATGACATGTTGGGTTCTCCGTGGGGGTCGGGGTTGCAGAGGGAAGTCCGCTGCCGGGCGCTGCTTCGGGGTTGAGCCGGGGAAACCGGTCAGCCGCGGGGGGAAGGGTGGTCCGGCAGGGCGGGGCGGCGGATTGGCTGGGAATATATGCCCGGGACCATCCCGGGCAGTGATCCCGGGATTCTTGATCTCCCGATTCGCTAGGCAAGCCCCGACGGGAGAAAGCGGCGATTTGTCACCGGGAGGACCCCGCAGGCTGTATTTTCACGTCATGGCGAAACTATTGGATAGAAATCTGGCGCGACCCTCCCTAGTGACGTCGCCCGGTGCGGGCCGTCCCGGCCGGCGCCATTCCACCCCGTTTCCCCCATGTCCTTCAAAGTTGCCTTCATTGGCGCCGGTTCGATTGGATTCACCCGCCGGCTCCTCGCCGATCTCCTGGCGGTGCCCGAATTCGCCGGCATCGACCTCGCCTTCACCGACATCAACGCCCGTAACCTGGCGATGGTCACGGAGCTCTGCCGCCGCGACATCGCGGCGAACGGCCTGGCCACCCGGATCACGCCGACCACCAACCGCCGCGAGGCGCTGCGCGGCGCGAAGTACGTCTTCTGCGTCGTCCGCATCGGCGGGCTCGAGGCGTTCGCCCACGACATCGAGATCCCGCTGAAGTACGGCGTCGACCAGTGCGTCGGCGACACGCTCTGCGCCGGCGGCCTCATGTACGCCCAGCGCGGCATCGCGGCCCTGCTCTCGTTCTGCCGGGACATCCGCGAGGTCGCGGCGCCGGACTGCCTCCTGCTGAACTACGCGAACCCGATGGCCATGATGACCTGGGCCGCCAACAAGTACGGCGGCGTGCGCTGCGTCGGCCTGTGCCACGGCGTGCAGCACGGTCACTTCCAGATCGCCCAGATCCTCGGCCGCAAGAAGGAGGAGGTCGACATCATCTGCGCCGGCATCAACCACCAGACGTGGTACATCGCGGTGAAGACCGACGGCCGCGACCGCACCAAGGACCTGCTGGCGGCGTTCGAGCGGCATCCCGTCTACCGCCGCGAGGAGAAGGTGCGCATCGATATGCTGCGGCGCTTCGGCTACTACTCGACCGAGTCCAACGGCCACCTCAGCGAGTACGTGCCGTGGTACCGGAAGCGCCCGGACGATATCCTGAACTGGATCGACCTGAGCTCGTGGGGCCTCGGCGAGACTGGCGGCTACCTGCGCGTCTGCACCGAGGGCCGCTACTGGTTCGAGGCTGAGTTCGGCGGCAAGAAGGACCATGCGACGCTGAAGTACACCCAGGAAAACCGCAGCGAGGAGCACGGCAGCCGGATCCTGGAGGCACTGGAGACGGGCCGCGTGTATCGCGGACATTTCAACCTGCCGAACCGCGGGACGATTTCGAACCTGCCGGTCGATGCGATCGTCGAGGCCCCCGGCTTCGTCGACCGCCATGGCATCAACATGACGCAGGTCGGGGACCTGCCCCTTGGCTGCGCTGCGGTGTGCAACGCCTCGATCAGCGTCCAGCGCCTCGGCGTCGAGGCCGCGGTCGCGGGCGACGACATGCTGCTGCGGCAGGCATTCTTGATGGATCCCCTGGTCGGCGCCGTCTGCAACCCGCCCGAGGTCTGGCAGATGGTCGACGAGATGCTGGTTGCGCACGCCCCGTGGCTGCCGCAGTACCGCCGGGCGATCGCCGCCGCCAAGAAGCGCCTCGCCGCCGGCCCGCGCATCCGCACCAAGGCCAACCGCGGCGCCGCCCGCCGGAAGATCCGCTCACTGGCCGAACTGAAGCGCCTGGAAAAGCAGAACCCGAGGGCGGGACACTGAAATTGCGGATTGCGGATCGCGGATTGCGGATTGCGTCCCAACCGGGCGCAACGCGCCGGTGAGATTCAATTCCGGAATCCGGACTCCGAAATCCGGAGCCGAATTCCAGCGGCGCTCCGCGTCCCGCTGGACAAATCCGCAATCCGCGATCCGCGATCCGCAATTGAGAGTTGCCTCCCGCGGGTTTTCGCCGTGCGTTGCGCGCCTGCATGCATCTTGACATTCCGTCCGGGGATTTTGCCGGCTACATTTTCGACCTCGACGGCACGCTGATCGACACCATGCCGCTGCACTATAGGGCGTGGGACCGCGCCATGCGCGACTCGGGGCTGCCGCATGCGCTCGACGAGGACCTGTTCTACAAGCTCGGCGGCATCCCCACGCGCCGCGTCGCCGAGCTGTTCGCGGAGCACTACGGCCTGCAGCTGGACCCCGACGAGGTGTTTCACATCAAGGAGGCCTATTTCACCGAGATGCAGAAACACGCCCAGCTCATCGAGCCGGTCGTGAAGTTCGCGCGCCAGAAGCATCCGACGCACCCGCTTGCCATCGCCTCGGGCGGGCCGCGCAAGATCGTGGAGCGGTCGCTGGAGGTGACCGGCCTCGCCCCGCTGTTCCGCGCCGTCGTGACGGCCGACGACGTGAAGCACGGCAAACCGTCGCCCGACATGTTCCTTCTCGCGGCCAGGCTCCTCGGCGTCGATCCGCGGCAGTGCCTCGTCTTCGAGGACGCCGAGCCTGGCATCAAGGGCGCGCTCGCCGCCGGCATGCAGGTCGTCCGCGTCCCGAGCCGGACCTGACCGGTTTCTTCTTTTCGTCCATCGCCTCCGGGGAGTTTCTTCTTTGCCCGGCGTTGCCGTTTGCCTGGGTCGGCCAAATTCTGGTTTCTCCGCCCGGTAGATTTGTGCTTTCATGGCCGGATGAAGTTCGAGTCCCTCGTCAATCCCACGGTGCTGAAGCAGCCGGTCTACGAGCCGGGCAAGCCGATCGAGGAGGTGGCGCGCGAGCTCGGGCTTGATCCCGCGGGCATCATCAAGCTCGCCTCGAACGAAAATCCCTTCGGGCCCTCGCCCCGCGCCCTGGCCGCCGCCCGGGCCGCCCTCGAGCATGGCGAGCTTTATCCCGACGGCGGCTGCTTCGCGCTCCGCCAGAAGCTCGCCGCCACCCGCGGCCTCGCCGCGGACCAGTTTATCGTCGGCAACGGCTCCAACGAGGTCATCGAGCTCCTCGGCCACGCACTGCTCCGGCCTGGCGACGAGGTGGTCATGGGCGCGCCGGCGTTCGTGGTGTACAAGCTCGTGACCCTGCTCTTCGGCGCCAAGGCGGTCGAGGTGCCGCTGGTGCAACACCGGCACGACCTCGGCCGGATCGCGGCCGCCGTGACGCCGCGGACGCGGATGGTCTATGTGTGCTCGCCGAACAACCCGACCGGCACGGCGAACTCCGAGACCGAGATGCTGGCGTTTGCCCGCGCGATGCCGGAGCACGTCGTGACGGTTTTCGACGAGGCCTACGCGGAGTATGTCGAGCCGACGCCCGACCTGCGCCCGTTGGTCCGCGAAGGTCGGAACGTGGTGTGCCTGCGCACCTTCTCGAAAATATACGGCCTGGCCTCGCTGCGTGTCGGCTATGGCTACGCGGCGGCCGAGACGGCGGCGCTGCTCAATCGCGTCCGCCAGCCATTCAATGTGAACGCCATTGCCCAGGCGGCTGCGATCGCGGCGCTCGACGATCACGAGTTCACCGCGAAGTGCGTGCGCGAAAACCGCGCGGGACTGGCCCGGCTCGAGGCGGGCTTCCGGGAGCTGGGCCGGGAGTTTGTCCCGAGCGTGGCGAACTTCATCCTCGTGCACGTGGGCGACGGCCTGAAGGTGTTCGACACCCTGCAGCGCCGCGGCGTGATTGTCCGGCCCGTGAAGTCCTACGGCCTGCCCGAGTGGATCCGCGTCACGGTCGGCACCCGCGAACAAAACGAGCGGCTACTCGCGGAACTAAAGCGGGCTTTGGGATAGGAAGATTCACAGGAGGTAACGGAGGGAACGGAGATTGGGCGGAATCTCTGGTGCTGCTGGTTGGCTGATTGGACTCGGCGTTTTCTTTTACCACGGATTTCGGGGATTTTGGCGGATGAGACGGAGGAGTCCTCACGGACCTGGGATACGATCCGGCCTAACCGGGGCCCCTCGAACCCGCCTCGCGGACTGCGCAGCGACGCCAGTCGGTGCACAGTTCGCGGGGCCTCGTCCGTCTCATCCGCCAAAATCCGTGTAATCCGTAGTTAGAAAACACCTCCGTCCAACCATCGACTCCCTCAGCACCCCACCTCCGTCGCCAAGCTCCGTTCCCTCCGTTATCTCCTGTGAGATAGATCCGGAATTCGATCACCGCGCCGCGGCGCGGCGCAGGCGGTCGTTGATGGCGTCGGCGAGACCGCTGCCGGGCGCGAGCTCGATGTGGATCCGTTCGAACCGGTGGGCGTCGAGCTGCCGGAGCATGTGGAAGAGCTGCCGCGCGACGCCGTCGAGCCGACCCGTTGCGTCGAGCCAGAAGACGTTCCGTCCCGTGCGTCCGCGCGGCCGGGCCAGGAACACCCACGCCTCCCGGGGCGCCAGGTGCGGGACGCTGCGCGCCAGCGAGGCGTGCAACGTGATCGGGGTGTGCGGACTGTAGTGGCGCGCCAGCTGCCCCGGCGCCAGCTGGGCCGAGGTGGCGGCGGCCTTTTTCCGGGGCACGCGCACCTTGACGCCGAGCGCGAGTTCCAGCGCGGCGAGCGTGATCGCGCCGGGGCGGAGGAGACGCGGGGCCCGCGGACGCCGGATGTCGATGATGGTCGACTCGAGCCCGATCCGGCTCGGCCCACCGTCGAGGATGCTCGGGATTCGGCCTCCGAGGCCGGCGCGCACATGCGCGGCGGAGGTTGGGCTGACATAGCCAAAAGGGTTCGCGCTGGGAGCGGCCAGCGGGACGCCGGTGAGGCGCAGCAGGCGCCGGAAAAGCGGATGGCTTGGCATGCGCACCGCGACGCTGGGCAGGCCGGCCGACACGACGTCGGGCACGGTCGTCCGTTTGGGCAGGATCAGCGTCAGGGGCCCCGGCCAGAACCGGCGCGCCAGCCGGAGCGCGGCTTCATTTGGCACGGCGATGGACGCGAGCTGCTTGATCGAGTGGATGTGCACGATGAGCGGATCGCGGCTCGGCCGGCCCTTCGCCTGGTAGATCCGGCGGCACGCCGTCGCGTCGAGCGCGTTCGCCGCCAGCCCGTAAACCGTCTCGGTGGGCACCGCCACCAGTTCGCCCGCCCGCAAGCGCCGGGCCAGTCGCGCCAGGTTGCGCGGTGTGCCACGGTAGGTGCGGGTGGGGGAGGGCATGGGATGAGTTGAAGGTTGAACGTTGAGAGTTGAAAGCCGGAATCCGGGTCGGATTTTCGCGCCGTCGAATCACGAGTCTTCAACCGGAGTGATCTCCGACCTACCTTCACGTGTGGGGCGTCGGATGGAGCGCGCGGTCAAACTTCGAACGATGAAAGCCGCATATCCGCGTCCGACCTACTCAACCCTCAACCTTCAACTTTCAACCGGCCGGGCCTCCGGCCCGGAACACCGGCACAAAAAAGCCGGAGCCCAGAGGCCCCGGCCGGATGCAGTCAGGTTGTGTAGGTGCTTACTGCGACAACAGCATGTTGCGCGAGTGCTTGATCGTCTTCGTGATCGCGCGCTGGTGCTTGGCCGTCAAGTGGGTGTACTTGCGGGGCAGGATCTTGCCCGTGTCGGTCACAAAATTCTTCATCGACTGCGGATTCGTGAACGGGAGTTCCGCGGGCGTGGGAGTCTGCTGCTTCTGCTCGGTAGTGCTCATGACTGAAAAGGAGGGGAGACAGTGAATCCGCCATTGTCGGTGTCAACCCGTGATTTCTTTTGCACCCGGAAAACCAGCGGGGAGGGATCTCCGATTTCGGAATTACGATTTTCGATTGGATTAATGATTGGTGCCAAGAGTGTTAAATCGTAACTTGTAAGTCGTAGCTCGTGAATAGTTCCTCCTCCAGCCGGACGGTCCCCGTAATTTCTGCTGCCTCCTTCGCTGGTCCGCCCGCATAGTCACTTCCTCAGCCATGCAACCAGCAGCGAGCGGCATGAATTACGCGCCCACGGGCCGGCCGCAGCCCGTTGTGAAGGCCGGCGAATTTGGGTTCGCCGCCGCTTATCTCGATCACGGCCACATCTTCGGCCAGTGCAACGGCCTCGTCGAGGCCGGCGGCACGTTGAAATGGGTTTACGATCCCCAGCCGGCACGGGCTGCGGACTTCGCGGCGAAATATCATGGCGTCAAGATCGCGCGTTCGTTCGACGAGATTCTCGCTGACGATGCGGTCCGGCTGGTGGCCGCCGCGGCCGTGCCTTGCGACCGCGCGGCGGTGGGTGCGCGGGTGCTGCGGGCCGGGAAAGACTATTTCACGGACAAGACGCCATTCACGACGCTGGCACAGCTGGCGGAAATCCGGTCGCTCGTGACGGCCACCGGGCGGAAGTACATGGTCTATTACAGCGAGCGGCTCCACGTGGAGTGCGCGATGTACGCCGGCGACCTCGTGCGCGGCGGCGCGATCGGCCGGGTCGTGCAGGTGTTGGGACTCGGGCCGCACCGGCTGAACCGCGCCGCGCGGCCCGCGTGGTTTTTCGAGCGCGCCAAGTACGGCGGCATCCTCTGCGACATCGGCAGCCACCAGATCGAGCAGTTCCTCCATTACAGCGGGGCGGCGGACGCGAAGGTCATGCACGCGGCAGTGGCGAACTATGCCAATCCTGAAAATCCCGAGCTGGAGGATTTCGGCGAGGCCACGCTGGTGGCGGACAACGGCGCGACGAACTACTTCCGCGTGGATTGGATGACCCCCTCGGGCCTCAGCACGTGGGGCGACGGCCGGACGCTGATTCTCGGCACCGACGGCTACATCGAGCTCCGCAAATACGTCGACGTGGCGCGCGGGCAGGGCGACCAGCTCTACCTCGTGGACAGCCGCGGCGAGCATCATCTTGAAGTGGCGGGCAAGGTTGGCTTCCGGTTCTTCGGCGAACTCATCCTGGATTGCCTGCACCGCACCGAGAAGGCGATGACCCAGGCCCACGCCTTCAAGGCCGCGGAGCTCTGCCTGCAGGCTCAGGCGCAGGCGGTGAGGCTGAAGGTGCGTTGAGGCTTTTTCTTGAGCGTTGGATGGTTTTTTTTGGAAACACCAAACGCCAAACCGCCAAACGCTAAACAAAGGGATAAGAGGCTAGGAAGGATTAGGGATAGGTGGGTGAACAGGGTAAAAAATACCAGCGTGGGTGCTCTCGGCGGCCTGGCTCGGTCAGCGCCCTTGCACCTTTACCCGCCCCTAGCCGCTTACCGCTTGTTTGGCGTTTGGCGTTTTCTAATCTCCAAACTCTAGACCAATTTTCGCAGCCAAATCTGGCCTCCGCCACCTTGGCAGCAAACCGGCATGTGTTTCTGGAACCAGGCGTGATGCCTTTGCCGCAGCCACGCTGTGTAGAGTTCGATTCGGAAAGCCGAGTTGTACATGAGGAATGCCCGCACGAGATAGAGCTCGTTCCACGAGCGGCCGCGGTCATACCAGTCGCGGGGGTATTCGAAATTGTCGGTGATGTCGTGGATGTGGACCAAGACGCCGGGCTGCAGCCCGGGCAGGACATCGAAAATCAGCCGGTTCACATCACTGCCGATCTTGGCGACGTGGGACGAATCGATGAACAGAATGTCGTTCGCCCCGAGGCGGCGAAATTCCTCCAGCGGCACCTGTTGCACCGGCTGTTCGATCAGCCGGAACACGCTGGCCTCTCCAGGCTGGAGCAGCGCGCGCAAGCGACTCATGTCAGGATCCACAAATGTCAGCTGCATGCCTCCGCCGAAGTGGGCCTGGTTGATGTCCAGCATCGCCGCTGAGCTGAACCCGGATCCAACCTCAATGATGCGACGTGGCCGGGCATGACGGATCATGCTGTAGAGCATCGTGGCGTCGAAATGGCCGTACGACGGATTCCTCAGGTAGAAGCGAGCCCCGGCGGTCGGCTCCTCGGGAAACGGCAGCTCTCGATAGGTGGAGAGAAACTCCGTCAACAGGGCGAGCTGAGCCGGTTCATTGAGCTGCATCCCGCTGAAAGGCGAGGCGTCGCGGGGTCGATCGAAGGCAGCCGCGATCTCCTGACGCGAGGCAACCGGGGTCAGCAGATGGGCGTCGGGAAAGGGCCGCTCATCCGTGCCGTTGACGAGACGGAGATGATGCACTTCGCGCAGCAGCTGCTGATAGCCGCGTTCCAGTCGCCGATACTGGCGGAATTGGCCGAGGAATCGTTCCATCAGCCCGCGGTCCTCTCCTGGTGCAGCCAACAGGTCGGCTGACAGCAGGCGCTCGTGGGGCATGACCTGATAGACCGGCGAGATCGCAATTACCGCTATTCGAACCCGGAAGATCGGTTCCGATTGTTTTTGCTGTCGTTCGCCGAGCTGATCCCCAATCTCCATGGCAATGAAGCGGTTGTTCTTCGGTCTGGGCCTCCTTTTCCTGTGCGGCTGCGCGAGCTCGGTTCCCACCCAGGGCAAGGCGCCCCAGACTACTACCGCCAGCGGGGAAGGCGCCCAGTCGTCCTCTCCTGCCGAGAGGTCGAGCACCGCCAATGACCGAATTCCCAGGCACCTCGGCGGCGGGATGTTCCCATCCTCGAACTAGGGAACACCGAGCGGGGTTAGGCATGGTCGGGGGTAGGAGAGTAGGACCTCCGCGAGCGAGCCGCCTCGCCCTTCTCGTACGTTAAGCTCTTACACCCCTATCCGCTTATCCCCTTATTTGGCGTTTGGCGGCTTGGCGTTTGGCAATTCATCGCCAACCGCCTCAGCAATCCCTCAATCCTAGCGGCCAACCGGAGGCCATACCACACCGCTCAGCTCCGGCGGCAACTGCTTCGGGTTGACGGGCCAAAACTTCCGGAGATCGAGCTTCTCGCCGGGCTCGAGCTCGTTGTCCGGCGCGCCGACGATCAGCCAGAGCACCTCGGAGTCGGAGTCGTTGAACACCTGGCGCATGGCATCCGGGCCGACGAGCACGCCGCCGTATTTCGGCACCGTGAGCGTTTCGTCGTTCACGCGCATCCGGCCCTCGCCCTCGAGCACAAAGTAGAATTCCTCCGCCTTCACGTGCTTGTGGAGGGTGTTGGCGCTCTTCGGCGGCAATCGCCACAGCCGCGCGCCCAGGAGCTGGCTCTTCGTGCGATCGAGATAGTCGGCGTTCGGCACCTTCATCTGGTTCGAAGGTCTCCACTCGAGTTCCTCGGGTTTGATCAGGAAATAGCCGGTGATGGGAGTCATGGGTTGAGGTTCAGATTGGTCGGGTGCGCAGGCTGGCGGATCGTCAGCGCTTTTCGTGCCCTAGCGGCTCGTGTACTCGAGAATGTCTGCGGGCTGACACTTGAGCTCGCGACAGAGCGCCTCAAGCGTGCTGAAGCGGATCGCGCGGGCCTTGTTGGTCTTCAGGATCGATAGGTTTGCCAAGGTGATATCGATGCGTCCCGCCAGTTCGGTCAGGCTGATGTTTCTCTCCGCCATGACGCGGTCGAGATTAACTTGGATCGGCATGTCTGGGTCGTGCTAGTCTTTAAATGGTCAACGAGTTCTCCTCCCGGAGGCGCAGTCCCTGGCGAAATACCTCGGCCAGGCCGAGAATGACCACACCCGTCAAGAAGGGAGTGATGTCACCCGGAATGGTGGACTCAATCGACATGCCGTTCAACGGCACCGCGTGCCTCACCAGCTCGGTCATGCGGTGCATGAGCCAGCCGCCCGTGATCACGCGCAACACCGACGAAATCACAAACAGCCAGCCAATCATCCGCACGCGACGTAGGTTCTTCTCACTGAAAACCTCATCCTCCCCCACGCTGCGAAAGACCCGCTGAAGGCATTCGAGCAAGGCGATCAGGAAAAGCCCGTTGACCAGCATGCTGACGACAAACGGCGCGGTGAGCGGGGCCACCAGAGCCCCGGTGTTCTTGGGATGCGAAAATGTCATGAACCCGGAGAGGTTATTAAACGTGACGCCCGAGTCAGGAGTGGGGATGGAATTGACCGAGAACTGATTGGTGGCGTTCTTCAGCTTCACGGGTCCGAGCGAAAAGGAGCCATAGCTGGGCAGGCCCGAAGGGCGGACAAAGCGAAACGGCGATGAATTGCCGGAGTTGAGGCTGGAGAGAAATGTCCACCCCGCCGAATCGCCGCTGACAAAGAAACCCGGGTTGTCTCCCTCGAGAAAAATCCCTGCGCTCCCGCGCTGACTGTCGACGAGGCCCGGGTAAAGCGGCACGAAGACCACCATCCCAACCAGGCCAATGGCGATGAAGACCTGGGTGAGCCGAAAGAGGGCGGCGAGATATCGCAGGAGGGTGAACTTGGTTTTCATGGGGTAAATTGGATTTATTGAAAAACAATAAACACTCGACCAGACGTCAACCACAATCTTATCGAAAAACAATAAACGCCAAATTCGCTTTGGATATTCGCCATGGTCGGGTGGGGGTTCGTCTGAATCGAAGCGTCGCGTTGGCCTGAAGCTTGTATGGGTGTGACAGCTGCCGGAGATCGCAGTATATTGTTTCAGTCGAAGCCCGCGACCCCAGCCGCGCAGCACCTCTTCTTCTCGTACCTGACATTCGCGGGCCGCGCGTCTTGAGTTCATGAGCATAACCCCCCGTTCCATGAGAAAATCCCTCTGTTTCCTGGCCGCCTTGCTGGGTCTTGCCTTGGCCGGCTGCAGCAATGGCATTTCCGCGCGCATCTCCGAGAAGTCGGCGATGTACGAGCAGCTCCGTCCTGAAATCCAGCAGAAGCTCCGCGACGGCGTCGTCGAGCCCGGCTACACCGCCGACATGGTCTATGTTGCGCTGGGCGCGCCGAACCGCACCGAGGTCCGGCAGACCCCCCATGGCGCGGTCGGATTCTGGATCTATACCAATCTCTTTCCTGAGGGATTCGTGCCGGCTGAACCCGCGGCGACCGCCAAGAATGCGGGCACCGCCCCGGCCACTGGCGCGAAGTCCGGCGAGGGCTGGGCGTACAGCGGCGAGTCGGTCCTTGGTCCGTCCCACGGCAAGAGTTACTGGGCCTTCGACCGCGCTGGCCAAAAGCCCTATGTGGCCTCCTTCAGCGACCGGGATCCAGGCATGGAGCCGCTGGACATTCCCGACATGGAGTCCGCGAAACTGTACGTGATGTTCTTCGAGGGCCGGGTCGTGAAGATCTCGCTCCAGCGCGGCTGACCGGGAATTCAAGGCGGGCTTTCCTGGCTGCCATTCTGAGCGAAGCGAAGGATCCAATTAGGCTTCGCCCCGGGCCTCGATCTTGTCCCACTGGGTTCTTCACTCCGTTCAATATGGCAAGCGGGGCTTGACGACACCGAGATCGGCGTGGTCGGCCGGGTCGGATCAACGGGCAGCCGAACCGATTTGCAAGGCCATCGACGCGCCGGCTGCACGGCCCGCGCCGGGACCAACGGGCCCCGACTCGCTGGGGAATTCTCGGCGCGCAGTTGCGCCGGCGTCGGCCGTGATTTGACTGAGACAGTTCCCGTCGAGTATCCGGCGGCAAACCCAGCAGCCAAACCCAACCAGAGGAGTCATAGCGTGGCCGAACCGCAGCCTTCATTCGACCCGGCGAAGTACAAACGCACGCAGCGGGAGCAGTGGAACAAGGATGGTGCCGCCTGGCGGCGCTGGAACCCCACGCTTGACCGCTGGTACGGCGAGGCCACCCGCCTGATGCTCGACCTGGCCCGGCTGCAACTGGGCCAGCGGGTCCTCGACGTTGCCGCCGGCGCCGGCGAGCCGGCGGTCAGCGCCGCCACGCGCGTGGGACCCGGCGGCCATGTGCTGGCGACCGACCTTTCCGAGGGAATCGTCGAGCTCGCGCGTCAGGTCGCGCTTGAGCGTGGACTGGGTCAGATCGAGACGCGGGCGATGGACGGCGAGAACCTGACTCTGCCGGATGCCAGTTTCGACGCGGTGCTCTGCCGGCTCGGGCTGATGTACATGCCGCATCCCGTGACGGCACTGGGCGAGTGGCGCCGCGTCCTGCGCCCCGGGGGCCGGGTCGCGGTCGTGGTCTTCTCCACGCCCGACCGCAACGATTGGGGCGCCGTTCCGGCCGCGATCATCCGTCGCCGCGCGCAACTTCCGCCGCCCGGACCTGGACAGCCGGGTCCGTTCAGCCTTGGCGGTTCCGGCGTCCTCGCCGGCGTATTTCGCCAGGCGGGATTCGCCGACGTGGACGTGCGGGCGGCGCCGGCCCCCCTGCGCATGACGAGCGCAGCCGAATACGTGCGCCTCGCGCGGGAGGCCTTCGGTTCGTTCAACGTGATGATGGCCCACCTGTCGCCGCCGGAACGCGAGGCCGCCTGGGACGAAGTCGACGAAGCGATGCGGCGGTTCGAGTCGTCAGGCGGATTTGAAGTGCCGGGCGAGTGTCTCGTCGCCGTGGCGACGAAGTGAGCGGGCTGGAGGCGTGCGGCCGAAACTAGAGTGCATTCAATAATGGTGTCGCCGCAAAGAGGCGCAAAAAACGCAGATCAATCCGACTCCAGCTTCAGTGGCAGAGGAAACGTTTACCTCGGGTTATTGCCTTAGTAGGGCGCAACTCTGTGGCGACGAGTTCTTGCGCATTTTGCTCATCTTTGCGGCTACAAGTTTGGTTGAAATGCTCTAGCCGGCTGAAAGCTGAAAGGCCACGTGCGCGGCGGCCCTTGTTGAGCAGGGCGAGGATACACCGCCACGATTCCAAGGCAGGCAACACTGCACATCGAGGAGCCCAGCACCGATGAAGCCCGCAGAGCCATCAAGCCGAAGGCTTTCAACAGCCCCAGCCCGGCCGCGTCACGCTTTCACCGGAGCGGCATCCAGACGAAGAATGAACTCCTCGGTTTCCATGCCTCGCCCATGCGCGAAACCGCGGTCCTTTCCGACAATCATGAAACCGCACTTCTGCAGCACGCGGAGGGACCCGACATTGTCGGTGGCGCAGCGGGCGTGGATGGGCCGGGCCGGCACCAGCCGGAGCATCGCCTGGAGCGCCTGAGTCGCCAGACCCCGTCCCCAGAACTCCCGCCCGAGCCAATAGGTCACCTCGAGTTCGCCGTTCTGTGGGAAGCAGGCGACATGACCGACCACCGTGCCACCCGCGACAATCGTCCGGTTGATGTTCCGCGGCGACGCTAGGATCCGCGCCCAGCGAGCATCGAACACAACCCGGTCCCGCGGGTTTTCACCGACAAAGGCCGCCAGCCGATTCGCCTCCGGGTCGAGCTGATGCGCGAAGAAAGCGTCGAGATCGGACGGCGCGACTTCGCGTAGGACGACGGCTACAGATTCGTTCATGGACGTACATCAGGAACATGATCGCCAGGTTGGCGAGTGGTTTGCGGTCGATCCCAGTGCCGCGCTCAGAAGTCTCCCTTTTGGCGTGAAATCCCCGCCGCAACGCGCCACGTTCTCCGGCGGTCCTTGCGTCCCCGTAGCTCAACTGGATAGAGCAATGGTTTCCCAATTTGAACAGGCAGTTTGTCCTGAATCCTCTGCGATCACCTTGAGTCAAGTTTCACTCGTGGATTCGCAGTTTTCCCGAAGAACGCATCATCTGGAGTTCTCCAGAATTTCCTGAAATCTGGGCACTGGGTTACAAAAACGGGTTACACTCTGCCAGCGTTGAGGCCAGCCACACTTCTGTCGGGTTCCACTCGGGGAATGGTTCAGCCAGTCTACTTTTCTTAGGCCCGGCGTTAATGGAAGGTCGCAGCAGGTACAGTAACAAATAGAGCGAGGTTTGCGTAGATACCTGCAACAATTGCATTCTTCCGAGCGCGACTAAGGGCTGACCATCGGATCGTAATCTCATCGGAACTTTGAAGCTCAGGATGACGTTTCAGATAGAACTTCATCCCAGCGACACAACTCAGCACTACGGTCACACCAACAACCCATTTAGTCATGGGTTTATCATGGGGAAGCGACGCCGCTTGGCCGAGTGCAAGAAGCGTGAGCTGAACCAAATTCGCGACCGCCAACAGGACACTACCACCACAGACTGCGGAGGCCAAAAATTCTTGGTCCTTCGAACGTGCGCTTTCGAAGTGCTTCCACAAAATCACATACATGTCGGCAATTAGGTCACTCATGATTCCGGGCGCCTCACTCGTTTGGAGGAGGCTTCCTGCTAACAGCGCCACGCACAATGAGGCCGGCGATTGCGAAATAGGCCGCTGTGTAGATCCAGAAAAGCACAGGTTCGCTCTGGCGATACACCCAACTCGATTCACCTTCTGGCCCTCCACCTGCTATTCCACTAGCGATCTGTTCCAGTCCAATTGCGAAGAAAAGGAAGGCGAGGAACCACAAGCCGACGCGAAACCAGTCTGTGCGACGTCTCGGCAAGAGAGGTGGTTTTTCGATCATGGCTCCTTTGTCGGGGCGGTGAGGGACAGGATGTCGCGTAGAGCATCTGAACCCGGAGCTTCGCAGTTTTGGTATGACGCACTCACGTAGAGGAGGCTCAGGGCTTTCAAACGAGACCTAGTTTCTGAAGCGGTAATATCCGTTGCCGACGAAATCGCTACGTTTCCCTTCTTGGTCTACTTCCAGCGAGACACGCAAAGATCCTGCCTTCCAGTCGACCTCAATTGAGCCGGCAACCAACTTGAGAATGCTCCCGCAAGGCCCCGGTTCGAAGAGTGTGATTTTCTCTTTCCGATAGGACTTCAATTCGCCCCTGAGCATCAGCCCATACATCCAGGCGTCTTTCGGAAGCTTGGCTGAGAGCGCTTGCACCGTTCTTGCGTCTCCTCGCGCATCTGCTTCGAAGACCTTTCTTGCAGCCGGTGGCGCGAGATAGAAACCATAGAGCCTTTCTTCGGTCTTCTCGTCCCGCGACTCCTGCCAGCCAAACAGGGCCACATCCGAGCCGGCGCGTGCCGGTGGGCATCCGATGAACGCCACCAGAAGTATCAGCACACTCAGGAGCTGGCGCATTTCGGAATCTGGACAGCTATTGACCATAGGAACAAGGCAAGACCAGTGCGTGTGCTGACTGGAGACAGGATTTTGGAATGGGACGAGTTGGTCTACGGGTGGAGTTGGTCAGCAGATCAGTGAAACTCCCTTTTGGCGTGAAATCCCCGCCGCAACGCGCCACGTTCTCCGGCGGTCCCTGCGTCCCCGTAGCTCAACTGGATAGAGCAGTGGTTTCCTAAACCGCGCATCCCGGTTCAAGTCCGGGCGGGGGCACCAGTTAGCTGAATCTTCTGCTCGGTTTTCGGAGGTTAACGGCTGGAATGCCCGCGCGCCAAATCCGCCGTCAGCTCCGCGCAAAGGCGAGCAGGGGAGCGAAGTCGCCGGCGTCGGCCTTGCGGATCGATTCGATGTAGGCCATGCGTGCCCGCCCCGGCGATTCCAAGGCGGCGCCTGCGCCCCAGGTGAGGTCGGCACCACCGCGCGACTGCACCAGGATGTCGGCCATCAACCGGGCATGCCTTCCGTTCCCGTTGGGCCAGGGATGCACCCGCACGAGCTGGTGATGGAGCCGCACCGCCGCTTCCTGAAGTGGATAGGTCTCGCATTGCAGCCACACGCGCGCATCCGCGAAGGCGTTGTGGACGCCTTCCGCTAGGCGATGGACTTCCCATCCGAGGTTGCGCTCGGTTTTCCGATATACACCGGCCCACTGCCAAATGCGGTCGAACATCCGGCGGTGCAATTCCCGGCCAAAGATGTCCGTGACCAAGTCGTCCCGCTTCAACGTCCGCGGACGCATGGCCCAGATCCGTGCCTGCAGGATGTTGGCCCGCTCGGCCTCGTTGAGTTCCGCACGGGTGCTTAAGCTGGGGATAAGCTCCAGCCGTTCTTCCTCGGTGAGGAAAGTTTCATGCTCCTTGGCTTGGAAGATGTCGCTCAAGGTTTCGGTTTCAGGTCGCCGACGGCCTGGTCCTCTAGCGCCATTGAGTGTTCGGCGGCTTGCAGGTGGTGGAATGCGGCGTCGTGCCGCTTGGCCAGTGCCGCATAGTTTTCGGCCACCGCCGATTTCGGAAGCAAGAAATAGACGACCTCACAGTCCATCGCGTCCGCCGCCTTCTGCAGCGAACCAAGGCTGATGGAGCCCAGGGATTCGGTTACTTCAAGGCGCGCGTAGGTTTGGCGCCGAATGCCCATGCGCTTTGCCACGCTGTCCTGCCTGATTCCGGTTGCCTCGCGCACGGCGCGCAACCAGCCCCGGATCGGCCGTACGGCAGATGGCTTCGCTTTCTGAAGATCAGGAAGGCGTTGATCCAGCCCTTGGCGAACGATGTCGC
>JAFEGX010000118.1 GCA_018239675.1 Verrucomicrobiota bacterium
GCGCACCGAAACTTTGCCATTGTGGCTCCATCGCTACAACTGGCACCGTCCCCATCACTCCATCGGCTTGAACCCGCCCATCAGCAGACTCGCCCTAAGTGCGGACAACCTCGTGAGACTCCACACCTAGTCCGCGACCGGCCGCGAGATGGCGTCGATCCGCTTCATCACTTCAGGGGTGAGCTGGTCGACGATCGCCAGCGCGCCGAAGTTTTCCTGCAGCTGCTCGGGGCGCGACGCGCCGAGGATGACGCTGCTGACCTGGGGATGCTTGAGACACCAGGCCACGCCGAGGCGCGGCAGCGAGGTGCCCAGCTCGCCGGCGATCCGGGCCAGCTCCTTCACCGCGGCCACGCGGCGCGCGAACGCCGGGTCGCCGGTGAGGCGGTCGCGCAGCCACTCCATGCCGGGGGTGTTGAGCCGGGAATCCGGCGGGACGCCGTCGTTGTATTTCCCGGTGAGCAGGCCGGTCGCCAGCGGCGACCAGATCGTGGTGCCAAGGCCCGGCGAGCGGTAGAGCGGGGCGTACTCGTGCTCGACGCGCCGGCGGTGGAACAGGTTGTACTGCGGCTGCTCGACAATCGGACGGTGGAGATTGAGCCGCGCGCAGACCTCGAACGCCTCGCGGAGGTTGTCGGCGCTCCACTCGCTCGTGCCCCAGTAAAGGACCTTGCCCTGGACAATCAGGTCGTGCATCGCGCGGGCGGTTTCCTCGATGGGCACCTCCGGATCGGGACGGTGGCAGTAATAGAGGTCGAGATAGTCGACCTGCAGGCGCTGCAGGGCGGCGTGACAGGCCTCGACCACATGCTTGCGCGAGAGGCCCACCTGGTTGGGACCCTCGCGCTCGGCACCGAAGAAGACCTTGCTCGAGACGAGGTAGGTGTCGCGGGGCCAGCCGGCTTTCCGGAGAATCGCGCCCATCACCCGCTCGGCCTTGCCGTCGGCATAGGTCTCGGCATTGTCGAAAAAGTTCACGCCCGCGTCGTAGGCGGTGTGCATGAGCTTCTCGGCGACCGGGTCGCCGATCTGCTTGCCGAAAGTGACCCAGGCGCCGAACGAGAGCGCGCTGACCTTGAGACCGGAGGAACCGACGCGACGATAGATCATGGTCATGCCGGCAGCATGTGGGTCGCGGCCCGCTTGTCTACCGGCCGGCGAGGAATTTTTTCCCGACTGTCAGATCGTCCGGCACGAGCCCGTGGCCTACGGCGGACATGTGGACCGTGACCGATGCGCCGCCGGCGCGGAGCTGCTCCGCCAGGCGCGGCGGATGCGAGTTGGGCACGATCGGGTCGCGGCTGCCGCCGGCGATCAGCACGCGGCGACCGGCGAGGGAGCCGGGCGGGGCCGGCTGGTCGAGGACCACCATGGGCCGCAGCAGCACGGCGCCGGCGAGGGACTCGGGTCGCAGCAGGAGCAGCGTGGCGGCGATGTTGGCGCCGTTGGACAGTCCGACCGCGGTCAGCCGGGCGGGATCAATTCCGTAGGCCCTGACGGCGGCCGCAATGAAGTCCGCGAGCTGGTTCGTGCGGCGGGTCACCTCGGCCGGGTCGAACACGCCCTCGCCCAGCCGGGCGAAGAAGCGCAGGGCGCCGCGTTCGCTGACCTGTCCGCGCGGGCTGAGCAGCGCCGCACCCGGCGCCAGGGCGCGGCCCAGCGGCAGCAGGTCGTGCTCATCGCCACCGGTGCCGTGAAGCAGCAGCAGCGGGGGCGCCGAGGGATCGGTGCCGGGTTCAAATACATGCTCGAAGGAGAGGTTCATGGCTTGGTGGTCAGGGGTGGCAGCGCGGCTTCGATCTCGGCGCGGTGCGGCTCGAGGTGTGGCGGCAGGCCGAGCTTCGTGCCCAGCGACTCGGCCGGCTCATCGATCGTGAAGCCGGGCTGGTCGGTCGCGATTTCGAACAGGATGCCCGAAGGCTCGCGATAGTAGATTGACTTGAAGTAGGCCCGGTCGATGACCGGGCTGATCGGGAGCCCGCTGCGGGCCACCTGGCCGTGCGCCTCGACCTGGGAGATTTCCGTCGGCGTGCGGAACGCGACGTGATGGATCGTGCCCGCGCCGTTCAGGCCGCGCGGCAGGGCGGGATCCGCAAGGAGGTCGACATACGTGCCCGGACCGCCCGCGCCCACCGTGTAGCGGGTGCGGTGGCCCTCGGTGGCAACCAGCCGGTAGCCCATGGTCGCGGTCAGGACCGAGACTGTGGCCGCCGGGCTCACCACCCCGAGTGTCGTGCTGTGAAAGCCGTGGATGCCATGGGCGGCCGGGACGTCTTCCGACGGCGCCGGCTGCCGCGGGTCAGCCTCGTTCGTGGCGATCAGGTCGAGACGCAGGCCGTCGGGGTCGAAGGTCGTCAGGACCTTTTCCCCGAAGCGGGTGGTCACGGGCTCCGTCTTGACGCCGAGCTTGGCCAGGCGCTCCTGCCAGAATTCGAGCGAACCCGCCGGGATGGAAAACCCGGTGGCGTAGGATTGGCCGCTGCCCGGGCGGCCACGACGGAGGCCGGGCCACGGGAAAAACGTGAGCGCGGTGCCGGGGGAGCCGATGTAGTCGCCGTAGTAGAGGTGGTAGGTGCCGGGATCGTCCTGGTTGACCGACTTCTTGACGAAGCGCAGGGCGAGGACGCGGGTGTAGAACTCGAAGTTCGCCCGCGGATCCGAGGCCATGGCGGTGATGTGATGGAGGCCGAGCAGGTTCATGTTTTTTGTTGGCTAAAGTCGGGGTGGGGCGGGTGGGTTCACCGGGGCTCGGGTGTGGCCGGGGCGCGGCCGGTGCCGAGCTTCCGGCAAAGCCAGCCGAGCGTGAACTGCTCGGCGGTGGACAGGACGGCGAACTCGCGGGCAAGACTCGCCGCGACCTTGGGAAACAGCTCCGAGATGAAGGCGCGGCCCCGGTCGGTGAGTGAAACGGTGATGAAGCGCCGGTCCTCGGGGTCCCGCTGCCGCGAGACGAGGCCCGAGCGCTCGAGATTGTCGACGACCAGCGTGACATTGCCGCCGCTGCGCAGGAGCTTGGTGGCGAGCTCGCCCTGGCAGAGCGGTCCGCGGTGCAGCAGGGCCTCCAGCAGGCCGAATTGTGCAATCGTGAGTCCCTTTGGCAGCACCGCGTGGGCCCGGGCC
>JAFEGX010000119.1 GCA_018239675.1 Verrucomicrobiota bacterium
AAACCGGTTCCCACTTTTTCGCATCCCGCTCTAGTCGTCCGCGCCCGGGGCGGCGTCTTCGACGTGGCCGTCGCCGAACACGTAGTAGGGCGCGTGGCCGGGGCCGATGACGATGGCGTGCGGCGCGTCCGGCTCGGTGAAGGTGAAGACCGTCATCGTGCTATCCGCCGGCGGCTGGTGGCCGCCCCCCGTCGACAGACCCATGTCGCTGTTCCCCAAACCCGCGGCGATCCTCGCCCCGGTCGGGCGTCGGCGCAACCAACCCGGGCGAGTCGCGAGGGGCGGCGCCAGCCTAGAGCGGGACTCGATTAGACGGAACCATAGCCGGAGTTGCGCAGGTAGTTGGCGCACTCGTTGGGGCTGAAGAGGTCGAGGAGTTGTCCGGCCTTTCGCCAGGTGGCTTCGACGTCGCGGGGCTGGGTCTTGCGCATCAGGTGCTTGAGCTTGGCGAAGACCTGTTCGATCGGGTTGAGGTCGGGGCTGTAGGGCGGCAGGAAGAGCAGGTGGGCGCCTTTGGCCCTGACGACGGCGCGGGCGGCCTTGCCTTTGTGACTACCGAGATTGTCCAGAACAACCACGTCGCCGGGCGAGAGGGTCGGAGCCAGGATCTGCTCGATGTAGAGGCCGAACAGCTCGCCGTTGATCGGGCCGTCGATCACCCAGGGCGCATCAATGCGGTCGTGGCGCAGGGCGGCGATGAAGGTCTGGGTCTTCCAATGGCCGAAGGGCGCATAGGCCTTCAGTCGTCGGCCTTTCGGTCCCCAGCCGCGCAAGGGCGCCATATTGGTCTTCACCCAGGTCTCATCGATGAACACCAGCCGCGAGAGGGCGATCTTGCCCTGATGGGCTTTCCACCTTGCACGTTTGCGCGCCACGTCAGGCCGCGTCTGCTCCTCGGGCAGCAGGGTTTTTTTTGAAGCTCAAGCCCTCGGCGTGAACGAACACCCACACCGCCCGCGGATGGGTCTTGATCCCCCGCTCGGCCAGTTCCGCCGTCAGGCCCCGCAGCGTGAACGGCCCCGAGCCGATCCGCGCGCGCAGCCACTCGGCGCAGTCTCCCGACAACGTGCGAGGCTTGTAGCCACCCACCTGAGCCGGCGCCAACGAGCCGGTCTCACGCGCCCGCTTGGTCCACTTGGAGACGCACGAGGGCGCGATCCGCAGCGCCGCCGCGATCTCGCGGTTCGTCTCGCCCGCCGCCTTGCGCGCCATCGCCCGCTCCCGAAGGTCCACGGAATAAGGAGCTGTCATCCCCACTGCCTCCTCCAGCAGCCACGATGAATCAGATCAGCCCTGATTTGGGAATCCCGATTCCGTCCAAACGCGACACGCTCTAGCAGGCTGTTGAAGAAGTCTCACGGCGGGCGATGAAGTTGGCTTCATCGCCGCTCTGGAAGCAGATTTGGCCTTTGAGGGAGCCGTCGGGCTGGAGTTCGGCCCGTCCGTCGCCTTGGGCGTCGTCCATTTCGTCGTTGCCGGTCCAGGAGAACGCGACGGCGTCAGCGTCGCCGCCGCCGAAGATCTGGCCGGTGACGCAGCCGAAGGCGAACTCGCCGGAGCCGTGGTCCTCGAAGAGGATGTAGGCGGGCTCCATCATGTCCGGATAGTCCTCGACGTCGTCGGGCATCTCGGTGATCCGCCAGCGGCCCAGGAGGCTCATGCCGGGGCCGCCAGCAGCTTGGGCAGACGGATCAGGTTGTAGGCCGCCAGCGCCAGGGTGAAGGCGGCGTCGACCTTGGCCCGGCCTCGGAGTTTGATCTTGGCCAGACCAGCCGAGCCCTTGATCCAGCCGAACACCTCCTCGATGCGCTTGCGGCAGCGCTGGCTGATCGCATAGCCGGGATGGCGAGTGGTGCGCCCGTCGAGGGCGGTGGCGCGCGGTTTGCCGCTCTTGCGGACGTGGCCGTCGATGGCGATGTGCGGGGTGACGGCCCGGGCGCGCAGGTCGCCGATGAACTGGCGCACGTCATAGGCCTTGTCGGCGCCCAGAGTGACCCGGCCACGACCGGCCCTGCGGTCCAGCATCGCCAAGGCCGCTTCCCGCTCCGCCGTACCGGTGGCCTGGGTGACGCGGCCATCCACCGCCAGGCCGTGGCGGTTCTCCATCAAGGCGTGGCCGATGTAGCAGAGCTTGGCCGGCTGGCCGTCGCCCTTCTTGTAGAGCCGAGCCTGTGGGTCGGTCGTGCTCCGGTGGGTGGCGTTGGAGCGCTTTTCCGCATGGAAGCCGCGCTCGGCGTTGCGGCCCGGCCCTTCCGGATCATTGTCGCTCCCGTCTACCTTGCGGAAGCTCTTCAGCGAAGCCCAGGCCTCGATCAGCGTGCCATCCACCGAGAAGTGGTCGGACGACAGCAGCCGCTTCACCCGCGGCTGGGCCAGGACCGCCCGCAGGAACTTGCCCGCGATCTCCCCGGCCAGCAGCCGGTCGCGGTTCTTGGTGAAGCTCGAATGGTCCCAGGCCGCATCGTCCACCCCCAGCCCCACGAACCAGCGGAACAGCAGGTCGAACTCCATCCGCTCCATCAGCTGTCGCTCCGAGCGTATCCCATAGAACGCCTGCAGCAGCATCGCCCGCAACAGCCGCTCAGGCGGGATCGAAGGCCGCCCCAGCCGGGGTGGGTAGAGCGCCGCAAAATCCTCGCTCAGCGCCGCCAGCGCCGTCTCGGTGATCTCCCGGATCGGTCGCAGCGGATGATCTCGCCGAACCCGCGCCTCCAGGTCCACATACGAGAACAACGACCCCGTCCGCTCGTCAGACCCACGCATCGATCAACCCCAGGCCAATCCCCGCCCAGAGTGAATCATGCCGGGTCCAGCCCCGCTACGGACTTCTTCAACAGCCTGCTAGCGCCGCTTCGCCACGAACGCCGCCTCCACCGCGGGCATGACCAGCCAGGAGATGTCCTCGCGCACGGCGTCCAGCTCCTTGGCCGTGCTGGACGAGA
>JAFEGX010000011.1 GCA_018239675.1 Verrucomicrobiota bacterium
CGTGGCCTGGCCCGTCGTAGCTGCAGTCGGCGCGGCCGAGCTGGTAGTCTCGGCATTGCCTTCGAGCTGCGCCAGCCGCTTGCGCAGCGCCGCATTCTCTTCCTGCAGCTTTTGGAGCTCGTCACCGCCCGCGGCTCGCAAACCTGGAGCCGAGACAGCGAGCGCAGCCGCCAAACAGGTAACCAAGTATTTCTTGGCACCCGGAGCTACGTTACTGATTCGTTCGTTCATTGGGTTAGGGTATGTATCGTTTCTGAGTTGGCCCGGCATGATTGCCGGACCAAAAGGCATGGGTCCTCACGGGGGTCCTTGCGCCCGGCCGCTCCGCGCGGGGAGGGCAAGGGCAAGCTACTCACGTGGGCGCGGCAGGGGGGGTGATTTTGGGCGGGGGGAATTCGGGGGGAATTGAAGGGGATCTCTGCGCCCGCCTACCACCATTCCCGGAACAAACCACCCCCCGGTGGCATCTGGACGGCGAAATCAGAAACCGCCCAGACCAGTTCTGAAAGTAGCAGCGGGGCGAGCGCAGAGAAAATTGGAGTCAGGTTGGGTTGGAAGAGAACGACCCCACTCTGCCCGCTTCGTCACATCTCCGAAACATCGTCGCTTACCAATCTTTGGGTAAACCTACCAAAATTCAGGTACTGCCAGTCCGGGGCGGCTCCTGACCGTTCACCGGCTCCGGCTTCCCCGCACCCAGAGGGAACGGATTGCGGGTCTGGTCGTATCCCGCCCGGATCACGTTGCCGTCGGAGTTGATCCGCACCATGCCCATCCGGATCGCCTCGCGCACCAGTTTCGTGCTGCTCGAAATCCCGAGCTTGTGCATGAGGTTCCGCCGGTGGGTCTGCACCGTCGCCTCGCTCAGTCCGAGTTCCTTCGCCGCCTCCTCGTTGTCGCTGCCGTCGCCGATCACCGCAAACACGCGAATCTCCGCCGGCGTGAGCTTCTGCCACACCGAGCCCACGGGCGACCGATCCACCACCGAGCCGCGAAACGCCTGGCTCACAAAGGGCTCGCCCGCCGCCACCAGCCGGAGCGCCAGCTGCAGCGCCTCGATCGGCTCCTCCTGCGTGTCCAGCAGGCCGTCGAACTGCGCGTCGCGCAGCGCAAGCAGCGTGCGTTCGTCCCGGTGATGCGCCGCCACCAGCACCCGGGTCGCGAGTTTCTCCAGCGAGATCCGCTTCAGCAGGTCGGCTCCATGGATGTCCGGAAAAACCAGTGCCATCAGCAGCAGGTCCGCCTTCTGGGCATACAGCGCCGCCAGGATCTCCGTCCCCGTGCAGCCCACAACGACCTTCGCCTCCGGGAAGATCTTGCGGCAGAACTCCTGCAGGACTTCCGCATACGTGCGGCCCCATTGTCCCACCACCACGCGACGCACATGCGCCGCGGCGTTAACCACGGCATCATCCAACTCCTCGGGCGACTTCGGGGGGACCTTGGCGGGGGGCATGAACGGTCAATCTGACGCTGACTTCGACAATAAGTAACAGCGCTCTGACTCAAAAGCCACCCCCGCAACCAACCTGGGTTTACCCAATTTTAGGTAGGAATGAAAAGCAGCTCGCGGATCGTTGGCATCCAATGGCCGATTGTTCCCTGCGGTTCGCCGTCTTCCGGTCGCGTTCCGCCGATGCACCTCTGGGCCGCCAATTTCTCGAAAAAAGCCCAACCGGTTGTGTTTGCCTGCCTTTTCCCGGCGCCCGAGGCTCGCGGCAATGCTGCCGCCCAATTCCCTCCTCCAACTCACCCCCCTGCGCACCCAGCGGGGTGTCGCCCGCCTCGCCGAGCTGATCTGGCACGACCCGCGCCCGCTGCGCGTGGAGGCCACCGCCGCCCGGCCCGTGCACCTTACGCTGGCCGCGGCCGCGCGGCTCCCGCGGAAGCCGGCGCGGGACGGCGAGAGCTGGGGCCGCCTTTATGACCAGCGCTGGTGCCGGGTTGTGCTGCCGCAGGGCCCGGGCCGCTGGCTCCGCTGGGACGAACAAGGCGAGGCCACGCTGTTCGTGAACGGCACGCCGTTCTACGGCTTCGACGTCGCCCACCGCACCTGCGAGCTCCCCGCCGGCGCGCGCGAGGTCTGGGTCGAGAGCCTTTGCGTGCAGTCCGCCATCTGGCACCCCGACGCCAGAGGGCTCGGCGCCGACGGCAACGTGTTCCGCGGTGCGCAGCTGCTCCGGCGCGACGACGAGGCCTGGGCCGCGTACCACGACCTGAACTGCCTCTACGAGTGGATGCTCGACCTGCGGGCGCGCGAGTTTCCCGGCGTGCCGCGCGAGCTGTTCAGCCAGACCCAGCAGCCCCCGCTCATCGACGTGTCACCGCTCTATCGCCGGCTGCTGCGCGGGCTCGACACCGCGCTCGACGCATTCGACACCGCGGGCGTGGCCGCCCTGCGGCGCAAGCTCGCCCGCCTCTACCGCGAGCTCCGCGACCCGCGCCCGCTGAGCCGCGCGGCGCTTACCGGCCATTCGCACCTCGACTTGGTCTGGCTCTGGACCGAGCAGGTCGGCGAGGGCAAGGCCGTTCACACCTTCGCGAACGTGAACCGGCTGATGGCGCTCTACCCCGAGTTCCGCTTCTCGTACTCGCAGCCCGCCAGCTACGAGGCCGTGCACCGGCGCTCCCCCGAACTCTACCGCGCGGTGCGCTCCCGCCTGCGGTCCGGCCAGTGGGAGGCGACCGGCGGCACGTACGTCGAGAGCGACTCCCACGTCGCGTGCGGCGAGGGGCTCGCCCGCTCGTTCCAGCTCGGCCAGGAGGGTTTCCGCCGGCTCACCGGCCGGCGCTCGCGCTCGCTCTGGCTGCCCGACCTCTTCGGGTTCAGCGCGTGCCTGCCCCAGCTCATGCGGCTCAGCGGCGTCGACTATTTCTTCACCACCAAGACCACCTGGAACACCGTCAACCGATTCCCGCACTCGAGCTTCGTGTGGCGCGGGCCGGGCGGACACGCGGTCGTCAGCCACGTGACCCAGGGGGTGCAGTTCAACAACACCGTGGCCGTCGAGCAGCTGCGCGCCGCCTCGCACCAGCACCAACAGGGCGACCTTCACGCGGAGTTCCTCATGCCAAACGGCTGGGGGGACGGCGGCGGCGGCCCGAGCGAGGAGATGTGCGAGCGCGCCCGCCGGCTCTCCGCCCTGCGCGGCCTGCCCGAGCTCCGGTGGGACCAGCCCGAGGCGTTCTTCGACCGCCTTGCCGTGAAGCGCCCGCAGCTCCCGGCGCTCGACGGCGAGATCTACCTCGAGTACCACCGCGGCACCTTTACCACGCAGAGCAGCGTGAAGGCGCATTTCCGCGCGCTCGAGCGCGCGCTGCAGCTCCGCGAGGCCGCGCTGGTCGTCACGCGCGGCTCCGCCGACCCCACGCTCGATCACGCCTGGCGCCGCCTGGTCTTCGCCCAGTTCCACGACTACATCCCCGGCAGCTCGATCCCCGAGGTCTACGTGAAGGGCCTGCCCGAGCTGGCTGCACTCGCGGCGGATCAGGCCGGCGCCGTGACCCGCTCGCTCAACCGTGCCCGCGACGGCGAGGCCTGCGTCTTCAATCCCCTGCCGTTCGCCCGCCGCTGCGTGGTGCGGGGGCGCACACTCGACCTCCCGCCCCTGGCCGGCGTCCGCGTCGCCGACGCGACGGTCCGCGGGCTGCCTCCGGTCACCGTGAGCGGCCGCACGCTCAGCAACGGCCGCGTCACCGCCAAGCTCAACGCGCGCGGCCAGCTCGCCGCGCTTGCGGTCGACGGCCAGCCGATCGAGCTCGCCGGCGGCGCCGCCGAGTTCGTCGTTTATCCCGAGCAGCCCGCCAATTTCGGCCCGTGGGACATCGACCGTCATTCGCTCTCGCTCGGCCAGCCCGCCCGCCGGCCCGCGCGGATCACCGCCGACGGGCAGGGTCTCACGGTCACCCGCTCCGTCGGCGCCGCCAGCACTGCCTCGATCCGGTTCTGGCTCGAGCCCGGCGCCGCCGTGCTTCGCCTGACCGTCCAGCTCGACTGGCACGAGGCCGACACGATGCTGAAGCTCCACTTCCCAACGACCTACCGCGGGCGCGAGGTGCGCTGCGGCACGCCGTTCGGCAGCGTGCCGCGCCCGCAGCTCGCCACCGGCCGCGAGGTCGAGGCCATGTGGGAATGGCCGATGAGCCGCTGGGCCACCGTCAGCGCCGAGGCCGAACGCACCGGGCTGTTCGTCGTCACCGAGGCGAAGTACGGCGTGAGCTGCCGCGACGGCAACCTCGGCGTCACGCTGCTGCGCACGCAGAAGCATGTCGGCTACGAGGAGCACGCAAAGGCCTATCCGGCGCATCTCAGCCGGCTGCCTAAGCCGGCGACGACCTACACCGACCTCGGCCGCCACACGATCGAGCTCGCCGTCGGGCACTACGACGCGACCGCCCCGCGCGCCGGCCAGCCGGCCGTGGTGGCCGACCAGCTCTTCACGCCGGCGGTGCCGTACCGCGGCCGTCCGCTCGCCAGCGCGTACGCCGGCCTCGAGGGCGGCGAGACCCTCATCCCGCACTGGGCCCAGCCACGCGGCCGCGACGCCTGGGTGCTGCGCCTCCACGAGGTGAGCGGCCAGCGAGGGACCGCGCGCCTGCGGCTGGCCGCCGGCTGGACCGCGCAGAAGGTCGACCTGCTCGACCGCCCGCTCGGCGCCCCCCTCCGCGGCGGCCGCCTCGCGTTTGCCCCGTATGAAATCGTGAGCCTCCGCCTCGGGCGTCGCCCGCGCTGAGCCGCGCCTCCCGAGGCATTTTCGCCGGGACCCACGCGACCGCGCGCCGGTGTCGCTCAATCGGTGACACTGGCGGCGGGCCCGAGGCTATTTGAGCTCAAGGCGGACGCGAACCTCGAGGCGGCCCGCGCGGCCACGCTGGGTGAGGCTGAGCCGCGGCTGGGTCTCGCCGTGCAGGGTGGCGGTCAGGAACTGCTCCTTGCGCTCGCGCAGGACTTCTTTCCATGCCGGCGCCTCCAGCGGCAGCTGCTCGAGCGCTGCATCCAGGCCCGGGCCCCAGCTTAGGATGGCGCGGGCGCGACGTCCCTCGATCAGGGCCTCGCGCCGGTTCACATCGAGGGTGACCGGCAGCGCGGTCGTCCAGCAGAACATCACGCCCTCGCCCCGCTCGATTTCCCACTCATCGGTCACCGTGAGCTCGGCCGGCGTGGGCGCGTCCCACGTGCGGGTCCAGCGCCGGTACCAGCCCTCCCAGCCCGCGGCCAGGTCCATGGTGGCGCGGAACCGGACCTCGTCACCCTCGCCGCGCGGCGTGATGTCGGCCATGATCGGGTTGGCCGGCCGGGGCCGGGGGCCGGCAGCCAGCGGCACCAGCATGTTGTGCCGCTCACAGTGCTTGAGGAGGTCGGCCAGGGGATTGCTGTAGTCGCAGCTCCCGAAGTCCCGCGCAAAGGTGTCACCGGCGCACTCGAGCACGAACGAGCCCTTGTCCTCGTGCGTGTGCGAGGCCCCGGCCTGGTTGCCCATGAGGAAGAGCTTCACCCACTCGTCGCCGTGCCGGCGGTGCGAGGCAAGCTGGCCGATGGTGGGCATCACCACGAACGGCCGGAGCGGCGGGCCCTCGGCCGGCACCTCGCGCAGGAGGTTCTGCGCCAGCAGCGTCACCGGCTGGCCGCCGGTCCGCCGGATCGACTTGTGGAAGATCGTCACCCAATGCGAGTCGGGCATCAGCCACGCCAGGAACGCCGCGCCTTCCTGGGGGATGTACAGCGCGTCGCAGATCAGGATCATCTGGTACTCGTCCGCCGTGCTCACCAGCACCTCGGCCATCTGCGCGGTGGCGCGCAGCGCGGCGGGACAGAGCTCGCGGGCGGATTTCCCGCGGGCCCGGGCATAATAGTAGAACGTCAGCAGCGCCTGGCGGGCGGTGAAGGTGAAGTACATCGGCCCCTCGGTATAGCCGCCGTCGGGGAGAAGGATCTTCCCGAGGTTGTCGTATAGCTCGGCGAGCGCGAGGTCGGTGTACGGCGCGACGCGCGACCGCGCGGGCGGCGGGTACGCGCCGGTCTTCGCCGGCATCGTGCGCTCGAGCACCAGGTACGCGTACATGCGTCCCGGCATGAACCACGCGGTCTGGTTGCACCAGAACAGGTACTCCCACCACCAGACGTTGTAGTTGTTCGTGCCCTGCCCCTCCTCGGCCAGGCGCCGCAGGATGAGCTGCCGGCCGTAGTCCGTGAACCACTCGCCGCAGAGGTCGAGGATCAGCGCGCAGTCGTACATCACCAGGCTCGGCACGAAGGCGCGGTGCTCCCACTTGCAGCCGGTCAGCCAGCTCATGAACGACGGGTCCCATCGGGTGCAGTGGGCGAGGCAGATCGCGTAGCGCGCCGCCAGGCGCCCGAGTTCCGGGTCGCGGAACAGCACCGCCGCCTGCGCCGCGTTCGCGCCGTGCGTCAGCAGGTGCTTGCCGGCATCCCGCTCGCGGCAGAACCGGGTGTCGTTCCAGAAGTTCACATACTCCGACATCATCCGCTCCGGCACGAGACGGCGCGCGTCCGCGGCGAGCTCCCACAGCGGCGAGGCTTGCGGCCCGCCCGCCGCCGCCAGTCGCGCCCGCGCCTCGGCCAGCTCGGCCCCCGTCAGGTGCAGGCCGTACGCCGGCTCGAAGGTCGGCGTGTACGTGGACGGCTTGAGATAGTCCTCCCACGCGGCGGTGAAGCGCTCGAACGACCGGAGGTGGCGCTGCAGCTCGGCAGTGTGCTGCAGGCCGAGCCAGTTGAGCCAGCCGCAGGTCGCCCCGGGCGTCTCGCGGGCATCCGCGTGGATCGCGATCTCCAGCCCGGTCAGGCGCCGGGCGCCTGCCAGCGGCAGCCGCACCTCGCGCTTCTGGTGCGCAAAGGGCTCGCTCGTCGCCGCGCGCTCCCCGGCGTCGGTCTGCGCGCGGAGGCTCACGCGCGCGCCCGGCGGCGCCGCCACCGACAGCAGCAGGGTGTCGTAGTCCGCGCAGGCCACGTCACAGGTCCGGCTGAGGCGCAGCGCCGGCACGGCGGGATCCGCCGGCGCCTGCTGCCAGTCGTAGTGCACGGAGGCCCAGCGCTGGACGACCTGCAACCCCTCCGCGCCGCCCTCGTGCACGCGCCAGTGCGGAAAGCCGCTCAGTTCCTCGTCGAAAAACACCTCGAAGATCGCCTCGGCCGAATTGATGGGGGTGGGCAGCATCGCCGCGCCAATTTTCACGTCTTTTCACTAGTGGCGAGCGGGATTCTCGGCAGTATCGGGGGACCCGCCGTCGCGTCCCCCGCCGGCCGCGACGCCCACCGCAATCCCCGCTCCTCCCATGGCCCCCGTCCGCTTCGGCATCATCGGTGCCGGTGTCATCGCCAACCTCATGGCCCGCGTGTTCACCGAGGGCCGCGACGCCTGTGCCGTCGCCGTCGCCGACGTGAACGCCGCGGCCGCGCAGAAGCTCGCCGCGGCGGCCGGGGCGGCGCGGATCCATGCCGACTACCGGGAGCTGCTGCGCGACCCGGAGGTCGAGGCGGTCTACATTGCCACGCCGCCGTTCCTCCACCGGCCGATGACGCTCGACGCCCTGCGGGCCGGCAAGCACGTGTGCTGCGAGAAGCCGTTCTTCCTCACGCAGGCCGAGGCCCGCGAGGTGCTCGCGGCGCAACGCGCCAATCCCCGCCTCAAGGTCAACTGCTGCTCGTCGCGCTACCACAACTCGGGCACCGCCCGGCGCGCCCGGCAGGCGGTGGCCGCCGGCGAGCTGGGCACCCTCTACCGCGTCCACTTCGAGCAGGTCACCGGCGCGCCGAAGCCCGGCACGGTGCTGCCGCCGTGGCGCAACGACCCCGCGAAGAACGGCGGCGGCATCTCCTTCGACTGGGGCCCGTACGACCTCGACTGGCTGGCCTTCGTCCTCGGCGACCGATTCCGGCCCGAGCGGCTGTTCGGCACGGTGGGCAGCTATTTCCCGCTCACCGCCGAGCGCGTGCCGCCCTGCCTGAATGTCGACGGCCGGCTTTCCGCCGAGATCCTTTGCGCCGGCGGCCTGACCATCCACTGGGAACGCCGCGCCGCCGAGCACGGCCCCGCGCGGCATAACGTCGAGCTCCGCGGCACCCGGGCCGGGCTTGACCTTGCGTTTCTGCCGATGGGCGAGAAGCCGGTGCTGCACCACTACGCGTACGTCGGCGCGGCCGACCTCGCCGAGACCAAGCTCCCCGACGCGCCGCCGGCGTGGGACGACACGCTCGTCCACCCGATCCGGGAGCTCAGCGCCGCGATCCGCGAAGACCGCGCCCCGGCCAGCCCGCTCGAGGTGCACGTCCGCATCCACGGCGTCTTCGACGCCCTGCTCGCCTCCGCGCGCACCGGGCAGGCCGTCGCCATCGACTCCACGGTCTAGCCCGCCCCACCAAGTCCGCCCAGATTGGATCCCGTCATGCCGTTCCCGAACCCGCTTTATCTCTTCAACAACCACTTCGCCGGACATCGGCGCAACTACCCGTACCGCACGCGGCTCGCGATCGCGGCCGACCTCGGGTTCGACGGCTACGAGCTGCATCCGATCGAGCCGGACGACGACCGCGCCTGGGACGAGGCCGCGGCGGCGTTCCGCGCCAGCGGCCTGACCAACGCCGGGATGTACGTCGTGTCGAAGGGCGCGACTGACGAGGAGTTCCCGCGGATCGACGCCGAGATCGAGCGCGCGCGGCGCATGATCGCGCGGCTGCACGCGATCGATCCGCACGCCTTCGTCAACTTCACGGTCATGAGCAACCCGGCCGGCCAGAGTCCCGCCGACTACCGGCTCGCCGGCTCCGCCCGGGCCGAGCCGCGCCACTGGGAGCGCACCGCCCGGATCGTGCGCGCGGTGGACGACGAGCTGGCCGAGCGGGGCATGAGCGGCAACCTGTACAACCACGTCTGGTTCATCATCGACACGCCCGACGCCGAGCTGCGGGTACTGCGCGACGCCGGGGCCCGCGTGATCCGTCCGGGCATCGCTCTCTTCCACGCCTTCTTTCACCTGGGCGTGCCGGACCTGCCCGAGGTCCTCACCCAACCCGGGATGGAGCGCCTCGGCTATTTCGCGGTGCTCAACGGCTGGCCGAAACCCGCCGAGCCGTTCCGCACCCGCCCGCTCGACGACGGCAACATCGACGTCGCCGGCGCCCTCGGCCTGCTCTGGTCGCGCGGCTACCGCGGCCCCGTGATCTCGCAGGCCTACGACCTCGGCGGCGATCCCTACGAGACCGCCCGCCGCAGCCGCGACTATCTCCACTCCATCTACGACCGCTTCACGCGCAATCCGGGACTAAACCCGTTTGCCGCCGTGCAGGTAACAGGTTCCAGGTAATACGTCACAGGAGTCTCGCGCGCACCTCACCCTGCCACTTGGCCCCTGCCCCCTGTTACCTCTCCCCACCATGGCCCCCATCACCCAGGTAGAGCTCGGCCGCTTCGACTACGCGGTGGCGGGAGAGTTCAAGTTCTTCCGGCCGGGTCCCGACGGCCAGGTGCGCCGTCCGTCGGTGCTCGTGCGGCTGACCGACGCCGACGGCCGCCACGGCTGGGGCCAGGCGGTGCCGGTGCCGTCGTGGACCTACGAGACGGTCGAGACGGTCCTCACCACCCTGCGGCACCATCTCGCCGAGCTCATGCTCGGCCGCGATCCGGCCGACCTGGCCGGCCTGCACGCGGCGATGAACACCGCGATCCGCCCCGCCTTCTCGGTCGGCCAGCCGCTCTGCAAGGCGGCGCTCGATCTCGCGTGCCACGACCTCGCCGGCCGGCAGCGCGGCGTGCCGGCGTGGCAGCTGTTCGGCCCGCCGGCCCGGGCGCGCCCGGCCCTCACGCTCAGCTGGACCGTGGCGTCGCCCAAGCTGGAGACCGTCGAGCGCCAGCTGGCCGAGGGCCGGGCGCGCGGTTACCGCAACTTCAACCTCAAGGTCGGTGCCCCGCAGTCCGCCGCCTACGACCTCGACCTCGCGAGACGCGTGCGGGCCTTCGCACCCGACGGTTTCCTCTGGGCGGATGCGAACACCGGCTACACGCCGGACGAGGCGCTTGCGATCGCGCCGCGGCTCCGCGACGCCGGGGTCGACGTGCTCGAGTCGCCGCTGCCGCCGACACAGATCCGCGGCTACCAGGCCCTGCGGCGGCAGGGCGCGCTGCCGGTGCTGATGGACGAGGGGATTCTCGCCCTGCCCGAGGCGGTCGAGTTCATGGAGCTCGGCATGATGGACGGCATCGCGATGAAGCCGGCGCGGAACGCCGGGCTGTGGCCGTCGGTGCAGATCGTGAACCAGCTCCGGGCGCGCGGACTGATGGTGCTCGGGTCGGGCCTCACCGACCCCGACCTCTCGCTGGCGGCGGCGGCGCAGCTGTTCGCATGGGCGGACCTCGGCCGGCCGTGCGCGCTGAACGGGCCCCAGTTTCTCGCCGACCGCCTGGCCGGTTCCGCCCTCGTGCCCCGGGCCGACCAGCTGACGGTGCCGACCGCGCCCGGGCTCGGGCTCGACCTCGACCCCCGCGCCGCCGCCAGCCTTGAAACGGTCGCGCGCCGCTGACCCCTCCGCATGCCCCGTCCGACCCGCCGCCTGCTGTTCGCCGCAAAATTCGCCCTCGGGTGCGCGGCGGCGGCGCTGGCGCTCACGGCCTTCGTTGGCGCCGCCGCGGCGTTCCTGCGGCCGGACCTCTCGCGGCGGCCCGCGATGCCGTCCGCCGCCGCGGCCGCGGCGGCGCGGAAGGAACGCGCGGCCCGGCTCGACCCGGCGCACCCGGAGGTGATCTGGCGCGACGTGGATTACAGCGAGGGCGCCAAGGCGGCGTGGTGGCCAAAGGGCGAGCCGCCGCTGCTGGCGGACATGGTCAAGGCGGGCCAGCTGCCGCCCGTCGCGGAGCGCACCGGGCCCGAGCCGCTCGTGATGGAGGGCGTGGAGGGCAACGGCCGCTACGGCGGGACGTGGTACCGCATCGCGACCAGCCCGGAGGACCTCGAGGGCATCCTGCACACGCGCCTCTCGTACACGACGCTGGTGCGCTGGTCGCCCGAGGGCTACCCGATCGTGCCGCACCTGGCAAAGTCGTGGACCGTGTCGCCCGACCAGCGCGTGTGGACCTTCACGCTGCGCCGCGGCCTGCGCTGGTCCGACGGCCAGCCGTTCACCACCGACGACATCATGTTCTGGTGGAAATGGGAGGTGCAGTACTTCAAGGCCGGCTCGCAGTCGTCGGGTGGCTCGGACTTCAGCTGGATGCTGAACGCCGGCCGGCTGGGGGACGTCGAGCAGGTCGACGCGCTCACGGTGCGGTTCAAGTTCGCGGAGCCGAACAGCCTGTTCCTCGAGCGGCTGGCCGGCGCGGTGGACTGCTTCCGGCCGGCGCACTACCTCCGGCAGTTCCACCCGGCGCTCGGCGATCCCAAGGTGATCGCCGGGCTGATGCGCTCGCTCAACCTGCCGAGCCCGCTCGCGGTCTACATCCGGATGAAGCACCGGCTGAATCCGGAGCACCCGCGGATGTGGCCCTGGGTGTACCGCGAGTACCGGCCCTCGGCCCCGCAGACGCTGGTGCGCAACCCGTACTACTTCGCCGTCGACCCCGCGGGTCACCAGCTGCCGTACCTCGACCGCCTGGTGATCGACGTCCGGGAGAAGAGCCTGGTCAGCGCGGCCGTGGCCGGCGGCGAGGTCTCGATGCAGGAGCGGCACATCGACTTCGAGGACTACACCCTGCTCATGACCGAGGCGCCGCGCCAGGGCTACCACGTGCGCCACTGGTTCAACGCCACTCGCACGTTCTCGCAGATCAGCCCGAACCTCAACCGCCGCGTGGATCCGCGGCGGCCCGAGACCGCCTGGAAGCACCGCCTGCTGAACGAGGTCCGGTTCCGGCAGGCCCTCTCGCTCGCGCTCAACCGCCAGGAAATCATCGACGCCGTGTTCTACGGCGTGGGCGAGCCGGCCCAGAACTCACCGGGACCCGACTCGCCGTACTCGAACCCGCGGCACTTCCACTCGTTCACGGCGTACGACCCGGCGCGGGCCAGCGCGCTCCTCGACGGCCTCGGGCTCGAGCACCGCGACGCCGAGGGCTTCCGCACGTTCCCCGACGGCTCGCGCATGACCTGGTTCCTGAACGTGGCGGCGAGCTACCCGCCGGACGCGGCACAGATGGTCGCCGACCAGTGGTCGCGCGTTGGCGTGCGCACGATCGTGCAGCTGCGGGTGCGCACGCTGTGGCAGGTCGAGCAGGCCGCGCGGGAGCACGACTTCACCTACTGGCCGGGCCTCGAGGAATTCATGCCGATGCTCGACCCGCGGTACTACGTGCCGACGGGCGGGGCGTCCTTCTTCGCCCCGATGTGGGGCCGGTGGTACCAGCTCGGCGGCCTCCGCGCCCCGCCGAACTCGACCATCCCCGACCTCGAGGGCCCGCCCCCCGGCCACCCGCTGCGCCGGGCCATGGAGCTGTACGACCTCGCCCAGCTCGCGCCGACCGCGGCCGAGCGCATCGCCCGTTTCCGCGAGATCCTCGACATCGCCGCCGACAACGTCTGGTCCATCAGCATCGCCACGCCGCCGCCGGCGCTGGCGGTGGTGAAGGACGGCCTGCACAACGTGCCGGAGCGCGGGCTCTCGGGCTACTACTACATGACGCCGGCGAACATGGGCATGGAGACATTCTACTGGGACGCGCCCAACGACCCGCCGGAGGTGGCGGCCCAGCTCCAGGCGTCCCTGCTCCACCCGTCGAGCCTGCCGCAGGCGGAGGCGGACGACGGGACCGGCCGCGCGTGGCCGCGCTGGGCGGGCTGGCTGCTCACCGCCGCGGGCCTCGGGCTCCTCGGGCTGCTGGCCGTCCGGTACCCATTCGTCGGCCGGCGGCTCGTGATCCTCGTGCCGACGCTGCTCTTCATCTCGGTCATCGTGTTCACGATCGTGCAGCTCCCGCCCGGCGACTTCATCACGGCCAAGACGATGGAGATCACGCTGAACGGCGAGGCCAACGCCGAGGCGCAGCTGGCCAACCTGCGCGAGACGTTCCGCTTCGACGAGCCGGCGTGGAAGCAATACGCGCACTGGATGGGCTTCCCGTGGTTCGTGTCGTTCGACCCGGCCGACGCAGGCCTGCTGCAGGGCAATCTCGGGCGCTCGATGGAGAGCAACCTGCCGGTGAACGAGATCCTCGGCGACCGCCTCGCGCTCACATTCGTCATCTCGGTGCTCACGATCCTCTTCACCTGGCTGCTCGCGCTCCCGATCGGCATCTACTCCGCCGTGCGGCCGTACACGTGGGGCGACTATCTGCTCACGCTGGTCGGGTTCTTCGGCATGTCGGTGCCGCCGTTTCTCTTCGCGCTCGTGCTGATGTACCTCAGCGGGGAGTATCTCGGCCTCAGCGTGTCCGGGCTGTTCAGCCTGCGCTACGCCGCCGACCCCGCGTGGTCCTGGGGCAAGGTGGTCGACCTCCTGCAGCACGTGTGGGTCGCCGTCATCGTCCTCGGCGTTGGCAGCACCGCGGTGATGATCCGCGTGATGCGTGCCAACCTGCTCGACGAGCTGAAGAAGCCGTATGTCGTGGCCGCACGGGCCAAGGGCGTGCGGCCGCTCCGGCTGCTGCTGAAGTACCCGGTGCGCATCGCGCTCAACCCGTTCGTCTCGGGCCTGGCCGTGCTGTTCCCGCAGCTGATCTCCGGCGGCGCGATCGTCGCGCTGGTGCTCAGCCTGCCGACCGTCGGCCCGATGCTGCTGCTGGCGCTGATGAACGAGGATACCTATTTCGCGGCGTCGATGCTGATGGTGCTGAGCGTGCTCGGCGCGGTCGGCACGCTGCTCAGCGACCTGCTGCTGGTCTGGCTCGACCCGCGCATCCGCTACGGGGGAGGGGCCCGGTGAACACGCCCGCGGCCACCACCCTGCCCATCCCGGGCGCCGGCAGCGAGGGCGTACGCTCGCCCTGGGAGCTCACCCGGGCGCGCTTCGCCCGCCACCGCCTCGGCCTGGCGTCGTTCTTCCTGCTGGTCGTGCTGTACCTGATGGCGCTCGGCTGCGAGTTCTTCGCCCCGGCCACGCGGGAATGGCGCGACCTGCGCCACTCCTACTGCCCGCCGCAGCCCCTGCACTTCGCGTGGGCCGACGGGCTGTACGTCTGCGCCATGCGCCGCCTCGACAATCCGGTCACGTTCGCCCGCACCTACGTCGAGGACCCGACCGTCCGCATCCCGCTCGGCTTCTTCGTGCGCGGCGAGCCGGTGCGGGTGCTCGGCTTCCTGCCCACCGACCGCCACTTCTTCGGCGTCGACCGCGACCGGCTCGCGCGCCGCGGGCGCGCCGACGACCCGGATGCGGTGTGCTACCTGCTCGGCGCCGACAAGTACGGCCGGGACGCGGCGTCGCGCCTGATCTACGGCGCACGGATCAGCCTGTCGGTTGGCGTGATTTCCATCATCATCACCTTCGTGCTCGGCGTGGTGCTCGGCGGCGTTTCCGGCTACGCCGGCGGCGGATGGGACAACCTCATCCAGCGCACGATCGAGGTGATCAACGCCCTGCCCCAGCTGCCGCTCTGGCTCGCGCTCGGCGCGGTGTTCCCCGCGGACTGGTCGCCGCTCACCGTCTACTTCTGCGTGACGGTCGCCCTCAGCCTCATCAGCTGGACCGGCCTCGCGCGCGTGGTCCGCGGCAAGATCCTCGCGCTGCGCGAGGAGGACTACGCGGTGGCCGCCCGCCTGCTGGGCGCGTCACCGGCCCGCATCCTCTTCCGCCATCTCGTGCCGGGTTTCACGAGCCACATCATCGTGACGCTCACGCTGGGCGTGCCCGGCATGATCCTCGGCGAGACGGTGCTGAGCTTCCTCGGCCTCGGCCTGCGGCCGCCCATCGTCAGCTGGGGCGTGATGCTCCAGGACTGCCAGAATCTCCAGACCGTGGGCCACTACCCTTGGCTGCTTTCCCCGGTGCTGTTCATCGTGGTGACCATCCTGGCGTTCAACTTCGCCGGCGACGCCCTGCGCGACGCGGCCGACCCATACAGCGACCGATAGCGGCGGGGTTGGGATTTACAGGAGGCAACGGAGGAAACGGAGGGCAGAAGAGCGGAAGTTGCGCGGGAGTTTTTTCCACGGATTTTGTGATTCCTGAGGAGGCGGAGGGATCCTCGCGGAACGAGCGGGACGCTGCGCCCCGTTCGTTCCGCTCGGGCTCGGGACAACCATCCGGTGTCACCTGATCCTCTCCGCCCTGCTGCGCAGGTTAGGCGGCGACGGAACGTCGCAGTCCAAGCTGCGCGGCCTCGTTTGATCTCCCGACCGAAATCTCGCCCTCCGTGGTCAAACCCGGTCGCGGACCAAGAACCTGCACCTTCGCAGCAAGGGGTCCGGAACAACGGCTCCGCTCCCTCCGTTGCCTCCTGGGCAAGACCCTACTTCGTCGTTTCGAGCCGCGAGTAGTCGCAGCCGATGAAGAGGCCGTCGGGGCCGGCGAATTTCCGCCGGTATTCCTCCTGCGGCGCGACCTGGGTGGCCGCGCTGCGGTAGTGGAATTGCAGGGCGCGGCGGCGCAGCCCGGAGTTGTTGACCGGCGTCTCGTGCGGGAGGAGGCCGTCAAAGATCATCAGGCCGCCGGGCGGCAGCTCGACCGCCACGGCGGCGGCGGGGTCGATCTCCGCGGTCGTGATCTCGCAGTCCACGCGGGTCCACTCGTGGCGGCGCGGTCCGGACCGGTGGCCGCCTGGGATCACGTGCATGCAGCCGTTCGCAACGGTGGCCGGGTCGAGGGCGATCCAGACGCCGCAGACGCCGTCGAAGCGGTTGACCGCGAAATACGCGAGGTCCTGGTGCCACGGCTTCTCCGCCCCGCCGTGCGCGGGCTTGCAGAGCGCCATGCTGGAGTACAGCGCGAAGCCGGGGCCGAGCACCGCCTCGACCAGGTTGCGCAGGCGCGGGTGCTGGTTGGCGAGGTGGTCGTAGATCGGCAGCTCCTGGGTGTACGACTGGAATTTCCGGATGTTGTCGGCCAGCTCGTCGAGCCGGTCCGCCCGCGCCTCGTAGGTGCCCTCGACCTGGAAATGGAAGTCCGATGTGCGGCTCTTGAAGAGCAGGCCGCGGCCGTTCTTGATCGCCTCGCCGTACTTCGCGCCGTGGTGCTCGGTGCGCTCCTCGTTGAACGCGTACTTCCGCACCAGCTCGTTGATGCCGTCCGAGGCGGCCCGCACCTCGGCGGGCGAAAGGGCGGTGGTGAAGGCCAGAAATCCGTCGCGCCGGTAGCGCGCGATCATCTCGGCGTCCGGACGCTCCGGCAGGGTGGGGTAACACGGCGAGGGGTTCACGCCGCGCGATCAAAACCGAACCGACCAAAATGTCACGTCCGCCGTGGCCGTCACCGGCAGGCGCCGCACCCCGCCCCCCGGCAGCCCGGCGATCATCACCCACCCGCTCTCGCCCTCCGGGCGGAGCAGCCGGCCGGACAGCGTGCGGGTCCGGGCGTTCCACCGGACGCCGGCCAGCTCCCGTCCCCCGCTCTGGTGGAAGCTCGTGCCCACCGGCCACGGGTGCCGGCGCGGCCGGCGCAGCACGAGCAGCTTCACCGCCGGCCCGTGGAAGCCGAGGTCGAGCAGGCCCGGGTCCGACTCCTGGACCGGGTTCGTGAAGTCGCCCGGATGCCGGTAGGCATCGGCCGCCCGCGGCGGCCGCGGGATCTCGCCGAGAAACTGGCCGGACCAGAACTCGTACGCCCAGCAGCGGGCGCGCCGCGGCAGGCCGAGGCGCGTCAGCTCGACCTGGAAGCGTCGCGCCAGCGTCGCGCCCGAGCTCGGCTCCACGGGCGACTCGGTCCAGTTGAACACCGCGACCAGCGTCCACTCGTCCCAGTCGGCCCGCACCGGCACCGACCAGATGCACGCGCCGGCCGGCTCGCGCTCGCGCAGCCGCTCGAGGTCGAGGCCGGGATCGTCGCGGCGGGGCCGCCGCTCCTTCGCCTTGATCAGGGTGAGGTATGGCAGCGTCCCCGTGCGGACCGGATGGAACAGGTCCACCGGCGTCGCGGGCGTGTCGTTGGGCGG
Source organism: Verrucomicrobiota bacterium (assembly GCA_018239675.1). Taxonomy (GTDB): domain Bacteria; phylum Verrucomicrobiota; class Verrucomicrobiia; order Opitutales; family Opitutaceae; genus Opi-474. The sequence goes on from JAFEGX010000011.1 coordinate 17,028, forward strand.
CAGGGTCGAGAGCACCACCTGCCAGCGGTCCTCCGGCAGGTTGGTGAGGTCGTCGCCGAGGTCGACGTGGCCCGCGCCCATGAAGGTGGCCGTGGCGCGCACCCGCGCCTCCTCGAGCGTGCCGGGCAGTCCGACCACGAGACACGACGGCTGGAGCAGCGCCCAGCGCTGCTTGAAGAGGTGGCAGGCGTAGCTCGTGTAGACCTCGCGCAGGTGGCGCCAGCCGAGCCCGGTGTTGCCGGTGTCCATGATGGTGTAGCAGAGCCCCATCACGCCGGCGCCGGCGTAGTCCGTGCCGGAGCAGTCCAGCATCAGCGCCGGCTCGCCGGTTGAGTTCAGCGCCTCCTGGCCGATCCGGAACGCGGTGCGCACCGCCTCCCGCGCGCGCGGCGCCGCCATCCGGGGGTCGTGGCGCCCGCGGAGCTTCTCGCCGGTCACCACGCCGGCGAAATCCCATTTCACGTAGCGGACGCCCTGCTCCGCCAGCCGCGTGAAGTTCCGCCGCAGCCAGTCCTGCGCCCCGGGGTGCGAGACATCGAGCGCATACACCGGGCAGAACGGCTCCCAGAACCACCGGTAGTTCTCAAACGGCCGCCCGTGCGTGTCCCGCATCAGCCACTCCGGGTGCTCCCGCGCGATCGGGTGCGTGTCCGCGACGCACAGCACGCCCACCCACAGGCCGAGGTCGAAGCCTTCCCGCCGCAGGCCGCGGCTCAGCCAGCCGAGGCCGCGGTCAAACCGCTCGTTGGTCTCGAAATAGGTCGGGATGTTGTCGCGCTCCCATCCCAGGTCGACCTGGAGGTACCTCAGGCCGAGCCGGTCCAGCCCGCGCGCCTTCGCCGCGCGCGCGGTCCCGAGCACGCGCTCCTGCGTCACGCCGAGCCGGTACGGGTACCAGCTGCACCAGTTCGCCAGCGGTCCCGGCGGGTCGCGGAAGCGGTTTCGCGCCTTGATCCGGTCGCCGTGCGCCGCAAGCAGCGCCAGCGGATCGGGGCCGGCCGCCACCACCCAGTCGCCCAGCGCCAACTCCTCGCCGGGCGCCAGCGGATAGTCGCCCGCGTCGAGCCGCACCGTGAACTCCCGGAACGGGGGCACCGGTCCCGCCGCCGCGGTTTTCGCCGCGGCCGCCCGGGCGAGCACCGCGCCGTCCACGTTGTCCTGGCCCGCCGTCATCCGGCCGGGCCCCGCCGTCATCCGCCCGCCCAGCTCGGGCAGCCAGCGGTCGACCGTCTCAAAGCCCAGCAGCACGGCGGCGCGCCGCGCGGGATCGTAGAACAGCGTGTGGTTCTGGCTCAGGAATCCGCCGGTGGTGCCGTCCAGTGCTTTCAGCCCGTCGCTGCCCGTGAGCATCTGCCGCGGCGTGCGCACGCGGCCCATGTACGCGTTCTGCTCCAGAATCCGGATGTCCGGATGCTGGCGGCCGAGGTCCAGGGCGGTGGTGCCGAACAGCGTGACGTCGTTCACCGCGACGGGCGAACGGCCGAGGTTTCGGGCGGTGGTCGTGATGCGGAGGCGGCCAGCGGCTTCCGTCGTGAACACCTGCGCGAGCTCAACCCCGGCGGCTCGCCAGCGCGCCGTCTGGCTCCGCCCGCGCCGGGTGACTCCGGCCGCGCGGAGGCGGGCAGGTTTCCCGTCCAGCCGCAGCGCCGGCCCGCCCGGGCCGAACACCAGCCCGGCGGCCGCGATCCGCACGCGGCCTGCACGGGTGAGCTTGAGCGCGACCTTCATGCGCGGCACGGGCGAGGCCGTCGGTCAGAGCAGGACCTCGCGACCGCCGTTCGCGCTGCTTTCATTCGCGGCCTCGATGAACCGGATCAGTTCGATCGTCTCCTCCGGGTCGATCGGCGTGGCGCCGCCCTGGAAGAAGGCCAAGTAAGCCTCGGTCAGGCTGGCGTAGAATGGCTTGGCCTGGGTCTGCACGTTCACCGGGACCGAGTTCTTCTCGAAGTGCACGATCCCGTGCATCTCGTAGTTGCCCGTGCGGGTGCCGCGCACCGTGCCGATGCGCCCGTCGGCCCACACCCCGGTCGCGAGGTCGTGGTCGGGGGTCGACACGCAGCGTACGCTGCGGCAGCCGCGGCCCATCGCGGTGTAGAGCATCTCGACGGCGTGGATCCCGTACCAGTAGAGGCCCGGGTTGGTTGGCTCGTGGGCCGCCGCGCCGCAGAAGTCGGCGCCCTTGACGAGCGCCCGGTTCCCGGGGGTCACAACCTTCACGAGCGCCTCGGTGAAGCGGAGCGACGACGACGAGAACACCCGGACCTGGTGCTTTTTCGCCGTGGCGAAGATCCGCCGGGCGTCCGCCGAGCTCACGGCAAACGGCTTGTCGATGAACACCGGCTTGCCGAACGGCGCGATGCGCTCGAACTGGCCCGGATGCGTCCGGCCGTCGACCGACGTGAGCAGGAGGGCGTCGCACGCCTGGGCCACCGCCTCGGGACTGTCCGCGATCGTCACGCCGAACTTGTCGCGCACCTCCGCGGTGTAGCCCGCGACGCGGCCGATGCTCGACGGCACGTCCGGTGAGCCGCCGGGCCAGGCCATCGTCACCCGCGCGCCCGTCAGCGCCTGCTGGGAGGCGGGGTTGTTGAACGTGTCGCTGAAGACGAGCACGTGCGAGGTGTCGAGGCCGATGATGCCGAGTTTGAGGGGAGCGTTCATGGGAGGGAAACGGGGTCGAGGCGGAGAAATTCCACGCCGTGGCGCGGCACAGTGCCAGTCCAATTCGCCCCGGCCGCCACCGCCGCGTGGCGCCAGAGGTCGCGGACCCGCGCGGGCGTCGCCAGGCCCAGCTGGCTCCAGGCCACGGTCACCGGGGCCGGCTCCTCGTCGCGGTTGAAGATGCCCACCGCCACCGCGCCGTCCGCCAGCGGGCGGATCCACGCCTCGCGCGCGACATCGAGCACCACCCGGCGCGCGGGCCGGCCCGCCGGGTCCTGGTTCACCGCCAGCGCCTCCTCGTTGCCGAGCAGCGCGACCGCAAACTCGTCGAGCGCCGTCGGGTCGCCCGCCAGCAGCAGCGGCGAACCGCGCAGGCACCACAGCGCGAACTGGGTGCGCTGCTCGTCCGGCGCGAGCTGCACGTCGTGCAGGCGGCGGTCCCAGCCGATGCGGCCGACCATCAGCTGGTCGAGGTCGTTCCACCGGCCCGGACCCGTGAACGCGTCGCGCTCCTCGCCGTAGAAGCCCGCCGCCGAAATCGAGCCCCAGGTGTCGATGAGGTCGTCGCTCACCCGCCACGTCTGCGCGTCCACCGCGGGGCCCCACTCCCAGACGGCGGCCCGGCCGTACTGGCAGAGGTTGAACACGAGGTCCCGCGGCTGCGCCCGCAGCGCGGCGCCCATCCGCGCAAACGGCCGCTGCCAGTCCGCGCGCTCGAGCGGCCCGGTCTCGAGCGAGTACGAGCACCAGTCGTACTTGAGGTAGTCGAAGCCCCATTCGGCGAACCGGGCCGCGTCCTCGGCCTCGTGGCCGAAGCTGCCCGTGCAGCCGCCGCAGGTCAGCACGCCGGGCGAGCTGTAGAGGCCGGCCCGCAGGCCGCGGGCATGGAGGAATCCCGTCAGGCCCGCCATGTCCGGGAACCGCGCGTTCGGGCGGATCCGGCCCTGGGCGTCGCGGGGTTCGCCCCGCAGCGCCGGATCGTCCATCGCCGCCTTGTAGTAGCCCGCCACGCGGCCCAGCCGCTCGAGCGCGGCCAGCCGCGCGAGCCGCGCGTCGTCCGGCCCTGGCCGCGTCATCCAGAAATCGTCGATGTTCACGCTGGTCCAGCCGCGGTCCGCCAGGCCCGTCCGCAGCAGGGCCGCCGCCGCCTCGCGCACCCACGCATCCGAGACCTTGCCGGACATGCTGTACCACGAGCACCAGCCCATGGGCGGCGTGAGCGCGAGCGTCTCGCCCACGACCAGGCGGAAGTCCCGGGTTGCCGTGCCGCCGCTCCCGCTCGCCCGGAACCCAAGGCGGTATTCACCCGGCGTCGCCGGCGCCCGGCCGGAGATCACCCGCGTGGCGGGGTCGAAGCCCAGTCCGGGCGGCAGGCCCGCCACGGTCACGTCCACTGGGCCCGGGGCCGTGACCCCCACGCGCCAGAGCCACGGGTGGCCGGGTCGCACGCCGGCGATCGCGGTCACGGCGAACTGCGGCACCGCCGGCACCGGGCGCGGCGGGGGCGGCTCGCGGCGGATCTCGGGCGGCACGGCCCGCGGCGGCGCCCCATCATGGTCCACCACCGGCCCAATCCAGTCCGCCGGGGCGAACGGTTCGCCGCGCACGTCGACGACCAGGGCCAGCCGCCGCACCCCCGCGAGCGGCACCTCGACCGTCACCGCCGGTCCCCCGCCCTGCTGCCATGGCCCGCGGTACAGGACGCGGCCGTCGCCGACCACGAGGAAACTCGCCGCGGCAAGCGCTCCCGCCGTGTCATCCACGCCCGTCTGCGCCCGCAGCGCCCGGGCCCGGCCGTCGAGCTCCAGCTCGAGCCGGCTTCCGCCCACGGTGCCGAACCCGCGCGCATAGGTCGCATGGCCGACGCGCAGCGGCCCGCCGCCGGCCGCCAGGTTCTCCCGCGGGACGGCCCACGAGCTCTGCCGCGTCTCCCGCAGCGCCAGCGTCTCGACCCGGGTCTCCGCGCCGGGCAGTCCCAAGGCGGAGACCAGCAGGACGGCGAGGACGGGGAGCCGCGCGTTCACGCCGGAAGTTTCTCGGCGCGGGGCCGGGCAGGCCAGCGCAGAGTGCGGGCGCGTTCTGTATTTTCATCCGGCGCCCGGCCTGTACTGTTCCGGCATGGCTTCGCCCGCCCCGTCCTCCCCGCTGCCCCGCATCCGCGTCCTCGCCACCGGCGGCACCATCGCCGGCGCCCAGACGGTCGGCTCGCGCGGCTACCAGGCCGCGGCGTTCTCGATCGAGGCGCTCGTGAGCGCCGTGCCGCAGCTGGCGACGCTCGCGCGCCTGGAGGTCGAGCAGGTCGCGGCGATCGGCAGCCAGGACATGGACGAGGCGGTCTGGCTCAGGCTGGCCGCGCGCACCCAGGCGGCGCTGGCCGAGCCGGACATCGCGGCCGTGGTGATCACCCACGGCACTGACACGATGGAGGAGACCGGCTATTTCCTGAACCTCGTGGTGCCGAGCGCGAAGCCGGTGGTGCTGGTGGGCGCGATGCGCCCGGCCACCGAGATGAGCGCCGACGGCCCGATGAACCTCTACAACGCGGTGGCGGTGGCCGCGCACCCCGAGACCGGCGGCCGCGGCGTGCTGGTGGTGGCGAACGACGAAATCCATTTCGCCCGCGAGGTGGCCAAGACGAACACGACGCAGGTCGGCACGTTCAAGGCGACGCACCGCGGCCTGGCCGGTCTCGTGCACGCCGGGCGCCTCCACCTCTACGCGCCGCCGGTGCGCGCGCACACGACCCAGAGCGAGTTCGCCGGCCCCCTCCCCGCCGCGCTCCCGCGGGTCGACATCGTGTACGCCCATGCCGGCATGGGCCGCGAGCTGGTTGACGCCGCGGTCCGCGCGGGGGCGAAGGGCCTGGTCGTGGCGGGCGTGGGCGACGGCAACCTCCACGCGAACGCGCTCTCGGCCTGCGCCGCGGCGGCGCGGGCCGGCGTCGCGGTGGTCCGCAGCTCCCGCACCGGCGGCGGCGTGGTGGAGCGGAACATCGAGATCCCCGACGACGAGCTCGGGTTCATCGCCGCCGACGAGCTCAACCCGCAGAAGGCGCGCGTGCTCCTGATGCTGGGCCTGACGCGCACCGCCGCCCCGGCGGCGCTGCAGGCGCTGTTCTACCGCTACTGATGCCCGGCGCCTTCCAGCTGCCGGTGGCCATCGACCTCGGCGCCACCTTCGCCTTTGCGCTGACCGGCACCCTGGTCGCGACCCGGCGCGGCTACGACATCGTCGGCATGTTTTTCCTCGCGCTGGCCTCGGGCCTGGGCGGCGCGCTGGTGCGCGACGGCGTGTTCATCCCGGGGACCGCGCCGACGCCGCTGCTCACGGATCCGCGCTACATCGAGGTCGTGCTGGCGGCGACGGTCGCCGGCGCGTTCGCGGGCGGCCACCTGCGGCGGTTCCACCGCATCGTTGCGGTGATCGACGCGCTCGGGCTCGGCGCGTACGCGGCGTTCGGCACCCAGAAGGCCCTGCTCGCGGGCCTGGCGGTGCCGGCCGCGGTGCTGGTCGGCGTCGTGAACGCCTCCGGCGGCGGCCTGCTGCGCGACCTGCTCACCGGCGAGGAGCCGCTGGTGTTCAAGCCCGGGCAGTTCTACGTGCTGACGGCGCTCGCGGGCGCGGTGCTGTTCGTCTTCCTGACCGTGCAGCTGGACGTGGCCGCGACCCCGGCCGCGCTGGCCGCCATCGCGCTCACGTTTGTCTTCCGCGCGCTGGCCATTGCGTTCAACTGGCGCACGGCGCCCCTGCGGGAGTCCAACCCGGCCGCTTGAGCCGATTCCCGGCCTTGCGGTGAAGAGGAAGTCTTTCCAGCATCCGCCGATCCTCCCCGCCATGGCCCCGATCCCCGCCCCGCCCGATGACCCGGGCGAATTCATCCCGTCCGAAGTCCGCATCTGGCTCAGCCGCGGCTGGAAAATCGTCCCGTCGCAGCGGCGCGGCATCGTGATCGAGGGCCCGAAGAAGATGCGCGGCCTCGGCCGCCTGAGCCTGGTGCTCGGCGGACTGATGCAGGCCGCCTATTTCACCGGCGCCTGGGTGCTCGGCCTGATCGGCCTGGGGTTGATCCTGGGGGCGTGGCTGGATTTCCGCTTCAACACCCGGCCGCCGACGATGTTTTTCGCCGAGCCCGGCGAGAAGAAGCGGGTGCTGGACCGCAGCTGAGCGGCGCGACGTCCCGCGCGGCGACATCGCCCTTGCCCCTCTCCGGCCGGGAAGCCAGCGTCGGGGACCCATCACCCCCCGATGAGTTCATCCCCTGGCACGCCGGCGGCCGTCCCGGCCAAACCGAAATTCGGCCGCGTCTTCTGGACGCTCAACACGATCGAGATGTGGGAGCGGCTCGCCTACTACAACCTGCGCGTGATGGCGCCCATCTACATCATGCAGGCCGACAATCCCGGCGCGCTGCACCTGACGGCGATGGACAAGGGCACGATCTACGCGTGGTGGGCCGCGTTCTCCTCGCTGCTGCCGATCGTCACGGGCGGGTTCGCCGACCGCTTCGGCTTCAAGCGGACGCTCGGGTTCTCGGTGGTGCTGATGATGACCGGCTACCTGATGATCGCCTTCCTCCGCGACGTTCCGTTTGTCAGCAACTACTGGGGTTTCTTCGCGGGCATCCTGGTGCTCGCGACCGGCACGGCCTTTTTCAAGCCGAGCATCCAGGGGGCGATCGCGCTCAACCTCACCCGGGAGAACTCCTCGGTCGGCTGGGGCCTGTTCTACTGGGTGGTGAACGTCGGGGCGTTCGTCGGCCACTACCTGCCCTCGCTGCTGCTCGCGCTGAGCTCGCTGCTGCCGGGGCCGTTCCACGCGGCCGCGCAGTCGGCGGAGGCCTGGCGCAACCTTTTCATCGCCTCGGCGGTGTTCACCGCGTTCAACCTCCTGCTCCTGCTCGTGCTCACCGACACGCCGAGCGGCGCGTCGGCGACCGAGCCTGTCGGCGCGGTGCTGCTCCGCACCCTGCGCGGGATCCTCGAGCCGCGGCTGCTCGCGTGGATGGCGATCATGTCGTGCTTCTGGCTGATGATGTACCAACTGTGGGACCTGCAGCCGAACTTTATCGCCGACTGGGTCGACAGCCGTGACATGGCGGCGAGCCTGCACTGGCTGCCCGACCTGCTCCATCGCTCGCTGGTGCAGCAGACGCCGCGCGGACCGATGATGCCGCAGCAGGTGTTGTTGAGCGCGAACGCCTTTTTCATCATCATCGGGGTGGTCGGCGTCGCCTGGCTCACCCGCCGCTTCCGCACCCTGACCGCGATGCTGTTCGGCATGCTGCTGGCCACCGTTGGCGTGCTTGTGGCCGGCTTCACGACCAGCGCGTGGATCCTCGTGCTCGGCATCCTCTTCTTCTCGCTCGGCGAAATGGCCACGGGCCCGAAGAAGAGCGAGTATCTCGCGCTGATCGCGCCGCCAGGCAAGAAGGGCCTGTACCTCGGCTACGTGAACATCCCCGTCGGCGTCGGCGTCTACGCCGGCTCGCAGATCGCGGGCTACGTGTACGGCCACTATGGCGAGAAGGCCGGGCTGGCCCTGCGCTACCTCGCGGAGCGGACGCCGCTTGGCGCCGGCCACGCCTGGAACGGGGACGTCACCGCCCTCGAGTCCCTGCTCGGCATCCCGCGCCCGCAGGCAATGCTCAGGCTGCAGGAAGTCACCGGCCTCGACGCCTCCGCGGCGACCCGCCTGCTGTGGGACACCTACCATCCGCACCTGTACGTCTGGATCCCTTTCGCCGTGGTCGGCGTCGTGGCCGCGGTGGCGCTGTGGATCTTCGGCCGGATGGCGCGCCGCTGGAGCGACATGAATGCCTGAGCCTGAGCGTGGTGCGCTCAGGCGGGTGACAAGGAGCCGGGAACCGGTGGCGGAAATCAGCGGGAATTCATCGGGCGGAGCAGTTGAGCCGCTGGATGGGACGCCCTGTCGGTCTGGCACATGGTTTCTTGCACCAACCACCTCCCAGCCCTTGGCTGGTCCCGCCATCTTCCTGTCACCGGCCTTCCTGTTACCTGTTACTTGCCCGTTACCCCCATGGTTCCCGAACCGTCGCCGATCGTCGGCACCCTCTTTCACACCGTCGGTGCCGCCAGCGCGGCACTGTGTTACGCCCCGCAGCACTACGTGAAGAACTGGCGGTGGCAGACGTACTGGCTGATCCAGGCGTCGGGCTGCTGGCTGATCCTGCCATGGGTCTTTGCGTGGTTCACCATTCCGGATCTCCTGCCCGTCCTGCACGAGGCGCCGGGGGGCGCGATGCTGAAGTCGTACCTGCTCGGCGTGCTCTACGGCGTGGGCGGCATCGCCTTCGGCGTCGCCATCCGGTACATCGGCTACTCGCTAACCTATGCCCTCGCCATCGGCGTGTCGTGCGTGCTGGGCACGCTGCTTCCGCCGCTGCTCGAGGGCACGCTGGGCACAACGCTTGGCAGCACCGCGGGAATCTACGTCGTCGCCGGCGTCCTGCTCGGCGGCGGGGCGATGGCAGTCACGGGCCTGGCCGGTTTCCGGAAGGAGCGCGAGCTCGCGTCCAAGGTCGGCGCCACGGCTTTCAATCCCCGCGTCGGCCTGCCCATCGTCCTGCTGGCCGGTGTGCTGTCCGCGGTGTTCAGTTTCTCCCTCGCCGCGGGCCAGCCGGTCGCGGACGTGGCCGCCGCGCACGGCGCCGGCCACTTCCAGGGCAACGTCATCTACCTGTTTTCCAACAGCGGCGCCTTCACCACCACGCTGTGCTACTGCCTCTGGCTGATCCGGCGCGATCGCTCCCTGGGCGACTTTGGCACCGCCGGCGACGCCAGCCTGGCCCGCAATTACGCGTGCTCGGCCCTGACCGGCCTGCTGTGGTACCTCCAGTTTTTCTTCTACGGCCTTGGTCACGTGCGCATGGGCGACTTCAAGTTCTCCAGCTGGGCGATCCACATGATCATCCTGATCCTGCTCAGCTGCGGCTTCGGCGTGGCGATCGGCGAGTGGAAGGCCTGCCGGGTTTCCACCAAGGTGATGGTCACGTCCGCCATTTCCCTGCTGCTCGGCGCCGTCGCCCTGATCAGCTACGGAAACTACCTCGCGGCGCCGCGCTAGAAGCGCGGCAGGTAACAGGAGTCAGGTTTACAGGTAACAGGAAGTCACCGCGCGAGTCCCGCAACGGCTGGTCAGGTCTTTGCCCAGTGGGCAGACGCCTTAGCCTCCGGGCGTCACCCGCTATCCTCCTGATACCTGGCCCCTGTTACCTGCTACCTCCCCCCCAATTACCTGTACTGCGCCAGCTCCAGAATGACCCCGTCGGGGTCGAGAAAGTAGACGAGCGTCTTTTCTCCGGCGTCGTGGCTGACCACGCCGGCGGGAACCTTCACCGGCGCATGGAAGAGCTTCACGCCGGCGCCCTGGAGCCGGGCGCACATCGCGTCCATGTCGTCGACGCGGAGCGCGAAATGCCGCAGGCCGGGGGTGTTGGCCTGCGAGTTGGCGGGCACCGCCGCGCCGACCGGCCGGTCATAGCAGAGCAGCTCGACGCGCGGCTCGCCGGCCGGCGCGACCACATAGGCGACGCGGGCCTGGACGCCGGCGAGGCCGACGACGCGGTCAATCCACCCGCCCTCGAGCCGCGCTTCCTTCAGCTTCCGGAAGCCGAGCACCTCGGTGTAGAAACGCACGGAGCGCTCGAGGTCCGACACGACGATGTTCAGGTGGTCGATGGCGCGAATCATGCCGCGTCATCGTGAAATCCCGTCCGGCCCCGGCAAGGGGTATTTCGGCGCGCCTGGTGGGCTCCGTGGCGGCTGTCGCCGGGCCTTTTCCTTCCGGCCGGCTCATGCGACCCGGCTCCCGCCGCCGCGCTCGGCCGCGATCTGCTCGAGCGACTTGCCGGAGGTGTCGGGCATGAAGGCGTAGCCGACGACCCCGCTGATCGTGAGGAAGAGCGTGAGCAACCCCGCCACCGGCGCGATGCCGGCGCTGGCCAGGAGCGGCACGAAAAAGCTCCAGATCCCGAGCATCACGCGGGCGACGCCGAACGTGAATCCCTGCGCGGTGCCGCGCAGCATGGTGGGAAACAGCTCCTGGCTGAAGACCTTGTAGAAGGCCTCGCCAGCCAGCGACCCGCCGGCGGCGAACAGTGCGATGTTCGCGATGATCGTTGGGATGCTGAAGGGCAGCACCAGGAAGAGCGCGTAGGCCACGCCCTGCATGATCGCGCCCGTCGCCCAGAGCCGCCGGCGGGTCGCATGGCCCCGGTCGGAATGGCGCATGAAGACGGTGACCGTGACCGCGAGCGAGATGATGAAGCCGGCGCTGGCGAGCGCGACGCTGGCGGCCTGGCTGCCGGCATTGAGCGTGCGGATGATGTAGGGGTTGAAGATGCCCGCGGTCCCCGCGGCCAGGCCCCAGAACAGGTAGATGGTCCCCGTCCAGACGAGCGCGCGGAAATTCGCCCCGCGGAACAGCGCGCCGACCTGGTGGCCCAAGGCGCCGCCGGCGGCCGCCGCGGCCTTCCAGCGCGCCGACTCCGTGAGGCCCCGCCGCAGCGCCCACGTGACCATCGCGACCACGAACAGGTGCAGGAACACGATCCGGATGCCGAGCAGACCGAGCGGGGCGAGCGCGACCGCGAGCCACAGCACGATCACGGGCCCCAGGCACCACGCCACCTGGGTGAAGCCCAGCAGCTTGCCACGGGCCCGCGCCGGGGCGAACTCGCCGACGAGCGCGAGCGAGGTCGGGACGTCGGCGCCGACGGCGACGCCGACGACAAACGTGCCGCCGAAAAGCATCGCCCGGTTGGTCGCGAAGGCGATGGCGAGGATGCCCGCCGCATAGACGAGCAGGTCCCACTGGTAGATCCGCTTCCGGCCGAGGCGGTCGCCGAGCCACCCGCCGACCAGGGCGCCCAGGGCGCAGCCGATGGCGTTGGGTCCGACCGCAGCCAGGACGCCGACCGCGACATTGCTGAGATGGAGCTCGGACTGGAACAGGGCGAGCCCGGCGCCAAGCGCGACGATCGAGCCGGCGTCAAGGTACGAGGCCATGCCAGCCAGCGCGGACCATTTCCACTGCTGGGCGGTGACTTGGGTGGATTCGGCGGCGGCCGGCTCCGGAATGGCGGAAGGAGACAGGGGTTCTGAAGCGGACATGGGGGAGAAGAAACGGTGAAGAAACAGTTCCCAGGAACACGCGCATCACGAAAGGCAGAACAGACCTGATACCTGGCTCCTCAACCCCGCCCCTTGGCGCCGACGGCGTTCTGGTGGGCCGACTGGGATTCGAACCCAGACTCAAAGGATTATGAGTCCTCTGCTTTGACCGTTAAGCTATCGGCCCGGGGGTGTCGGAGGTTGTCGCGGACAACCCGCGGAGTGACAAGTGGCAAGTGGGACGGCGGCGCCGGGTGGTCGCGGCGCCTCGGGACGGTCCGTCGCGCGGCTCAGCCTATCCCGAGCTCCACCGCCGCCAGGCCGCCAAGGTCGAGGCCCGGGGCGCAGCCGAACGGCGCGGAGAGGACAGAACCAAGCTCGAGACGGCCGGCCCGGACGTCGACGCGGGGCCAGCCTGCCGCGCTGCGAGTGTAGAGGTCCGGATGTCGGGTGAGCATGTGTTCCTGGATGACCGGCGGGAATTGCGCCAGACCTGAAAAGTAATGATGACCATTCCGCTCGACGCTTGTCACGCCGAGAGCGGCCTGCACCGCCAGATCCTGCGTCAGCGCCACCGGCCCGACGTTGGAGAGGTCCTCGCCGCTGAGCATCGTGGCCTGCCCCGCCGCGCGCAGCTGGGTGAGCAGGCAGGCATGGGCCACGCCCTTGAACACGCCCTTGCAGTTCTTGTGGCTCGTGCCCGCGTAGCCGAGCGCCAGCGCCATCGGCAGGCTGTCGATCGTCGCGTCGGACTCATCGATGATGATCGGCGGCCGGCCGGGCCAGCCCGCCCAGTCCGCCGCCGGCGTCAGGGCGACCTCGCGATGCAGCGGCTGCTCCACGAACAGCAGGTGCGGCCAGAACGTCCGCAGGGCCGGCACCGCCAGGAGGGCGCGCAGGTGGGCCGCGAACCTGGCGGGATCGCGAAAACTCTCGTTGCCATCGATCGAGAAGGCAAAGCCGTCCCGGCACTCGCGCGCCAGCACCACCGCGATCCGTTGCAGCCGGTCGCGGGCCCGCTCCTCGTCGGCGTCGATCTTGAGCTTGAAATGGCGCAGGCCGTAGAAACGGATGCAGGCCGCGAGCGACTGCGGCAGGCCGTCGCTCACCTGGTCACCGGCCGCGATGTCGATGTCCTCGATCGGGTCGACCAGCCCCACCGTATGCCGGGCGTACACCGCCGCCGGCGGCTGCTGCGGCAGCCAGTCGCAGGGCCGCGATCCCGCCAGCGGCGCATGGAGCTCGCCGAGTTCCATGCCCAGGAAATTTCCCTGCAGGGCGTCGGCCAGCGTCAGCGACCGCGCCTGGCAGAAGGCGTCGAGCAGCGCGCGCTCCACGAGCGACGTGCCGAACTGCGCCAGCAGCGGCGGCAGGTGCTGCGCCTGCGCCCAGAGGGCCTGGGCCGCGTACAGTTCCCGCCAGAACCGGAAGGGGTTCGGCGCCCGCACCGCGCCGGCGTGCGCCACCGCCGCGCGGATCACCGCCAGCATCTCGTCAATCTCCGCCGCCACGGGCCGGTGCGGATCCTTGGTGAACCACTTGGGCGGCAGGTGATCGGCGGCGAGCCCCGCCTGGCGAAAGCCGTCGATCTCGAAGGTGAGGCGCAGGATGACGTGCGGCACCTCCGTCATGGTCACGATGCCGTAGCGGAACGGCATGCGGGCGCGCAGTGGCAACCGGAACAGCTCGGCGGACAGGAGTCGGATCATGAAACGCGCGAGGCTAGTTCGGGCCGTGGACCGGCTCAACCGGTTTCGGGCGGGCCTCGGGCGGGACGGGGGCCGGCCGCTGCTTCGGTTCCGCCGCGTCCGGGGCGAAGACCAGGGTCTGCACCACGCGGGCCGGCACCACGACGCCGTTCTTGCGCGCGGCCTTGAAGCGCCACTGCCGGACCGCGGCCAGCGCGGGGGCCTCGAAGCCGGGCTGGGAGGCCCGCAGGATCTCCAGGTCGGTCACGCGGCCATCGATCTCCACGGTGAACGCCACCACGACTTCGCCCTTCACCCCGGCGCGGCGCAGGGCCGGCGGGTACTCCGGCGCGACCTGGGCAATCAATACGGGGCCCTCGTTCGGCTGCTGCTGTTCGAGCGCCGCGGCCGCGTCGAGGTTGAGCGGGGTGGCCGCCACGCGCCCGGCTTCACCGAGGCTGGTGCCCATGACCGCCGCGACCGCCATCCATGTCTTCAGGTGCACAGCCGCGGACGTTGGCCCGGCGCGTTGTCCGGGTCCATTTCATTTGTGGGTCGCGCAGACCGCGTCGAACAGCTCGGCCGGCAACGGCCCCGCGGCGAAGGCCGCCCAGGCGTCCTGCAGTTCGGCCGGGGAGCGGGCGCCGATCACGACGCGGTCGAGTTCCTCCAGACTGAAGGCGAACCGGTGGGCCAGCATCGGCAGCGACACGCCCCGCGCCTCGGCCAGCTCCCGCAACCGCACCGCACGGGCCGCGGGCCCGGGCCAGACCCATTCCGGCCGGCGCTCGAGGAACTCCCGGTGGCGTCCGCCCAGCAGGCCCATGTGCAGCGGGCTCGCGCCATAGGTGGCAAGCCCGGCCCGCCGCAGGCGCGGCAGCTCCGCCGCCAGCCCGTCGAAGATGCACGCGTCGAGCCGGCGGAAGAGCATCACCACGTCGAACGCGCCGGTCTCGAGAAACCCATCCCACGCCGGCCCGTCGCCGCCCCCCAGCCCGAGGCGGTGCGCCAGGCCGTCCGCCCGCAATTGCTGCAGAGTCGCCGCCACCCGCGCGCGCTCGCCGCGCGGCACCTCCTCGGGCTCGTGCAGGAAAAGCAGGTCCACCGCCGGCAGCCCGAGCAGGTCCAGGCTCCGCCGCAGGCTGTCGCGCAGGCTCCCGTCCCCATGTTCGTACCGCATCTCCAGCGCGTCGCGGCCCGGCAGCCGGCCCACCTTGGTGCTCACGATCGGCCGCGGACCGCGCCAGGTGCGCAGCGCCTCGCCCAGCAGGCTTTCAGCCGTGCCGTACGCCGGTGCCGCGTCAAAGACGTGGACGCCGAGGGAAAACGCGAGCTGCAGGGTCTCGCGTGCCAGTCCCGGATCCACCGGACCCCAGGCGCCGCCGATGCCCGCCAGCCCGAAGGCCACGCGCGAGTCGCCCAGCCCGCGCTCCACCAGCGCCGCCGGCGGCCACGGGCCGGCGCGACGGGTCGGGCGCAGCGGCGACTCGCGGGTCATGTCACTTGCCCACGCTCCACCCGCCGTCCGCCAGCAGGCACGAGCCGGTCACGAGCTCCGCCTCGTCGCTCGCGAGGTAGTGCGCCGCCGCCGCGATCTCCTCGGGCCGGCCCATCCGGCCGATCAGCTGGGTGGCGCTCATCTCGCGGTAGGCCTGCGCGGGATCCGGATATTCCCGCAGCCGCGCCTGCACGAACGGGGTCTCCACGCGGCCCGGGCAGATGCAGTTGAACCGGACGCCCTCCGCCGAGTGATCGAGGGCGAGCTGCTTGGTGAGGCCGACGACCGCGAACTTGGTGGTCACGTAGGCCAGCCGGTCGCGGACCGCCAGGACGCCGCCGATGGAGGCGATGTTCACCACGCTGCCGCGCCGGGCCGCGAGCATCGCGGGGAGGAAGGCCTTGGTGACATTGAAGACGCCGCGGACATTGACGCGGTACAGCCGGTCCAGGTCGGCGGCCGCGGTCTGGAGGATCGTGCCGACATGGCCGATGCCGGCATTGTTCACCAGCACATCGAGCCGCCCGAGGCGCGCGGCGAGCTCGGCCGCGGCGGCCTCCTCGCTGACGTCGAGGGCCGCAAACTCCGCGGCGCCGCCGGCGGCCGCGATGAGCGCCACCGTCTCGCGTCCCCCGGTCTCGGCAATGTCGGCGACCACGACGCGGGCCCCCGCCTGCGCGAAGCGCTGGGCGATGGCGCGGCCGATGCCGGAACCGGCGCCCGTGACGAGCGCCTTCTTGCCGCCGAGGGAGAACATGGGGCGCATCGTAGGCGGTTTCGGATTTTGACGACGAGCGCGAATTCCGGTGGCGGCGCGATTTTGGCCGCCTGCCTGGCGGGGCGGACGTATCGGTCAGCGGCGGCGGCGCACGAGCGGGGTGAGGGCACCCCGCCCACAGTATCGCGGGACATCGACGTCACGGTTCCGCGTTCCCTGCGCGGTGTCACGCAATGCGTGACACCACGGGGCCGCGAAAAACCCAGGCGGCCCAACCCGATTTCCGCACCGGCCTACACCGGCTGAACATTCCGGGCTTTGGTGCTTTCCCGTCCGGCGGTTGCCTGCTACCTACCGCAGTACCCCGTCCCCATGAAGATCATCGGTGTCCACGCGTACACGGTGCGATCCAAGACCAAGGTCCCGTTCGTCTGGCGAAAGGGACTGATCGGCAGCGACCCGGTCACGGAGCAGACCTGGCTCCGGCTCGTCACCGACAGCGGCATTGAGGGCTGGGGCCGGGCCCCGCGCGGGGCGATCGCGCTCGATCTCGTCGCGCGGCGGCTCAAGCCGTGGCTGCTCGGCAAGGACCCGCTGATGAAGGAGACCCTCTGGCACGAGCTGTGGGAAATCGACCGGATCGAGGAGATCCCGATGTACCTGATGGGCTTCGTGGACTCCGCCCTGTGGGACATCACCGCGAAGGCTGCCGGCCTGCCCCTTTACCAGCTCCTCGGCGGCTACCGCCATGAGATCGAGGCCTACGCGAGCACCGTCACCTACCGCACCACGAAGGAATTCCTCGACGTCGCGGACCAGTGCCTCGCCCGCGGCTTCAAGGCCATCAAGCTCCACGCCTGGGGCGATGCGCGGAAGGACGCGGCCCTGTGCCAGGCTCTGCGGAAACATGTCGGGCCGGACATCGCGCTGATGTACGACGGCTCGGCGGGCTTCGACCCGTACGAGTCGCTCTACCTCGGGCGGGCGCTCGAGGAGGCCGGCTACCTCTGGTACGAGGAGCCGATGCGGGAGTTCAGCCTCAACGCCTACCGGCGCCTGTGCGAGCAGCTCGACATCCCGGTGCTCGCCGCGGAGACCTCCGACGGCTGCCACTACAATGTCGCGGATTTCATCGCCCAGGGCGCCGCCGACATGGTGCGCACGAGCTACCATTACAAGGGCGGCATCACCGGCGGGCTGCGCGTGGCGCACCTCGCCGACTCCTTTCAGCTCAGCGCCGAGGTGCACGGGATGGGGGTGGAGAACATCCACCTCTGCCTCGCCATCCGGAACAACCATTACTATGAGACGTTGGTCATGGGCAACCCCGTGGTCTTCGAATCGTGCATCGACCGGCACGGCCGCGTCCACGCCCCCGCCGGGCCCGGCCTCGGCTTCGATGTGAACCTCCCGGCGCTCGAGAAGAGCGCCGTCGCCCGCCTTTGATTCCCATGAGAAAAACCCTCCTGTGCCTCGCGGCCGCCGCCGCCGTCGTCAGCCTCCGCGCCTCCGCGCCCCATCCGTCGGTGCTGACCGTGAAATTCCACGACCAGATGCTGCCGGTCGCAAAGATGATCGGGACGGACCCCGTGGTGATCGTGGATGACGCCGAGAAACGGATCCGGACCGCTCCCATCTATCTCGTCCAGCGCACCGACCACTTCGCGCCGGGTTTCGTAACCGCCCGGCACGTCCAGTTCGGCGGGACCGAGCTGAAGGTGGTGACGACGCAGGACCAGGCTCAGTCCGATCATTCTGCGACCCCCACCGGCCCGCGTTTCGGCGTCTCGTACTTCGAGGGCCACTTCACCGCCAAGCAGACGATCACCGGGGGATTCATCGTGATCGTTGTCTATTCGCCGACCGCGATGGAAGGCGGGCCGAGTGAGGAGAACCAGACCCAGGTCATCGTCCACGACCTGCCCGACCTGCCGGCGGGCCAGGACACCGCGGTCAAGGTCTCCGCGGCGCTGCCGGACGGCCAGCCCAACCAGACGTATTTCTTCCAGATTTTCGACGGCAACGGGGGCGAGGTCGTGACGAACCTGTCCGAGCTTGCGTGGAAATATTACGCGCTGCGCGACCGCGTGAAGCTGGCCGGCATCCGGGCCCAGTATCTCGAGAAATTCCACGGGGCCAACCACGCCGCCGTGCCCGCGGTGATGTCGCGCCCGGTGTTCAGCGAGGGCGCCAAGCCGCCGCACGGGGAGGCGACCGCGGTGCTTGCGGTCTCGCCGGACGGCCTGGTCACCCACGTCGACATCCGCGGGGTCGAGGATGCCGCCGCGCGGGCCGACATCGCCAACGCTCTGGGCGGCTGGCTGTTCCTGCCGCAGCTGAAGGGCGGCGTGCCGGTCGGCACCAAAATCCAGGTGCCGCTGGAATTCTAGGCGCGCGGCGGTTGCAGGTTGAACCACCGCGGGCCTGGCTCCCCGCGTCGACAAACTCCCGCGCCGCGCACCACCCTCTACCGCCCGCCCCGTGTCCAAAAAGCCCGCCGACCAGTGGTTCGCCGAGTACGGCGAGAGTCACCAGCACGCGACCAACGAGCTGATCCACTGGATCTGCGTGCCGACCATCTTCTTCTGCGTGCTGGGGTTCATCTGGTCGATTCCGACCGGGGCCACGCTGGCCGCGCGGCTCCCCTGGTTCGACTGGTCGCTGGTGGCGATCGCGGTCGCGGCCGGGTTCTATGTCCGGCTGTCGTGGTCACTGGCGATCGGGCTCCTCGGTTTCATGGCCGCGTGCCGCCTCGGCCTGTCGGTGCTCGGAGAGCGCGCGCCGTGGCCCGTGTGGCAGGTCTGCCTCGTCCTGTTCGTCGTGGCGTGGATCGGCCAGTTCATCGGCCATCACGTCGAGGGCAAGAAGCCGTCGTTTTTCCAGGATCTCGCCTTCCTCCTCATCGGCCCCGCCTGGCTGCTGTCGCACGTCTACCGCAAGCTGGGACTGCGGTATTAGGAGAAGGGTGGATTTTCACAGGAGGAAACGGAGATCGCGGAGAGGAGGCCGATCATCTTCACCATTAGGCATTGACCGGGTGCGGAGCCCAGTTTGGCAAAAATGGGCGCGGGTTGGAGACCTCCCCTCCGCGATCTCCGTTTCCTCCTGTGAAAAGAAACTTCCGCCTACTCGATGACCGCGACCAGGCCCAGGGCCGTGCGGGAGCCGCGGCCCGCGCTGCCGGGGCCGGCCATCGTCATGATCTCGCAGTGATGCGGGCCCGGCGGCAGGTTCTCGGCCAGGACCAGCGCCCTGAGCCAGCCCCAGTTGCCCGCCCACGCCGGGCAGTCGCGCGCCGACTCCTGCCACGGGCCGCCGTCGAAGCGGTAGCGGATCTCGCCGGTGACCTTGCCGAAGTCGAAGGCGAGCACCAGCCCGCGACCGTGGAACGGAATCGAGAGTCCGGCGCCCGTCGCCGTCGTCACCAGCAGCTGCGTCGCGCCGTGACAGGTCGTCGTGCGCCGCACGGTCCATGGCCCGCTGCGGTCGATGTCCGCCAGCGGGAGAAGCCGCACGTTCTCCCACGGGCCCGGCTGATAGGGCGCGGGAAGTTCGGCCGGCCGCGTTTCGCCGCCGCGCGGGACGAGCGCCTCGGCCAGGAAGGCCATGACACTCTGCGCATACGACAGGCTGCCGCGGGCCTCGGGATGGATGGCGTCCGGCAGCCAGTCCTCCCACTTGAGCAGCCCGCGCTGCACCTCGCGCAGGGCGTGCAGGCCCATCCAGACCGAATTCAGGCGGTAATGCTCCGCCAGTTTCTCAAAGTCGGCGATGCTGGGCGGCACGCGGCCGGCGAAGGTCTCCGCCTGCATTTCCGGAAAATAGACGTAGGTCAGCACCACGTCGCAGCCGGCGCCCAGCAGCTGCCGCAGCAGGCCCTCGCGCGTGCGGTAGCGCAGCCCGGGCTCCGTGCCGTAGTCGTTCGCGGCGTACTCGACGAAGACGAGGTCGCATTTCCGCTCGATGATCTCCGGCTGCGCGCGGATCGCCGCGAGGTCGCTGCCGGTGGCGCCCAGCGCGGCGTTTTCCACCGTGACCTTCAACCCGGGATGGGTGTCCACCAGCCAGGCCACCAGCGGCTCGGGCCACCCGTAGGCCGGCTGCGGCGCGGTGATCGAGCCGCCAAGGAAGCCGACCGTGATCGAGCCGCGGGCGATCGCCGCCTGCGTGCGGGGCAGCGGACCACGACGGCGGATCACGGGACCAAATTGCTCGAGGATGTCGGGCGGAGGGGTCATGGGAAAGGAAGCCGAGCCTAGGGGCGGTCCGGCGACCGGCACCAGTCTGGAACGCGCGCCGCGCTACATCGCCATCCGCGCCCAGCCGGTTCGCTTCGGGTCGAGCGGCGGCAGGCCGAGGAGCTCGCGGCCGAGGTCCACGTAGTACCGGTAGTTCGCGATCGGCGTCCCGTTCGGGATGCGGTGGTCGAGGCCGAACACGCAGCCGCCCGCCATCAGCTCGGGGATGAGCTTGTACTCCAGCTCGCGCCGGATCGCGTCGCAGTCCTGGCGCAACACGTGCTTGTCAATGCCGCCGCGCATCGCGAGGCGCTTCCCGTAGGTGCGCCGCAGCTCCACGATGTCCATGCCGGCCGCCGGCTCCATCGGGTAGATGCTCGTCAGGCCGCAGTCGAGCAGCGCCGGGATCACGGGGTTGATGTTGCCGTCGGTGTCCTGCTCGAACACGCGGGCGCCGCGCGACCGGACGAGGTCCCAGACTTTCCGGTAGTACGGCTCGAAGTACGCCTTGATCTGCGCGGGCCCGACCATCGGGCCGGACTTGCCGGCGAAATCCTCGTGCACCATCAGCTGGTCAAGGTGGAGCTTCTCGCTGATCGGCTCGAGCACGCGCAGCGTCGTGTCGGTGATCGTGGCCAGGATGTCCGCCATCAGCTCGGGCTGCTCGTAGTACGCCAGGCACGCGATCTCCTCGCCCATCAGGTCGCGCGGCGTGTCGAAGGCCCCGGGCATGTAGGCCACCACGAGCGAACCCTCCTGCTGCGCGCGGCAGGCGGCCTCCACCTCGGTCCAGTTGATGCGCTCGGGACGGAAGGCGAAGAAGGGCTTCACGCGGAGCCAGTCATCCATGGTCTGGACCGGGAAGTTCTGCGGCAGCGGGATGGTCGCGGTTTTTTTCAGGAGCAGCATCTCCCGCCCCAGGCAGTCGAGCTCGCGCCGGCGCTCGGCATTGTCCTCCAGCACGCGCGGCGGCGGCCCGTAGATGTGGGTGTTCCCGCCGCAGAACGCATAGGGCACGAAATCCCAGTCGAACGCCGTCATGTTGATCTCGGCCTCCGTCGCCCCCTGGGCGCGCCACTCGGCGTCCAAGCCGACCAGCGGACCGAAGAGCTCGGTAAACATCGGTCGCTGGGGGGCGCCGAAGGTCATGAGATCGAGGTACTGTTCACGGTGCCAGCGCATGGTGGTCTTGGGTGATGATGTTGGGGCGTTGAAGGTGGCAGGCGGGGTTGGGCTCGGTCGGCGGGTCAGCTTTAGGCCTTCAACTTTGCTTTGCGCCTCAGCGCGCGCAGTGCGCCTGCACGTACTCGCGATAGCGTTCGAGCATCGGCCCCGGGATGTTGGCCGGGAGGTGGTTGCCGGTCGCGAGGATGACGCCGCGGCAGGTGCGCGCGAGCGCGAGGGACCGGTCGACCGCGGCCTGCACCGTGTCCCAGGAGCCGAACGTGAGGTCCCGGCAGTCGACGGCGCTGCCCACCAGCACCGTGGTCGGCCCGAAGCGCGCGACCATCTCGCCGAACTCCATCACGGGCTCGAAGATCAGGCCGTCGGCGCCGGCCGCCACGACGTCGCCGGCAAACTCGCGGAAATCGCCGTCCGAGCAGAATAGCACCTTCTTGCCGGCGCGCTTGAGCGGCTTCCACAGCTCGGCGTAGCGGGGGATGATCACCTCGCGGTAGATCTCCGGCCGCATGAACGCCCCGGCCGTCCAGACGAAGTCGTCGTGCTGGATGATCGCGTCGACGCTGGTCCGCGCCCAGGCGTCCATGTGGAACTTGGTCCGCCGGTAGAAGCTGTCGAAGACCCGCTCCATCTTGTCCCGCTCCGCCGCGGCCTCGAGGAGCATGTCCCAGCCGAAGGCCTGGATCGCGCCCGAGACGATCGTCTTGTAATAGCCGCCGGTGCAGAGCTGGTCCGGAAAGTCGCGGCGCTTCTCCTGGATCCACTGCTCGTACGCCGCGACCTGCTCGGCCATCGTGGGCAGGCCGTATTCCTTGACCGCGTCAAACTCCCACACCTCCTCGGGCGTCTCGAACGGGCAGTGCTGCGGCTTCCGCAGGTCGCTGCCGTCGGAGGCGTACTCGGCATGACCCATGTCGGTGGACCGGCCGAACTGGGACCAGTCGCCGCGAAGCCCGTCCTGGACCGTCCACAGAAAGTCCAGGTCCCACCGCGCGTAGAGACTGCGGAGCGACGCATTGGTGTCCGGCTCCGGGCCCGCGACGCGCTTCAGTCCCGCCTGGTGGTATTCCAGGCTGTACTCGGTGCGCGCGAAACGCGGCACGGGCTTGAGGTTCAGGGTGTCGAGGGCGAGCTGGCGGCTCATGGGAGGGTGACTTGGACGCCTGCGGCGGGTTTGTGAATTTCCGGCGGCCGCGCTAGAAGGCCTCCCCGCGGAGGAGCTGGTGCTTGCGGCGCATGTAATGCTCGAAGTTCGCGAGCGGGACGTCCGGCGGCACGAGATGGTCGACGGTCGGGATGAAGCCGCCCTCGGCAATCAGCGGCCGGAAGGTGCGGAGGTGGGCGTCGATCGCGGCGAAGTCCTTCGCGAGCTCGCGCTTGTCGACCCCGCCCCACAGGCGGAGGCTGCGACCGAACTTTTTCCGCACCGCCAGCGGGTCCATGTCGGACGCGCGCTCGAGCGGCCAGATGCAGTCGACCCCGGCTTCCAGGAAGTGCGGGATGACCAGCTCGCAGTTGCCGTCGGTGTCGACGACGATCCAGCGCACGCCCTGCGACTTGAACCACGCCACCAGCCGCTTCATCTGCGGGAGGATGAACGTGCGGTAGGTGTCGGGGCTGAGCAGCGGGCCGTTCTTCATGCTCAGGTCCTCGTTGATGAAGATATAGTCGGGCTGCACGCCGGCCGCGAGGACGGGGCGCGCGGTCTCGATGGTGAAGTCGGTGATGAACTCCATCATTTCATGCATCATCGCCGGCTCGTCGTACCAGGCATAGCTCAGGTTCTCGGTGCCCATCCACTCGCGGGCCCGCCAGTAGTAGCCCAGCGTCGAGCAGTTGCGGCCGAGAATGAGCGGATGCTGGCGCTGCGCCCAGGCCGGCTGGAGGAACTGCTGCCAGTACGGCGGGTACCGCACCGGGCACGATGGGCGGAAACGCTTCTTCAGCTCCTGAAAATCCGCCGGGGTCGCCACCGGGAAGCTGAGGTACTCGTCCATGCTCATGCGCATGCCCTCGGCGGCGCCGGTGATGAGGGCCTTGGAGATCACGCCGTTGGCGTGCTGGATGATCTCGGTGTCGCCCTCGCGCCGCAGGACCTTCTCCTCGTACGGCGGCACCATGCCGAAGTTCACGTCGAGGTATTCGCGCGGGTCCAGGTCCCAGCGCGGCTCGCCCACGAACCAGTCCCAGTGCAGGTCGTCGGTCGCGAGGCCCTCCTCGCGCCAGCGCTGCTTGGTCTGCACCCAGACGCCGACCTCGTGGTTCGGCACCCGGTCGACCGGCTGGTAGTTCATGCAGGCGTGGAAGCGTTCCAGTGGTGTCATGGGAAAAGGAAAAACGAATTCGCACAGGAGGTAACGGAGGGAACAAAGGGGAGAAGCCGCAGTTTTTCATGCATCCAGGCCCGATCAGACCTGAACGCCAGAGTGCTGGCGGGTGCCAGACCAGCTGCGAGCGATCCTCTGTTTCCTCCGTGGCCTCCTGTGAAAAATGTCCGGTTGGGTCGCATGTCTCTCAGTACGTGCAGCGGCGGGCTTCGTCGGCGAAGGCGTGGAGCAGCTCGGGCTTGGCCTCGAAGAAGTGGTCCGACGGGCTGAGGATGAGGCCGCCCCCGCCGCCGGCCTCGCGGAAGCAGCGCCGCACCTCGGCGCGGGTCTCCTCGGGCGTGGCCGTGGTGAAGAACCGGTTCTGGTCGAAGCCGCCGATGAAGCAGACCTTGTCGCCGATGCGGCGCTTCGCCTCGGCCAGGTCCATGTCCCCGCCCATCGCGGGCGGGGTGAAGGTCTCGAGCGCGTGCGTGCCGAGCGAGACCAGCCGCTCCAGGATCGGCATCATGCCGCCGCAGGTGTGGTAGACGACCCGCTGGCCCGCGGCGCGCGCGTGGGCGACCACCTCGCGGTCGTAGGGCGCGACGAACTCGTCGAACACCTTCGGCGAGATCACGGTCGATGACGCGTCGCCGCCGCCGTGCTCGATCACGTCGTAGCGCGCGCCCTTCATCGAGTCGGCGAAGCGGACCTTCCGGTCGCGCAGGATGCCGAGGAAGGCGTGCACCCACTGCGGGTCGTCGTAGGTCGCGAGGATCATCTCCTCGACGCCGTACAGCACGCACGCGTCCTGCCAGCAGCCCGGCTGGCCGTAGAGCTCGAAGCAGTTGATGTTGCCCCGGATCAGGGTGGTGTCGCCGTACTGGTCGGCGAGCCGGTTGATCGGGCCCGGGTCGCACAGCGGCTGCGGGGCGAACTCGGCGATCAGGTCGATGTCGGACTTTTCCTTGACGAGCCGCTCGGACACCCAGGCGGTGTACTCGTTGCTCTGGAGTTCCAGCGTGAGGGTCTTGCGCGGGGTGACGATGCGGTGGCGGACGGTTGCATACTCGCGGCCTGGGACGTCCTCGTGCTCGAAGCGCCACTGGTCCGACATGATGCGCGGCGCCTCGAGGAAGCCCGGCTGGTGCCCGGGCTCATAGTAGGCGCCCTGCGCGGTGTCCGGCCGGTGCGCCTGGACCCAGCAGATGGGATCGAGCCCGAAGGTGGCGAAGAACTCGTCCTGCGTCTTCCCCGGCAGGTATTTCTCCATGTAATAAGTCATCAGGTGGTGCGTGGTCGCCGGCAAGTGGTCGGTCGGCTTCCGCTCCAGCGCGGCGATCAGGCGTTGCTTGGGGGACATGGGTTTCATGGTGGGAGCAGGTGGCGGGCGCCCGGGGCGGGCACCGCAGATGATGGGGGAAAGGGGCCGCGGCGGCGATGCCCGGCGCGCCGGGCCGGCCGATTGTTCAGGCAAGAAATGCGCAGCGAACGCCGCAGCGCGGGATTGATTTCGGCCGGGCGGGTAAGCATCACGCTCGCATGACCTCGATCGAACGCGTCCGTCGCACCCTCCGCGGGGAGCCCGTGGACCACCTGCCCGCGCAGCCGATGGCGATGATGTACTCCGCGCGCCACGCGGGAATCCCGTTCATCGACTACACCAAGGACGGCCGGAAGATGGCCGAGGCGCAGCTCAAGTTCGTCGCGGACTTCGGGCTCGACTGCATGCTGACCTGCTCCGACCCCGCGCGCGAGGTGATCGACATCGCCGGCGAGGGCAGCGTCGACTGGTTCACCGACCAGGGTCCCGCGATCAACGAGGAACGGGCCGCGCTGGCGGACAAGCTGCGGCTGCGCGTGTTCAAGGTGCCGGACCCGCTCGGCGGCGGGCGCATGCACGACCGGGTGAAGAGCATCGAGCTGATGCGGCGCACCGCCGGCCCGGGCATGTCGATCGTCGGCTGGATCGAGGGCCCGCTCGCCCTCGCCGCCGAGCTGCGCGGCCTGAACACCATCATGCTGGACTT
Organism: Verrucomicrobiota bacterium; assembly: GCA_018239675.1. Lineage (GTDB taxonomy): Bacteria > Verrucomicrobiota > Verrucomicrobiia > Opitutales > Opitutaceae > Opi-474. The sequence goes on from JAFEGX010000011.1 coordinate 42,480, forward strand.
CGTCGACGACCCGCCGTTCGCGCACGACCTCCTGGCCTTCACCGCCGACGTGGCGATCGCCTACGCCCCGGCGCAGATCGCGGCCGGCGCCGACACCATCGGCATGAGCGACGCGGCTGCGGGCCTGATCGGGCCCGCGCTGTACGAGGAGTTCCTCTGGCCCCAGCAGCAGCGTGTGCTCGAGACCCTCCGGCGGAAGCACCCCGACGTCCTGCTGCGCCAGCACATGTGCGGCCGCATCGACAAGCTCTACCCGAAGATGGCGCAGCTGCCGGTCGACATCTACGAGATCGACTTCCCGGCCAACCTCGAGCTGGCCCGCGCGCAGCTCGGGCCGACCCGCACGCTGGCCGGCAACGTCTCGACCATCACCGACCTGCTCGAGGGCTCGCCCGAGCGCGTCTACGAGGCCTGCCGGCGCTGCCACGAGATCTGCGGCCGCCATTTCATCGTCGGGGCGGGCTGCGAGGTCTCGCCGCTCACCCCGCCCGAGAACCTGCGGGCCATGATGCGGTACGCCAAGGAGCACCGGCCCGACGGCAGCCGCGCCTGAGAGCCCAGCCGCCGGCGGCCGGGGTTTAGCCGAAGCCGGGCGCCCCCCGGTTCCAGTCGTTGCCTTCTGTGCCTGTGGTCCCGGCATGATCAGGCGCGTTGCTCGACGAGCCGCTGGGCCATTGCCGCCCATTCCCGGAGGTGCTCCGGGCGGCGCGCCACGGTCGAGATGTCCTTGAGCACGATCTCGACGTGGCCGCCGCGCGTGCAGTCGAGCATCCGCCCGAGCTCGGCCCTGGCCTTCGGGAGGTCCCAGGTGTCGGTCGCAAACACCGCGGGATTGGGCTTGTAGCTGAAGACGTAGTCGCCCCGGACGGCGGCCGCGGCGCGGTCGACGTGGATGCGGTAGTTCATCGAGACCTTCCGGATGTTCGGGATCCGGCGGATGATCTCCATCTTGATGTCGAGCGCCTCGCAGCAGCCGTAGTACACCAGGCCCCAGCGCTCGTACCACGGGCGGTCGTGCCGCAGGGCGAACTCCCAGTGCATCTCGGGCGAAACCTCGGTGAAGATCTGGGCGTTGCCGCAGCCCCAGACGTGCTCGGGCCGGACGTGCGCCGGGTCGAAGCCGGCCTTCGGCAGCTGCGTCGTGTAGCCGTAAGCGCCCGAGCCGATGCGGCAGTTGTTGAGGTTCGACGCGAGGAGGTTGTGCGCCACCAGCTGGTCGAGCTCGATCAGGTAGCACTGCACGATGCGCTCGACCGCGGCGTTGATCACCTCGGGCTGCTCGATCAGGTCCGCCAGCGCCTCCTGCACCCCGTACCACATCACGAGGTTGTCCCACGGGGTGTACCAGTAGTTGTTCAGCCCGCGCTCGCGGACCGGCATCAGGTCGCCGAAGGCCGTGCGCATCGCGTCCAGCCGCGCGGCGGTGTCGGCGCGGTCGACCGTGACCACGGGGTCCTTGATCTTGGGCAGGTCGGCCAGCGATTTGATCTGCGGCTCGAAGTGCTGCGACGAGATCCCGCCGTTGGTGATGTTGAGCAGCTCGCCCTGGCGAATGATGCCGAAGCTCGTGCTGCGCCACGCGATCGGGCACGGCACATGGTCGTCAAAGATCATGTCGCCCGGGAAATTCCGCCAGGCGTACAGCTGGCGCCGCAGGTCGACCTCCACCTGGCGCGCCCACGCCGCCTCGCAGCGGTTGACCAGCTCCGGCACGTTCGCGCTGAACTCGTGCCACGGCACCTCGGTGATCCAGATCATCGGGCGCACGCTGCGCAGGTCGTTCATTGCCTCCCACAGCCGCGCCTTTTCCCGGTGCACCGGGAGGGCGGCAATCGCGGCGTACTGGCCGACGAGGTCACGCAGAATCTCGCGGTCGTGCGCGGTCAGGACGACGGGCTCGGCGGCGGGGGTCACGGCCGTCCTCCCTTCGCGGGCGCCGCCGTCAGCCGGTCCCAGGCCGCGTACACCTCGCGGACGTTCTCGGGCCGGGCGGCGGCGCCAAACTCGCACTGGGCGATGCAGCCGCCGTGGCGCCAGAGGTGACGGTGGACGCCCTCGACCGCCCGCGCGATGTCCTCGGGGGTGCCATCGGGCAGCAGATGCTGGCGGTCGATCTCACCCCAGAACGTGATCTTCCCGGCGAAGGGCGCGAGGGTCTCGACCCCCATGCAGAAGAGCTGGGAGTTCACCGCGTCGATCCCGATCTCGACCAGGTCGGGATAGATCGCGGCGATGTGCCCGTCGGAGTGCATGAAGAGCTTCTTCCCGCGGGCATGCGCGATCTGGGCGTAGTCGCGGTACATCGGCTTGAAGAGCTCGCGCCACAGGCGCGGCGCGATCAGCAGGGCGCGCTGCGAGCCCCAGTCGTCCATGAAGCGCAGCGCGTCGACATCGGTCCGGGCCCACGCCTCCAGCAGCTCGCAGTAGAACGCGTGCATCTCGCGCAGGAAGGCCGTGAGTTCCGGCGGCGGGTCGGCGAGGTCCACGTAGAGGTTCTCCGAGCCGCGGATGAACTGGAGCTGCTCGAACGGCCGCGGGCAGCAGGCGGAGAACGCGAACCGCTCGGTCACGGCGCAGTCGCGGTTGACCGCGTCGCGGTCCAGGGTGAGCCACTCGCGCGGGATATGCACGCGAGCGCGGTCGGCGGCCCAGTCGGCGACCTGCGGGACCTTCACCTCGCCGATGACGCCGCGCTGGATGTTGATGAACGTGCAGCCCCACTCGTCGGTGAACTCGCCGACCACGTGGGGCTGGCCGCGCGTCGGGGCGACCTCGCGCTCGTGGCCGGAGATGGCCGTGAAATCCGGGGGAAACTCGCGCTCGATCTCCCGCAGGGGCCCGGGGTGGGACTCCGCCGCGATGGGGAGGACCCAGAGGTCGCGGGCCGCGCGCGGCGGCCCGGCAAATTCGAGGGTGCGGTGCACAATCTCTCGGGGGGTGGCGCTCATGGTGAGGGGGGCGAGCGGCGGAGAGCGCGGGCGTGGGGTGGCGCGCGGCGGATCAGGGCAGCATCAGTTGGTCGATATAGGAGTCTTCAAAGCCGGGTTGGAGGTTGAGCTCGATCGATTCCATCCGCGCGCACGCCGTCTTCATCTCCGCGAGGAGACTGCGGTCGTGGAGCGCGAGGAAGGCGCCGCCGAGCGAGGTGTTGCCGACGACCTGGATCTGCCCCGGGGTGAACCCGGGCAGCAGGCCGCAGCCGATGGCGTGTTCCAGCGAGAGGTGCAGGCCGAAGCCGCCGGCGAGGTAGACGGTCTTCACGTCGGCCGCGGTGGTGTCGAGGAGGCCGAGCAGCGTGTTGATGCCGGCCGCGATCGCCGCTTTGGCCTGAAGGAGGCGCGCAATGTCGACCTCCGAGATCCAGACGGCGCCGGACGCCCCGTGCGGGTGGACCTGGAGCTTGCGGCCGTACTCGTCGGCCTGCACCACGGCGCCCGCGCGCGCGACAAACTCGTCCGTGAGCCGGCCGCTCGAGTTCACGATCCCGGCCCGCCGGCTCTCCCAGAGGAAGTCCACGTAGGCGGACCCGCAGATGCCGATCGGCCGGGCGCCGCCGCCGATCACGCCGACCTCCGCAGCGTAGGGCCGGCCCCGCAGCGCGATGCGCTCGATCGCGCCCTTCACGCCGCGCGTGCCGCTCGTGAGGCCCGCCCCCTCGAAGGCCGGGCCCGCGGCGGTGGCGCACCCGACCAGCCGGTCGCCCACCTTGGCGATGATCTCGCCGTTGGTGCCGACGTCGACCAGCAGCACCGGGCCGTCGTCGTACATCATGCCAGTCGCCACCAGCCCCGCGGCCAGGTCGGCGCCCACGTAGGCGGCCGGGCCGGGCAGCAGGTGCACGCGGGCCTCCGGCCCGCCGAACGCCAGCTGCAGGTCCGCCGGGGCGTAGACGCGGTGCTCCAGGAACACCGGAGTGAACGGATGCACGCCCAGCGGGCTCGGGTCCTCGCCCGCCAGCAGGTGCTGCATGGTGGTGTTCGCGGCGACGGTCATGATCCCGACGTCGGCCGGCGACACCTGCGCCTCGGCGCAGGCCTCGGCGAGGAGCACCTGGATCGTCTCGACCGCGACGGCATGCTGGAGCTGGCGCACGCCCGCCGGGTTCTGGTGGCAGTGCTGGATGCGGGTGAGCACGTCTTCGCCGTGCCGGATCTGGGCGTTGAACGCCGAGGCCTCGCCCAGCACCTTGCCGGTCGCGAGCTCGCAGAGCAGGAGGGCCACCGTGGTGGTGCCGATGTCGACCGCGGCGCCGAGGCGAGCGCGGGGATCGAGCGGGTCGTGGGCCCACGGGACGTTGATCTTGAACTCGGCCACGACCGCCGGCTCGTGGCGGAGCAGCGAGCGGGCGGGGATCGTGATGGTGGCGTCCGCGCCCTCGACGAGGCGCAACTGGCAGGACCGCAGGCGGTCGCCGGGCCCGGCCTCCACCACCGCGCCGTCGGACGCGCGCCGCAGCCGGCCCTGGCGGAGGCCGATCTCGCAGCCGCCGCAGAGGCCCCGGCCGGCGCAGCGGGTGTTGAGCGGGTTGCCGCGGTGGGCCAGCAACTCGGAGAGCGGCAGGTTGAGGTCGCCGGCGCTCAGGCCGAGGTCGACCGGCCCGTCGGGCGTTTCAAGATGCAGGTGCGTTTTGATGGGCGAGAGTCTCCGGTTCGGCGCGGATGATGTCGTCGTCCGCGGTCAGGCGAATCACGTGCCGGGGCGGCACGACCAGGAAGCGGCGGGGGTCCCAGTCGCCCGCGAGCAGGGCGCGGAGCAGCGCGGGGTCACCCGTTAACTCCTCGAACGACCAGCCCTGGCAGGCGGCGCAGGCCTGGGTGTAGGCGACGTCCTGCCGCGGCTGGCCGAGGCCGAGCCCCACGTAGACGGCGCGGGTGTAATGGGCGAAGCCGGCGCGGTCCATCTCAAGCAGGTACTCCACGTCATCCTCGCCGAACTTCTCGGCATACTCCCGCCGAAGCCGCGCCTCGCGCTCGGGTCCCGGGGTGGCCCGGCCGCGGATCCAGCCCGGCTGGTACCAGTAAGTGCCCGGGTGGGCGCGCTGATACGCGGCATAGCGGTCCTTGTCGCCGAGGAAGAGCGTGACGCAGTCGTGGGCCCGCGCGATCACCAGCGGGCACCGGTCGTGGCGAAGATTCTCCACCCCGCGGCTGCAGAGCCCGTAGACCAGCACGATGGCCTCGACCGCCGGGTCGGCCTCGGCGCGGTCGACCGCCGCCTGCAGCTCGACCCGCATCCGGGCAGGGTCCTCATGCAGCCCCTGCGGCAGGAACTCCAGCCGCCGGACCTGCGGTCGGTCCGCCGCGTAATGCCGCACCTCGGGTTCGAGCACGCCGCAGGCAATCACCGCTATGATGGATGAATTGGGCATTTTTTGCTGTGGGCTTAAGCTGCGCTTGTGGGCTGATTAAGACTGTAAACTCCGGTCGCGAGACCCTGACAACGCATGCCGCATGTAACAATTGGTAATAGTTGTGTGCAAGGGGGGAGGTTTCGCGGTATGGGCATTTACTTCCCGGCGGCGGCGGTCCTAGAAACAGACGTATGCCCCTCCTCAATGACTTGACTGCTGCCGTGGCTGCCGGAAAGCGGGCGGACACTGTGCGGCTTACCCAGGAACTCCTCGCGGCCGGCACTGGCCCGCAGACCATCGTCGAGCAGGGCCTCGTGCCCGGCATGGCGATCGTCGGCGACCAGTTCAAACGGAACGAGATCTTCGTGCCCGAGATGCTCGTCGCGGCCCGGGCGATGAAGGAGGCGCTGAAGCTGCTCGAGCCGCTCCTGGCGAGCGCGGGCATCAAGCCGAAATACACGGCCGTGATCGGCACGGTGCAGGGCGACCTGCACGACATCGGCAAGAACCTCATCTCCATGATGTGGCGCGGCGCGAACTTCGCCGTCGTCGACCTCGGCACCAACGTGCCGCCGGAGAAATACCTCGCCGCCGCGCAGGAGCACAAGGCCCACCTCGTCGGCCTCTCCGCGCTGCTCACCACGACCATGCCCGCCATGAAGGAGACCGTCCGCGTGCTGAAGGCCGCGGGCCTCACCCACACGAAGATCATGGTCGGCGGCGCCCCCATCACCCAGGCTTTCGCGGACGACATCGGTGCGGACGGCTATGCCGCCGACGCCGGCACGGCCGTGGACGTCGCCAAGCAACTCGTGGCAGTGGCGGCCTGAACCAGGCCTCCGCCCCCGGTTTCCATGGGGACCGGACATGACGACGACATCCATGACTGGGTGCGAACGCGTCAACCGCATGTTCGCCCGGCAGGACCAGGACCGCATTCCGCGGCAGGACACCTTCTGGCCCGAAACGATCAGCCGTTGGCAGCGCGAGGGGCTGCAATGGGATCATAACGACGCGCTGCGCCTGCTCGAGGCGGACTTCCAGGCCCTGTGCTGGTCCTGGCCGGCCGTGTTTCCCGGGCAGCGCGAGGTGCTGAGCCAGGACGCGGAAACCGAGACCGTGCGCGACGCCTGGGGCGGCGTCGCGCGCTTCTGGAAGGGCCGCTCCGGCACCCCCGAGCACATCAGCTTCGGCTGCGACTCGCGCGCGGCCTGGGAGCGGACCTACCGGCCCGCCATGCTCGCGGCCCCCAACCAGATCGACACGAGGCTCGCCGCCCTGCGCTACCGCGAAGCCCGGCAGCTCGGCAAGTGGACCCACCTGTCCGGCGTCGAGGGTTTTGAGGCCCTCCGCCGGCTCATCGGCGACGAGGTCTTCCTGGTCGCGATGATCGAGGACCCGGAATGGGTCCGCGACATCGTCAAGGTCCACACCGAGATCGTGCTCCGCTCCTGGGAGGCGGTCATCGCCGAGGGCTGCCAGCCCGACGGCGTCTGGATCTATGGCGACATGGCTTTCAACCACGCCACGATGTGCTCGCCCGCGATGTACCGGGAGCTGGTCTGGCCGTTCCACCGGCAGATGGCCGACTGGGCGCACCAGCGGGGCATGAAGGTGATCTACCACACCGACGGCCGCGTCAGCAGCGTCCTCGACCTTTACGTCGCCGCCGGCTTCGACTGCCTGCAGCCGATCGAGGCGAAGGCCGGCATGGACATCCGGCAGTTTGCCCCCACCCACGGCGACCGCCTCGCGATGTTCGGCAACATCGACGTGATGAAGATGGCGACGAACGACCTCGACCTGCTCGAGGAGGAGATTCGCACCAAGTTCGCCGCCGGCATGGCCACGCGCGGCTACGCCTACCACTCCGACCACTCCGTGCCGCCGCAGGTCAGCTGGCAGACCTACCAGGGCATCATCCGCCTCGTGGAGAAATACGGCTACTACTGACCCTTCGCATGACCCCCTCACCCATCCAACCCTTCCTCCCGAAGTGGCGCGGCACGCTGACCGACCGCGAGCGATTCCGCCGCCAGATGCACCACCAGCCGGTGGACCGCTGTTTCAACATGGAGTTCGGGTACTGGGACGACAACTTCAAGCTCTGGCCGATGTTCCGGGACCACGGCATCACGAACAACAGCGACGCCGACATCTTCCTGAACTTCGACCGCACCGACGTCATCTACACCCCGTGGATGCACCCGGTGTTCCCCACCGAGGAGATCTCGCACACGGCCAACAGCCGGATCCTCCGCAACGGCGACGGCCTCATCGCCGAGGTGCCGCTCGACGGCCACGACACCATCCCGCACTTCCTCGAGGCCACGGTGAAGACGCCGGCGGACTGGGCGAAGGTGAAGGCCGAGCGCTTTGACCGCGGCCATCCCGACCGCCGGCTCGACGTCGCCGCGCTCCAGCAGAAGCACCCGGCCGACCGCGACTACCCGGTCGGCATCTGGTGCGGCTCGATGATCGGCAAGGTCCGCGACATGCTCACGGTCGAGGGCCTCGCCTACGCCGTCTACGACTACCCCGAGATGGTCGAGGACATCGTCGAGGTGTCCTGCCAGCTGATCGAGGACACGCTCGACCAGGTGCTCCCGCACCTGAAGTTCGACTTCGCCTCGGGCTGGGAGGACATCTGCTACAAGAGCGGCCCGCTGGTCTCGGTCGGCTTCTTCCGCGACGTCGTGGTGCCGCGCTACCAGCGCATCACGAAGAAGCTCCGCGCGCACGGCGTGGACATCTTCTGGATCGACTGCGACGGCGACGTCCGGCCGCTGATCCCCCACTTCCTCGCCGGCGGCGTGAACACGATGTTCCCGTGGGAGGTGAACGGCTCCGGCCACCCGGGTGAGTCGCTCGAGAAATGGGGTCCCGAGCTCCGCATCATGGGCGGCATGGACAAGATGGTCCTGGGCCGCAGCCGGGCCGAGATCCGCTCCTACCTCGGGTCGCTCGTGCCCTACGTCGCGAAAGGCGGGTTCATCCCGTTCTGCGACCACCGCTGCCCGCCGAACGTGGATCCGGACGACTACCTGTACTACCTCCGGCTGAAGGAGGACCTGCTGGGCCTGAAGGCCTGAGGCGCGCCCATGACCTCGCGCGAAAAAGTCCAGCGGGCGCTTGCCCACCAGCCCGGCCCGGTCCCGGTGGACTTCGGCAGCACCGGCCTGACCAGCCTCCACGTCAGCTGCGTCGCCGCGCTGCGCGAGCACTACGGCCTGCCCCCGCACCCGGTGAAGGTCATCGAGCCCTTCCAGATGCTTGGCGAGGTGGAGGACGACCTCGCCCGCGCGCTCGGCTCGGACTGCGTCGGCGCGAACGGCCGGGGCACCATGTTCGGCTTTCCCAACGAGGGCTGGCACGAGTGGCGCGCGCCGTGGGGCCAGCTGGTGCTGGTGCCCGCGGGCTTCCGGCCCCGCGAGGAGCCGTCGGGCGACGTCTATCTCTTTCCCGAGGGCGACACGTCGGTGCCGGCCAGCGGCCACATGCCGGCGGGCGGGTATTTCTTCGACGCGATCGTGCGGCAGGAGCCGTTCGAGGAGGACCAGCTCGACCCCGCGGACAACTGCGAGGAGTTCAAGCCCCTCGGCGCGGAGGACCTCGCCCACTGGCGGAAGGAGTTCGCCCGGGTCGCCCACGAGGACCGCGCGGTGGTCTCCGGCGTCGGCGGCACCGCGTTCGGCGACATCGCCTTCGTGCCGGCGGCGTTCCTCAAGCACCCCAAGGGCATCCGCGACATCGGCGAGTGGTACATCTCCCTCGTCGAGCGCCGCGACCTCGTGCACCGGATCTTCGACTACCAGTGCGAAGTCGCGCTGCGGAACCTCGCGACCTGGGCGAAGCTCGCGGGCGACACGGTCGACGTGATCGTGATCTGCGGGACCGACTTCGGCACGCAGCAGTCCCAGTTCTGCTCGCCGGCGACATTCGACGAGCTCTTCGCGCCGTACTACCGCCGGGTGAACGACTGGATCCACCGCCACACGAAGTGGAAGACCTTCAAGCACTCGTGCGGCGCGGTGCGGCCGCTGATCGACCACTTCATCGACGTCGGCTTCGACATCCTCAACCCGGTGCAGTGCTCGGCGAAGGACATGGACCCGGTGCGGCTGAAGGCGGACTTCGGCGACCGGATCGTGTTCTGGGGCGGCGGCGTCGACACGCAGCGCACCCTGCCCTTCGGCACGCCCAGGGAGGTGCGCGCCGAGGTCACCGCCCGGCTCAAGGCCTTCTCCCCGAACGGCGGCTTCGTGTTCAACACGATCCACAACATCCAGGCCCGGACCCCGGTCGCCAACATCATCGCGATGGTCGACGCCATCCGCGACTTCAACGGCACCGCCGCCTGAGCCGCCGCCATGAACCCGCGCAACCACTACTTCACCCTCGCGGCGTCGAACGCGCGCTACGCCGCCTGGTGGCGGGGCGGCCGGCTCGACCGCCCGCCGGTCACGCTCTACGTCGAGAACCGCGGCTCGCTGCGCGCCCCGCGCTCGAACCACGCGACGCTCCGCGAGCGCTGGCTCGACGTCGGCTTCCAGGTCGAGTCCGCCCTCGCGATGCTCGAGACCAGCCCGGCCCTCGGCGACAGCGTGCCGTGCTGGATGCCCAACGTCGGCCCCGACCTCACCTCGACGCTGTTCGGCGCCGAGCTCGTCTTCGGCGAGAGCACGAGCTGGTGCCAGCACACGCTGCACGAGACCGCGGACTGGGAGCGGTTCATCGCGACGCCCCCGGACTTCGGCAACCTCTACTGGGAGACCATCGACGCGATGATCTCCCTCGCGGCCGACCGCTTTGCGGGCCGGTTCTACGTGGCGATGCCCGACCTGCACGGCAGCTTCGACATGCTCGCCGGCCTCCGCGGCCCCGAGAATCTCTGCCTCGACCTCATCGACGCCCCCGACCTCGTCCGCCGCGCCAGCCTGCACGCGGCGCGCGCGTACGTGGAGGCGTTCCGCCGGCTGCACCAGAAGCTCACGGCGCTCGGCCAGCCCAGCACGACGTGGTGCTCCTACCTCCACGACGGCCCCGCCTACGTGCCGAGCTGCGACTTCTGGTGCCTCGTCTCGCGCGAGGTCGGCGAGGAGCTGATCCGCCCCTCGATCGAGATGGAGATGGCGCCCCTGGAGCGGACGATCTTCCACCTCGACGGCCCGCAGGCGCTCCAGCACCTCGAGACGATGCTGGCGCTGCCGCGGCTGAACGCCGTGCAGTGGGTCTACGGCGCGGGCCACGGCAACGCGTCGCGCTGGCTCGACGTCTACCGCCGCTGCCGCGAAGCCGGCAAGGCGGTGCAGATCCTGGCCGAGGACGCCGACGACGCGCTCCACGTGCTGCGCGAGCTCGGGCCGGACGGCCTCTGGCTCACGGTCTGCACCCCGTTCCGCAACGCCGACCGCGCGAGCGAGTTCCTCGACGCGGTCCACCAGCTCTCCCCGTGACCCGCGCCGCCCAGTTCCGCGAGACCCTGGACCGTCGCCCCATCCTGGGCGACGGCGCCACCGGTACCCAGCTGCAGCAGCTGGGCCTAGCGCCCGGCCAGGGCGGAGAATTCTGGAACGTGGATCATCCCGACCGCGTGCGGCAGGTGCACCGCGCCTATGCCGAGGCCGGGGCGGAGCTGCTCACGACCAACACCTTTGGCGGCACCTCCTGCGTGCTCGCCGGCCACGGCGCCGCGCACCGCGTGCGTGAACTCAGCGTCGCCGGCGCCCGGCTGGCGCGCGACTGCGCCGGGGACCGGGCCTGGGTGCTGGGCGACATCGGCCCGTTCGGCGGCATGCTTGAGCCGCTGGGGGACGCGGCGGAGGACGAGGTGGCCCTCGCGTTCCGCGAGCAGGCGGCCGCGCTGCTTGAGGGCGGGGCGGACCTCATCCTGGTTGAGACCATGTCGGACCCCGCCGAGGCGGTGCTGGCCGTGCGGGCGGCGAAGGCCGCGGGCGCCGAGTGCGTGATCGCAACCTACAGTTTCCAGCAGTCGTCCGCCGGTTATCGCACCATGATGGGCACGGCGGCGGGTCCCGCGCTGGCCGCACTCGTCGCCGCCGGCGCGGACGTGGTCGGCGCCAACTGCGGCACCGAACTCTCGCTGGACGACTATGTCCGGCTCACCGCCGAGCTGGTCGCGGCCGCGGCGGGCCGTCCGGTGATCGTCCAGCCGAACGCCGGTTCCCCGCGCCTGGTCGACGGCGCGATCTGTTATGACGAGTCCGCGGCGCAGTTCGCGGCGGCCACGCCGCGCCTGCTGGCGGCCGGCGCGCGCATCGTGGGCGGCTGCTGCGGCAGCACCCCGGCCCACATCGCGGCCATGGCTCCCCATTTCTCCCGATGAACGCCCGCGAGAACTTCCACGCGATGATGGCGGGCACCGGCGCCGAGTGGATGCCGCTCAACCTGCCCGTCACCCCGCCGGTCGCCGACGTGATCGAGGAGCGCACCGGCGTGCGCAACGCGGAGCTGGCCTTCGAGACGGACTTCGGCTTCGAGTGGGTCGGCTACAACGAGAACCCACAGGCGTGGCGCGCCGCGCTGGCCGAGGTCGGCTCCGTCCTCCCGGAAAAGGCCGAGATCGGGCCGTTCTGCATCGCGCACGTCGAGCCGCCCAAGGGCACGGTCGGCCAAGCCTATCACTTTCGCACCATGCTGCACCCGTTGGAGCACGTCACCAGCGTCGCCCAGCTCGAGCGGCTCCCGTGGCCCGACACCTCCGACCCGGCGCACTACGCGGCCGTGCAGAAGCGGATGCGCCAGATCCACGCCCGCGGCAAAGTCGCCTTCGCCGGCATGGAGTGCACGACCTTTGAGCTGTCGTGGTACGCGCGGGGCATGGACAACCTCTTCCAGGACCTCGCCGAGGGCAATGGCATCGCCGACTGGCTTCTCGACTGGTTCACGGAGCGCTCGTGCAACGTCGTCCGCGCGTTTGCCCGCGAGGGCATCGACGTGATCGGCCTCGGGGACGACGTCGGCATGCAGACCGGCATGATGCTGTCGGTCCCGATGTGGCGGCAGCACCTGAAGCCCCGCCTGGCGAAGGTCATCGCGGCGATCCGCGAGGCGTCGGGCCGCCGCAAGGTCTGGGTGCACTACCACTCCGACGGTGACATCCTGCCGATCGTGCCGGAGCTGATCGAGGTCGGCGTCGACATCCTCAATCCCGTCCAGCCCGAGTGCATGGATGCCGGCGAGCTCGCGCGGCGGTTCGCGAAAACCCTCGGCCTGAGCGGCATGGTCGGCACGCAGACCACGATGCCCTTCGGCACGCCCGACGACGTCCGGCGGCGCGTGCGCGAGATCGCCCGGCTGCACCGCGAGTTCGGGGCGCGGGTGATGATCGCGCCGACCCACGTGCTCGAGCCCGACGTGCCGTTCGAGAACATCCTTGCCCTCGTCGAGGAGACCAAGGCCATCCGTTTCCGCTGACCCTTTCGTCCGTTTCCTTTCTCCGCATCCATTCCAACCCACCATCATCACCATCATGAAAAACTCGCATCTCATCCTCGCGCTCGCGCTGATTGTCGCCGCCGCCGCCTACCGGGTCGGCGCGGTGTTTGTCCCGGAGTTGTCGAACGTCTCGCCGATCATGGCGCTCGCGTTCTGCGGCGCCGCCTACCTGGAGCGCCGCGCGCTGTGGCTCGTGCCCTTCGTGGCCCTGTCCGCCAGTGATCTCTGGATCGACCACTACTACGCGACGCAGTACGGCTATACCTGGGAGCTGGGCGGCGCGCTGCTCCGCATCGCGTGCTTTGCGGCGGCCCTCGGGGTCGGCGCCTGGGTCGCGCGCCGGCGCACGGTGCTGAACCTCCTCGGTGGCGTCCTCGGCTGCTCGGTGCTGTTCTACTTCGCCAGCAACACGGCCTCGTGGCTCGGTGACGCCTATTACGCCAAGACCCTCGCGGGCTGGTGGCAGGCGATGACCGTGGGCCACCCGGAGTTCCCGCCGACCGTCTGGTTCTTCCGCAACACGCTCGTGGGCGACCTCGCCTTCACCGGCCTCTTTGCTCTCGCGATGAGCCGCGCCTACACGACGCAGGCCCGCACCGCGTGAGCCATTGCGTGTGGTAGTATCGGGGCCGGTCGCAAGGACCGGCCCTTTTTTTCGCCCCGAAAGATCCGTCGTCCTTGCGGCCTGACGCTGGACAGGCCTCCGCGGAGGGAAATCCGTCCGCCCCGCTCACCGGCCCAGGCCGGCGCGGAGGACGTCGAGCGTGCCGAGGCCGACGGCGGTGGACATCAGGTAGACGCCGGGCCAGCCGTCGTGGACGAGTTCCTGGATCTGCTCGGCGGCGATGTCGCGGCCGACCTTCGCCTGGTCCTCGACACTGCTCCTGGCCGCGAGGCGGCCGAGCAGTTGCTCCGGGATCACCACCCCGGGCACCTGGGCCATGCGCCGCGCGTGCTCGAGGTTCGCCAGGACCATCACGCCAATCAGGAACGGGCGCCGGCCCCGGAATTTCTCCAGCGCCTGCAGCGGTCCCGGATGGAACACCGGCTGCGTCATGATGTAGTCCGCGCCGGCCTCGAGCTTCTGCTGGAGGCGCTCAAACTCCCGCTTCGGATCCGGCGACTCGGGCTCGACGCCGGCGCCGATGGTGAAATGGGTGTGCGGCCGCGCCTCCTTGCCGAGCGGTACGCCGCCGAAATCGACACCCGCGTTCAGGCAGGAATGGGTCAGCCGGATCATCGCGATCGAGTCGAGATCGAACACCGCGGTCGAGCGCGGGTAGGTCGGTGACATCTTCGGCGGGTCGCCGGTCACGAAGAGCACGTTGTGGATCCGGTTGTGGTGGTAGCCCACCAGCCGGCTCTGGATGCCCATGAGGTTGAGGTCGCGCGCCGTGAAATGCGGGATCAGCTCGATCGGGTCGCCCTGCTCCGCCGTCCAGCCCAGGCGCGACCGGATCACCTGGATGAAGTCGCCCGGCGAGATCAGCGGGATCCCGCGCGAGCCGTCGGTGAAGTCCACCGCGTCAACGAGGCCCGACTTCGCGACCTGCGCGAGGAAATCGACCTTGCTCTGGACGATGCGGTCATCGGTGCCGCGCGGCGGCAGCGCCTCGATGCTGACGACGAACTGCCCGTCCTTGAGCTTGCGTGACAGCGGCCCGTTCCGGCGTTTCTCGGCGTCGCCGACCGGCACGGCCTCCGTTGAGGCGGGCGCGGCGACCACGCGTTCCCCCGCCCGGCGCGACTCGAGGTAATTGTGCATTTCCTCGATGTGCTCGGGATGCATCTCGCAGCAGCCGCCGAGCAGCCGGACGCCAAGGTCGGAAAAGGACCGCGCGAGCTTGCCGGCGAGCTCGGGATTGACCGAGGTCATGAGCCGGTTGCCGATCCGCTGGAAGCCGCCCGCGTTCGGCATCACTGCCAGCTGCACCGCGCCGGAGCGGACCGGCGGCGCGTCCTTCGCCGCGTCGACGAAGGCGCTCGCGTCCCAGGGTGCGCAGCAGTTCATGCCCACGACGGGCACGCCGAGCAGCGCCATGCGGTTCACGAACGCCACGGGCTCGGGCTCGAGCGGATGACCGCCCTCCCCGCCCTTGGGCGTCATCTCGGCGATGATCGGCGGCATGGCCGGCAGGGAGCGGATCAGCCCGATCAGCAGCTCCAGCTGCGATTGCACGCCGAAGGTCTCGAGCAGCAGGGCGTCAGCCCCCGCCGCGGCCAGCGTCACGAGCTGCTCGCGGTAGCACGCCTCCACCTCCGCGGCCGTGGCGAGCGCGGGATTGGTCGGGCCGACCGATGCCAGCACGAAGAACGGCCCGGCGTCGCCGTGCACCTCCTGGAACCGGGCGATCGCGTCGCGCGCGACCTGCACGCCGGCGCGGTTGAGCGCGGCGACGCGGGGCTCCAGGCCGAAGGGCCGCAGCTGGACGCGGTTCGCGCCGAAGGTGTTGGTCTTGAGGCAGCGCGCCCCCGCCGCGAGGTATTCGGTGTGGACCCGGCGGACCAGGTCGGGCTGGTCGACGTTGAAGGCCTCGTAGACGTGGTTGGTTTCCGAGAGCCGGCCCGTGAGCTTGAACAGGTAGGATCCCATCGCCCCGTCCGCGAGGAGGGGACGCGCGCGGAGGGTGCCCAGGAAATCAGCCATGCGTGACGGTTTTTCCATCACGCGGCGGAACAGTCAAAAGCAATGAAATCAGGAAACCCGTCATCAGCAGCCCGGCGCCGACGGCAAACGCGTGGGACGAGGCCGCGGGGCCGTAGCGGTCCTTGAGGGCCGCGACAACCTGCGGCCCGACCACGCCGGCGGTGGACCACGCGGTGAGGATGCAGCCATAGACGACCGCCATGCGGCCGGGCCCGAAGGTGTTCAGCACGAACGACGGCATGATGCCGAAGCCGCCGCCGTAGCAGAGCAGCACGTAGCAGATCAGCCCGGCGAACACCCAGACGTTGCCGGTGAACATGAGCGCGGCGAACGCGACCACCTGCGTGGCGAGGAGAATCCGGAACGTGACCAGCTGGCCGAGATGGTCCGAGAGACCGCCCCACGCAAAGCGGCCGATGCCGTTGAAGACCGACGAGACGGCGATGAGCGTCGCGCCGTACGCCGCCAGCGTGGCCGCGTCGGTGAGCGGGTTCACCTTGCGCCAGAGGTCCTGCAGCAGCGGCGACTGGAACCCGATGATCGCGATGCCGGCGGCGATGTTGCAGAAGAACACGAGCCACATCAGCGCGAAGCGCCGCGAGCGCAGGGCGGGCCACAGCGGCTCGTCGCCCGCCACGGCCTTGGCCCGGCCCGGCGGATTGTGGAGAAAGTGGGCCGCAATGAATCCGGTCACGCCCAGGATGCCGCCGCTCCCAGCGAACACCAGCGGCAGCGAGCCGTGGAAGGCGGCCATCAGCGTCGGCGCGATGACCTTGCTCATCAGCAGCGCGCCGAAGCCAAAGCCCATCACGACCATGCCGGTCACGAGGCCCTTCTTGTCGGGGAACCACTTCGCGACGGTTGCCACCGGCGTGACGTACCCGAAGCCGAGGCCGATGCCGCCGATGATGCCGTAGCCGAGGTAAAGCAGCGGGAGCGACTGCCCGCTCAGGGCGAAGGCCGCGAGCACGTGGGCGACGCCGTAGAGCAGGCTGCCGATGGCCGCGAGCTTGCGCGGGCTGGTCCTCGGCAGGAGCAGGCCGCCGGCCGCGGCGGCGAGGCCGAGGAAGCCGATCGCGAGGCTGAACGTCCAGGCCACCTGGGCATTCGTCCAGCCGTACGTGTCCACCAGCGGCTTCTGGAAATAGCTCCAGGCATAGACCGAGCCGAGGCACAGCTGCAGCAGCGTGCCCATGGCGGCGATCAGCCAGCGGCGGCGGGGGTGGCCGGCGACGGGCGTCGGGCGGACGGGCTTTTCCCCCGCTCCACGCGGCCCGCCGGACGACGGCGGCGCCGGCGACCGCTCACCCGACGACGTGAACGAGAGGACGCGGGGGACCAGGATCTGGCGGAAGAGCATCAGAACAGCCCGACGATCTGGCCGGCGGCGTCGAGGTCGATGGCCTCGGCAGCCGGCACCTTGGGAAGTCCTGGCATGGTCATGATTTCGCCCGTGAGGCAGACGATGAAGCCGGCGCCAGCGGAGACGTTGACCTCGCGGATCTCCACGTCGAAGCCGGTCGGCCGGCCGCGGAGGCTCGGGTCGGTCGAGAACGAGTACTGCGTCTTGGCCATGCAGATCGGGAACTTCCCGTAGCCGGCCTTCTCAAGGTCCCCGAACTTCGTCTTCACGCGCGCGCTGGCGACGATGTCCTTCGCCCCGTAGATCTTCTGCGCGATCATGCGCACCTTCTCCCAGAGCGGCAGCTCGTCCGGATAGAGGAACTTGAACTGCTTGCCGGGTTGCTCGGCGACCGCGATGACCGCCCGCGCGAGCTGCTCCGCGCCGGCGCCGCCCTCGGCCCAGTGGGTGGCGCGCACGGCCTTGACGCCCAGCTGCGCGCAGCGGCGCTCGATGACGGCGAATTCCTCGTCGGTGTCGGAGATGAAATGATTGACCGCCACGACGGCGGGCAGGCCGTAGCCGGCGATGTTCTCGAGGTGCTTCTCAAGGTTCGCGAGGCCGCGCTCGACGGCGGCGGCGTTCGGCGTCTTGAGGTCCGCCTTCTCCACGCCGCCGTGCATCTTCAGCGCGCGGACCGTCGCGACGATCACGACGGCGTCGGGCTGGAGGCCGGCGAAGCGGCACTTGATGTCGAGGAACTTCTGGGCGCCGAGGTCCGCGCCGAAGCCGGCCTCCGTCACGGTGTAGTCGCCGAGCGTGAGCGCGAGCTTGGTGGCGAGCACGCTGTTGCAGCCGTGGGCGATGTTGGCGAAGGGACCGCCGTGCACGAACGCCGGGTTGTTCTCCAGCGTCTGCACCAGGTTCGGCGCGAGCGCGTCGCGGAGCAGCACGGCCATCGCGCCGTTGGCCTTGAGGTCGCCGGCGGTCACCGGCTTCTTGTCGCGCGTGTAGCCGACCACGATGCGGCCGAGGCGCTCGCGGAGCTCCTTGAGGTCCTGCGAGAGGCAGAAGATGGCCATGACCTCGGAGGCGACGGTGATGTCGAAGCCCGACTGGCGGACGGTGCCGTTGGCGACGCCGCCCATCCCGATGACGACCTCGCGCAGCGCGCGGTCGTTCATGTCGAGCACGCGCTTCCACACGATGCGGTTCGGGTCGAGCCCGAGCGCGTTGCCGTGGGTGAGGTGGTTGTCCACCATGGCCGACAGGAGGTTGTGCGCCGACGTGATGGCGTGGAAATCGCCCGTGAAGTGGAGGTTGATGTCCTCCATCGGCATGACCTGGGCGTAGCCGCCGCCGGCCGCGCCGCCCTTCACGCCAAAGCTCGGGCCGAGGGACGGCTCGCGGATGCAGACGATGGCGCGCTTGCCGAGACGGCTGAGCGCGTCGGCGAGGCCGACCGTGGTGGTGGTCTTGCCCTCGCCGGCCGGCGTGGGCGAGATGGCGGTCACGAGCACCAGGCGGCCGCGCGGCTTGGTCAGCTGCTGCCGGTAGAAGTCGAGTCCCACCTTGGCCTTGAACTTGCCGTAGCGCTCGAGCGCGTCGGGCGGGATGTTGAGCCGGGCCGCGATCTGTTCGATCGGCAGCATTTTTGCCTGGTGGGCAATTTCGATGTCGGAGGGGACAATCTTGGGAGCCATGGTGGTAACGGGGATTTTTCGGGCAAGGGTGCCGAAGCGGGCGCGGTTTCCAATCTGCTTTCGGCCGCGTGCGGAGTTAGTATCTCCGCTACGCGGGGCCAGCAGACCTCAGCTCGAGTAGTACTCCTGCACGCGCATGATGACGTCGAAGCCCTCGAGCTTCAGGCAGTCGCTCAGGCAAAGCATCGCGGGATGGTCCGGCGGCAGCAGCTCGTACTTGCGCTTCACCGAGCCGATGACGTGGTCCATGCCGAGCGGCACCGCCATCGTGAGGAAGGCGCTCTCGAGGGGACCCTTGGTGGGCGAGCCGTCGGCGCGCTTCGGCGGCAGCATCACGCTGAAATTACTCAGGCCAACCGACATGTGGACTCCCTTCAGCGCCGGATCCCCGTGGATGAGCCGGATCGCGCCCATCAGGCACTGGAACCGTCCGTCCGAGTCGGCGCCGATCGGCGAGATGGCGGGGTCGATGATGCAGTGCTCGACCGGGATGCCGTACTGCGCGGCCTCCGCGACCAGCTCGCGCGCGGTCTGGTGGACCTCGGCCGCGGTGTGGTTCGGTTGTCCCACCCCCTGCTCGAGCCGTTCGGACGCAAGGAGGATCGGCATGAACGGCATGACCTTCGTCAGCTTGAACATCTCGCGCCGGGTCTGGGCGATGGAGTTGAGCACCGGCAGCTTCCCGCCGGCGCGGGCGCGGTCGTAGGCCTTGAGCGCGGCCTCGGCCATGACCGGGTCGGGGGTATCAATCGAGATCGGCTTGGTCGTGACGCCCTGCACTTCGCGGACCATCTGGGCGAGGAACGCAGCGGGACGGGGGCCGACGTTGACGTCGATGTAGCCGGCGCCGCCGATGTCCTGGGATTTCGCGAGCTCCTTGAGTCCGGCGAGATCATTCGCCTCGAAGAGCTTGTTGGTCGCCGGCACCGAGTCGTTGATCGATTCGCCGATGATGGTGAGGTTGGGGATGGGCATGGGGACGGGGGAGTCGAAGGTTTAAGGTCGAACGTCGAAGGTCGGAGGCGCGCTAGCCGTTTGGCGTTTGGGCCTTGGCACTGGGCGTCTGGGCCACCGGCTGCGGCACCTGGTGATGGTCGCGGCCGAGAAAGTTGTTCGCCCAGCCGGAGGTCCCGCTGAGGCTCGCGTTGGCGAAGACCGCGGGCCCCTTGATCATGTCGCGGGATTCGCCGTAGTACTTGAGCCGGTCGTAGGCGCGGGCCCAGATGCAGTCCTTGTCATCGAGCTCGCAGCGGCCGTCGAACGAGCCGCCGCACGGGCCGTTGCGCTGGGTCTTCGAGCAGGAGGCCCGCGGGCAGAAGTAGCCGGCGTCGGGCAGCGAGCAGTCGCCGCAGTCCTTGCAGCCGAACATCACGGTCTTCGACGCATGCTCGACCGCGTGCATCGCCTTGAGCGTCGTGGTGTGCTTCCCGGCCTCGAGCCGCGCATAGGTTTTCTGGATGGCCGGGAAGAGCCGCTTGCCGGGAGTGAAGGCGAGGCTGTGCATGAGGCGCGTGAACCGGTAGCTCAGCGTGACCTCGCGGGCCTTGGCCGGCTCGTCCAGCGAGCGGAGATAGTCGGCATTGAGCAGGTCGCGGTTGCCGAGCCCGGTGGCCGGGTCGCGCTCGAAGAGGTAGAATTCGTTTTCCTTCGGGTACTGGATCTCCTTCACGAACTCCTTCCAGTCGTTCGGCCCGTAGCTTTCCGCGAGATCGATGATCTGGGCGAAGGCCTCGGCCTTGTGGATGCCGCCGAGGTAGCCAGCGGCAAAGCCGAGACCCTTGAAGACCGCGAGCTGTTTGGCCGCGAGCTCGGTGAAGAAGGCCTTCCCCTTGTCGGGGCCGGCGGCGTACCTCTCAACCTGGGCGTACAACGCGTCGCTGACCACGCAGCCGGGAATCTTGTTCTGGTTGAACATCCGGGCGACGCCCTTGTTCAACACGTAGACGTTGCCGATGACGGGGGCGGAGAGACCCGACCAATCCAGGAAGAGTTTAATCTCATGGAATTTCCGCATGTCGTACCCGAGCTGCGGGATCACCCATTGCGCGCCACACTGGATCTTGCGGGCGAGCTTGAAGTACTGCGGCAGCAGCTCGCGCTCCTGGCGCTTGAACGGCGAGACCGCGCAGCCGATGAAGAAATTCGTCTTGGGCAGCCGCTCGACCTTGCCGCTGGGCTTCGTGGTCTCGAGGCCCTCGTTCATCGCGCGCAACATCGAGACGAGGCTGACCGAATCGAGATCGAACACCGGCTGGGCCGGACCGTGGAAACCGGCCGTCGGATAGTCGCCGGTCAGCGCGAGAATGTTGTGGAAGCCTTCGGCCGCATAACGCCACGCCGCCGACTCGAGTCCGTTCCGGTTGAGGTCCTTGCAGGTGAGGTGGATCACCAGCTCCTTGCCGCGCGGCTTGAGGAGGTTAGCGATCCAGTCCGCCGGGATCATCGGGTTGCCGCCCGGGTTGTCGGTGATGGACACCCACGAGATGCGGGAGTCGGCGGCCAGGCCTTCGCCCAGTTCCACCAGCTTCGGGCGCTGGTCAGGCTCGGGAATGCCGCGCGTGGTCACCAGTTCGGCGCCATAGATGAAGCGACCCGAATTCAGGAGTTCGCGAAAGGAGGGGTTGGGGCGGGGTTCAATCATAGGTCGTGACCACGCACCGCGCCCAAGAAAGGCGAAAAATTGCAGCGGCGGTAAGTGATCACGGGGCCAAGATATACAAAGCTCCCGAGGTGGTCTTGTGTTCCAGCACGCAACTTTGTTGATTGCGGGCACCGGAAAATAC
>JAFEGX010000120.1 GCA_018239675.1 Verrucomicrobiota bacterium
CGTCGTCACCAGCGTGGCCGGCGGCCTGCCGCCCCTGCTCCGCGAGAAGCTGATCGATCCGCCCGCCCTGCCGGCGGAGATCGTCAGCGTCGCCGCCGCGCCCACCGCCAATGCCCTGATGGCCTACCCGATCGGCTTCCGCTGCACGCTGCCCGACAACAAGCAGCAGCTGGCCGGCGCCGACGTCTATGTGCGCGCCGACCAGGTCGTGATCGCCCCTGACTTCGACCGCCTGGCCGGCGGCCTGCTCTCGCGCACCCGCGAGAGCGTCATCCGCATCACGGTTCCCGCCGGTGTCCTCAAGCCCGGCCAGTATCACGTCACGCTCCTGGGCGCGCACGGCTCCAAGTCCTGGACGCTGCAAGTGCATTGACGCGACGGGCGCCATCGTGGAGAAGAGCCCGTCCCATACATTGATGAGCAACGGCAACGGCCAACCCCCGCCCCCTCCTCCCTCCAGCGCGCTCGCGACTACCATCAAGCCGACGGACCTGCGCGGCATCCTGAAATATGTCCCGCGGTTCCAGGGCCAGATCTTCATCATCGCCATCGACGGCGCCATCGTGGCCGACGAGAACCTCGGGAATCTCCTCGTGGACATCGCCGTGCTCCGCAGCCTCGGCATCAAGGTCGTCCTCGTCCACGGCATCGGCCAGCAGCTCATCGAGCTCGCCCAGCTGCGCAACGTCGCGATCACCGACGCCTATGGCACCGGCGTGACCGACGCCCCGACGCTGGACCTCGCGATTCGCGCCTCGTCCCGGGTCTCGCACGCCATTCTCGAGGGCCTGACCCAGAACAGCCTGAAGTGCGCCCTCACCAATTCCATCCGCGCGCTGCCCATCGGCATCATCCGCGGCGTGGACCAGCAGTTCACGGGCCGCGTGGAGCGGATCGACAAGGATTTCCTCTCGGCGCTCATTGACCAGCAGGCCGTGCCGATCGTCTCGCCCATCGCCTTCGGCCCCGACGGGCGCTCGCTGCGGGTGAACTCCGACCTGCTGGCCGCCGAGCTCGCCGAGGCGCTGCACGCCACGAAGATCATCTACCTGACCAACCACCCCGGCCTCGAGATCGACGGCACCATCCGCCGCGAGATCTCGGTCGAGGCCCTGCGCTCGATCGTGCAGGACAAGCCCGACAGCATCGCCGAGGCCTCGCGCAGCAAGGCCGCCCACGCGGTCAAGGCCATCGAGACGGGCACGCCGCGCGTCCACATCGTCGACGGCACGATCTTCGACGGCCTCATCAACGAGATTTTCTCGAGCGAGGGCGTCGGCTCGCTCGTCTACGGCAACGACTACCAGCAGATCCGGAAGGCCAAGCGCAGCGACGTCCGCCTCATCTACAATCTCACGCGGAACGCCGTCCGGCGCGAGGAGCTCATCCACCGCACGCAGCAGGCGATTGAGAAGAACATCGACCAGTTCTTCGTGTTCGAGATCGACGAGAACATCATCGCGTGCGTCACGCTCTATTTCTATCCCGACAAGACCGATCTCGCCGAGGTCGGCTCGCTCTACGTCCTGCCGTTCTACCACAACCGTGGGATCGGCAAGAAGATGGTCGAGTACGCCTGCCTGATGGCCAAAGAGCGCGGCGCGACGCGGGTCATCGCCCTGTCGACCCAGAGCTTCGGCTTCTTCTCCAACGTCTGCGGCTTCGAGGAATCCTCGAAGGAGATCCTCCCCGAGGCGCGCCTGAAGCTCTACGAGGAGAGCGGCCGCAACCCGAAGGTGCTGGTCAAGCTGCTGTAGGCGCCGCTGGCGGCGGCGCGGAGCGTTCAGCGGTCGGCCTTCCTGACCACGGACGTGTGGCCGCAAGAAAGCGCAGGAGGCGCAGATTCGTGCCCCGAGTTCTGTGCCTTGTGCGCCTTCTCGCGGCCACCGACCTGAAGCCGACAGCTGAAGTCTGATCGCTCAGGTACTCCGTGAGCGCAGGCGATCGAGGAACACAGCGGCGATGATCACCAATCCAATGATGATCTCCTGAAAGTAAGTCGGCCAGCCCATCTGCTGCGAGCCGTTGCGCAGCACCGCCATGATCAGCGCGCCGATCATCGAGCCGAGCACCGTGCCGACGCCGCCGCTCAGGCTTGCGCCGCCGATGATGACCGCGGCGATGATGTCGAGCTCGAGGCCGACCGCGACGGTCGGGTCGCCCTGGCGGAGGCGGGAAAGCTGCATCAGGCCCGCCAGGCCAAAGAACGCCCCGGCCAGGGTGTAGATTAGCACTTTCGTCCGCAGGGTCGGCACGCCGCACAGGCGCGCGGTCGCCTCGTTCGAGCCCAGCGCGAAGACGTGGCGGCCAAACACCGTCTGGCGAAGCAGGATCGCCGTGCCCACCGCCGCCGCCAGCGCCACCCACGCACCCGGCGGCAACGACCAGCCGAACGGGTCCGGGGTTGTCATCCAGTTGTTGATGACCGAGGCGTCGTAGTTGACCGTTTCGTTGTCCGCGAGCCATTTGGCCGCCCCGCGCACCACGCCGAGCATGCCGAGCGTGATGATGAAGGGCATCATCCGGAGGCCGGCGATCGCCGCGCCGTTCAGGCAACCGATGAACGCGCCGCAAGCCACCACCGCTGCGACCACCGCCGCCGGGTTCCAGCCGTGCTGGATCAGCAGCGCGCCAACCACGCTCGTGAACGCGATGGTCGAGCCCACGCTCAGGTCGATGCCGCCGCTCACGATGATCAGGGTCATGCCCAGCGCGCCAATCGCGACAATCACGGTCTGGGTCAGGATGATCTTGAAGTTCGCGTAGGTGAGGAAATAGCCGCGAACCTCCGACGAGATCGAGAACAGGGCGATCACCAGCAGCAGGCCGAGGAACGGCCCGAGGCGGGTCAGCATGGAGTTGAGCTTCATGGTCGCTTCAAAAAAAAACGGGCTACGCCGCGGTGCCGATCGCGGTCGCCATCAGCGTCGCCTCCGTCCATTCCGCGGTCGGACGGCAGTCCGCGAGCTCGCCGCGCCGCATCACCGCGATGCGGTCGCACATGCCGAACAGCTCCGGCAGGTACGAGCTCACGAGCAGGACCGCCCGGCCCTGCTGCGCGAGTCCGGCCACCAGTTCATAGATCTGCGCCTTGCTGCCCACGTCGATGCCGCGGGTCGGCTCGTCGAGCAGGAACACGCGCGAGGGGTAAGCCAGCAGCCGCGCGAGCGCGACCTTCTGCTGGTTGCCGCCGGACAGCTCGCCGACCCGCTGGCCGGGCTCCCGCGCCTTGATGCCCAGCCGGCCGATCCACTCGCGGGCCGCGCCGTCGACGCCCCGCCGGTCGATCCAGCCGAGGCGGGCCATCCGGCCCAGCTTCGGGAGGACCGTGTTCTCCGCGACCGAGAGCGGCAGCATCAGGCCCTCCTCCTTGCGGTTCTCGCTCAGGAACCCGAGG
Organism: Verrucomicrobiota bacterium; assembly: GCA_018239675.1. Classification (GTDB taxonomy): domain Bacteria; phylum Verrucomicrobiota; class Verrucomicrobiia; order Opitutales; family Opitutaceae; genus Opi-474. The sequence continues at coordinate 3,398 of JAFEGX010000120.1, forward strand.
CCCGATTCCCAACCCGCCCGGGGCCCCTGCCCCGTCACGTTCCGGCCGTCCAGCGTCACCACCCCGCCGGCACAGCGATCCAGGCCGAACACCGCCCGGACAAGTTCCGTGCGCCCCGCCCCGATCAGGCCGGCGACGCCGACGATCTCGCCGGCCGCCAGCGTGAAACCCGCCCGGCCGAGCCGCGGGCCCGCCTGCAGGTCGGCGACCGTCAGCACCGGTGCGCCGACGGCGGGCCGGCGCGGCGGATAAAGTTCCGCGACCTCGCGGCCCACCATGAGGCGGACCAGCGTCGCCTGCGACGTGCCGGCGATCTCCCCGCTGCCCACGCTCTGGCCGTCCTTGATCACGGTGTAGCGGTCGGCGACCTGCTTCACTTCCTCGAGAAAGTGGCTGATGTAGATCACGCTGACCCCGCGGTCGCGCAGCTGCCGGATGACGGTGAACAGCCGCTCCGTGTCGGCCTGCGCCAGGCTGCTCGTCGGCTCGTCCATGATCAGCACCCGCGGCTCAGTCCGGAGCGCGCGGGCAATCTCGATCACCTGCTGCTCCGCGATCGAGAAGCTGCCGGCGGGACGGTCGAGCTCGAGATGCTCGTGCCCCAGCTGTGCCAGCGCCGCGGCCGCGCGCGCCCGCGACTCCTTCCGGTCGATCCAGCCGAGCCGCTGCGGCTCCGCGCCGAGCATGATGTTTTCCGTCACGCTCAGGTGCGGCGCCAGACTGAGCTCCTGGTGGATCATCGCGACGCCGTGGCGGCGGGCGTCGAGCGTGTCGACCGGCGCATACGGCCGGCCGTCGAGCTCGATGGTGCCCGCGTCGGGCCGCAGCGCCCCGCTGAGGATGTTCATCAGCGTGCTCTTGCCGGCGCCGTTCTCGCCGACGACCGCGTGCACCTCGCCGAACCCGACCTCAAGCGACACCCCGCGCAGCGCGAGCGTGGCGCCGAAGGCCTTGGCCACGCCGGCCAGCCGCAGGCGCGGGGGTTGGGCGGCGGGGTGGCTCATGCGGGACCCACTAACCACGCGGCCCGCACGGGCTGCAATCCCGGAGTGCCGCGCGGCGGCCCGGCGGTGATTATTTCAGGTACCGCTCGAGCGGCGGATTCAGCAGGTCGGCCATCGCCGGCTCGTCCATCGTCTCGCGCGTGATGAGCACGCAGCCCGTGTCGATCACGCGCTCGACCTTCCCGCCCTTCAGGCTCGCCACCATCGTCTTGACCCCGAGGTAGCCCATGCGGAAAGGATTCTGGACGACGATGCCCTGCAGGTCGCCGGCGCGGAGGGCCGCGTTCAGCTGGATCCCGCTGTCAAAGCCGACGAATTTCACCCGCCCGCCGGCGAGCCCGGCATCCTTGAGCGCCAGCAGCATGCCGGTCGCGGACGATTCATTCGGGGCGAATACGCCGTCGACCTCGCGGCCGAAGCGGTTGAGGAGGTTCTGCGAGGTTCGGTAAGCTGTGTCGCGGGTGGCGCCGGCGTGCTGGTCACTGGAGATCACCTGCAGGCCCGGGAATTCCTTCGCGACCGTGTCCAGGAAACCCGCCTCGCGCTGCTCGGTGCTGGCGGAGCCGGCCAGCACGCGGATCAGGATCACCCGGCCCTTGCCGCCCAGGATGGCGGCGAGCCGACGGGCGCCGAGCACGCCGCCCTTGTAGTTGTCGGTGGAAACAGTGCTCACCGGCGCCTGGGAGTTCAGCGCCGAGTCGATCACAACCACCGGGATGCCGGCATGCACGGCGGCCTCGGTGGGGGCCACGAGGGCGCGGGCGTCGAGCGGGGCCAGCACGATGCCGCTCACGCGGCGGCCCGTGAAGTTCTCGACCACCTGCACCTGCTGCTCGCGGTCGTCCTCCCGCAGCGGTCCCTTCCAGATCACATTGACGGTCACGCCCTCGTTCTTGAGCTCCTGCGCCGCGCACATCGCGCCGGCGTGTATCGCCTTCCAGAACTCGTGGGTCGTCCCCTTCGGGATGACCGCAATCTCGTAAGTCTGCGCCGCGGCGGCTGCCGCCAACGCCATCGCACCAGCCAGAGCAAGAAGCCGTTTCATAGGGGTCGGGCCACGTTGGGAAAGTCCGGCGCCTGCCGCGAGCCTGCATTTTCGCGGCCGCAGCGCGGCCGCGGGATGAAGGCTGACGATTGAAGGTTGAAAGGCGGCGACACCGCCCTGGTGCCGGATCGGCCCATTCAACCTTCAACCATCAACTCTCAGCCGAGCGCCAGGCGCTGCGTCCGGCGCTCAAGCCTTCAGCTCGACCACGACCTGCACCTCGGCGGTCGAGCCTTTCGGCAGGCCGTTGACGGCGACCGCGGCGCGCGCGTGCTTGCCGGCCTCGCCGAAGACCTTGAGGAAGAGGTCGCTCGCGCCGTTGATGACGGCCGGGCTGTCCGCGAAGCCGTCGACGGCGTTCACGAAGCCGCTGACGAACACGATGCGCGCCACCTTGTCGAGGGAGCCGACCGCGGCCTTGATGTTGGCCAGCGTGTTCAGCGCGCAGACCTCGGCGGCCTTGGCGCCGGACTGCACCGTGTGCTCCTTGCCCACCTGGCCCGTGTGGGTCATTTGGCCGGCGACCATGCAGATCGTGCCGGCGCAGTAGAGCAGATTGCCGGTCCGCACGGTGGGGACGTAGCTGCCGGCGGCGGCCGGCGGATTCGGGAGCGTGAGGCCGAGTTCGGCGAGTTTGGCTTCAGGATTCATGGTGGAAAATCAGCCGGATATTCGGCCCGTAACCAAGGCAATTCCCGCCTCACGGCCGCGCCGGCGGCAGGAACTCCCGGGTCATGACCTCGCCCAGGTTCACGGGTTTTTGCAGGATGCCGAACTCGGTGAGGATCGCGATCTGCCGGCTGATCCGCTCGACCTTGACCTGCCCGATGTCCTCCCCCTGCGCCGGGTTGCCCTGCACGAGGGCGTTCGCGATCAGCGCATGCCGCGAATACGCAAGCTGGCCGTCCGTCATCTGGGCGTTGCACCGCTTGATCAGCTGAAAGGCCGGGGTCGGATCGCCCGCGAGGAAGTCGCGCCAGCCGCGGATCGACGCTGCCACAAACGCCCGAACCAGCTCGGGATCTTTCCGGGCCAGCTCCCGGCGGCAGATGATGGTATGGTAAGGGTCGTAGCCCGAGTCGGCCAGCCGCACCGTGCGCACCTTCACGCCGTGCTGCGCGGCGAAATACGGCTCGCTGGTGAGCATGCACTGCTGGATCGCGTCCGGATTGCCGAGGAAGATGGCCAGGCCGTAGTTCAGCGGCTGCAGGTCGAACCGGATGCCGTACTTCCGCTGGACGTAGGGAATCCAGGTCATGCTCGGCGGCGCGATCACGCTCCGGCCGTTCAGGTCGCGAAGTTCGTGCACCGGGCTGCCGTCATGCACCAGCAGCGCCTCCGGGTCATGCTGCAGCACCGCGCCCACGATCACCAGCGGCAGGCCGCGGCTTGACGCCACGATGACGTCGTCGCTGCGATAGAGGCCGAAGTCCGCGACGCCCTTCGCGACGTTCAGCTTGATGGTGGCGCCCGGACCCCCGGGCAGGATTTCCACGTCGAGGCCGGCGTCGCGGTAGAAGCCCTTGGCCACGGCCTGGTAGAACCCGCCATGCTCCGCCTGCGGAAACCAGTCGGACTGCAGGACCACCTTGCGCAGGCCCCCCGCCGCGGCGGTCCGGGTCGACTCCCGCGCGCAGCCTGCGAGCGCAAGCGCGCCGGCCAGGAGCATCGTCCATGCGTGAAACCTCATGCCGCCATTGCACGGGCCCGTTCGTCAAGCGCGAGCCCCAAGTGTGTTGCGCGGAGTTGCATGACGCGCGCGGCAAGCTGATGGTGGGGCATGACGATCGCCGAATGGCAGAGCCTCTCGCCCTCGCGGGCCGCCCGCCTGGTCCACCAGCGCGCGGGCCAGCTGCGGCCGGGTCAGCGCCGCGCGGTGTTCGCGGAGCTCGCCGACGAGCGGACCTTGGCCGCCGCCTTCGCCACTGCCCCCCGGTCATCGCCGCTCTCCGGGGCGCCCTGCGTCGTCAAGGACCTCTTCCCGGTCGCCGGCGCCGCGATGCTCGCGGGTTCGACCTTCCTGCCCGAGGTCCGCCCGCCGGCCGCGGCCGACTGCACGCTGGTCCAGCGGCTGCGCGGGCGCGGCGCGGTCCTGGCCGGCCGCACCCACCTGCACGAGTTCGCCTACGGCATCACCGGCGAGAACCCGCACTACGGCGACTGCGAGCACCCGCAGTTTCCCGGCCGCACCACCGGCGGGTCCAGCAGCGGCTCAGCCGCCGCCGTCGCCGCCGGCATCGTGCCCTTCGCCCTCGGCACCGACACCGGCGGCTCGGTGCGAATCCCGGCGGCGTTCTGCGGCCTGTTCGGCCTGCGCCTGACACCGGGAGATGAGTTCGTTCGCGAGGCGTTTCCCCTCTCGCCCACCTGCGACACCGCCGGCTGGTTTGCCGCGAATGCCAGCGATCTTGCGACCGTGACCCGGACCCTGGTGGGGCTCACCCCGGTCGAGCGCCGGCCGCGCGGGTGTTTTCTCGAGCTTCCCGGTCTCGACGCCGAAGTTTCCCGGGTGTTCAACGCCGCGGCGGCCGCGCGCGCTGATGCTCCCGACGACGAAACCCGCGGCGCCCTGCTCGCCGTGTTCGCGGATGCCGCCACCACCTACAACGTCATCGTCACCGACGAGGCCTGGACGGTGCATCAGGCGTGGGCCGAATCGCACCGCGACCGCTATGACCCGGCGGGTTGGCAGCGGGTGAATCGCGTCCGCCAGGTGACGGATCCCGAGCGCAAGGTCGCGCGGGCCAAGGCCGAGGCCATCCGCCGCACCTGGGCCGCCTATTTCCGCACCCACGATTTCCTGGTCCTGCCCGGGTCACCCATGGCGGCCCTCACGAAGGCCGACTGCACGCTCGGGAACCGCGGTCGCATCCTGACCCTCACGACCCCGGCCAGCATCGGCGGCTGCCCGGTCCTGACCGTGCCCGTGCCCCTCGCCTCCGGTCTCACCACCGCGCTGCAGGTCGTCGTCCCGAGCGTCCGGAGCCAGGCGATCACCTGGTTCCTGGCGCAGTGCGGCGCGTGATCGCGGGTCGGTGGGCGCGCGCCGCGGCCAGCACGCGGCGTGGATTCTCCTGCACCATCGCGCGGAGCGTGGCGGCGTCGAGACCTGCGCGGTGAAGCTCCGCCACCAGGCGGGTCAGGTTCGCCTCGGCGTCGATGCGCGGATAGAGATTGAGCGGGAAGTCGGATCCGAAGAGCACGCGGCCGGCCGGGACGGCCTGGAGAAACCGGCGCCAGATGGTCTCGTCGTACATCAGGGGCGAGGCGGCGGTATCGTAGAGCACGTTCGCCGGTGCCGGCTCAATTCCAGGTTGAAGAGGTCCCAGGCCACCCCAGTGCGCGAGGATGAATGTCACTGCCGGAAACGCCGCCGCCAGCCGCGCGAAGTCCGCAAGCGGGGTTTCGATTCGTCCCGGGTACGGCCGACTCCGCGGATCGGTCACGTGCAGGTTCACGGGCAGTCCCCACTGGGCCGCCAGGTCCAGCGCCGCGAGAAACCCGGGGTCGTCCATGGCATAGCCCTGCGAATGCGGCGACAACTCGCCGAGGCCGACCAGCCCCGCGTCGACCGACCGCCGCACCTCGTCCCGCACGGCGTCCGGTCCCGCCCGCGGGTGCAGCGTGGCGAAAGCCGAGAGGCGGTCGGTATGCCGGCTGACGCACTTGGCGTAAAACCGGTTCTGGGTGGCGCAGTTTTCCGGCTGCTCCCAGTACCAGCCCTGCAGCACGGCCCGCTCCACGCCCGCGGCGTCCATCGCGCGCAGCAGGGCTCCGGGACTCGGGAAGGACTGGACGGGGTGTCCGTCCTTCCGGCGGCGGGTGCAAAGCTGCGCCCAGTGCGGCTCGCCGTGCCGCCCGGCCCACCCGGCCGGGTCGCGGTTGATCACCGGCGGATAGAGGTGAACGTGACAGTCGATCAGTCCCATGCGTCACCCGCATCGTGGATGAATTCGGCGCTGAGGAAACGGCTAAAGTAAGCCACCGTGTTCAACGAATCCGGCCTACGGAATGCACCAAACCAACGCCGCGGACGCGGGCCAGATTGGGCGGCTTAGTTCAGTGGGCCCCGTGTGCTCCGTGGCCAAATCTATTCAACCTTTGCCTGCGGCCTTGTCGGCGCGGACAACGAGGATCGGGATCGCGGTGTTGTGGCGGACCTTGTCGATCGTGCTGCCGAGGAAGATGTCGCCCAGCAGCTTGTGGCCGTGCGAGGTCATGGCGATGAGGTCGCAGCCGCGGCTCTCTGCCAGCCGGAGGATCTCGGTCGGCGGATTGCCCAGTCCCAACTCGGCGGTGACGTTCAGGCCAGTGTCCTTCAGACGCTCCGCGACGCCCGCGAGATAGGCCCGGTCGCCCTTCATCTCGTCGGACTCGGCCAGCTTGAGTCCCTCATAATTCCGCGCGGCCCAGCCGTCGGCGACATGGACCAGCAGAAGTTCCGAGCCCAGCCGCCGGGCCAGTTCCGCGATGTGCGGCACCAGCGTCGCATCAGCGCGGCCGTTCTCGAGGGCGACGAGGATCTTGCGATACATGGCTCAGGCGCCCGCGCCGCCGGTCAGGCCGGCGAAATCGAGCAGGAGTTTGACGTTCAACGCCACGATAACCGCGGTGGTCGCCCACGCGAGGAGTTTCACCCAGGGCGGATTCGCGAACTCGCCCATTTTCGACCGCTGGCCCGTGAAGAGCACGAGCGGGACGACCGCGAATGGCAGCTGGAGGCTGAGCACCACCTGGCTGAACACCAGGAGCTTGGCCGTGCCGCTCTCTCCGTAGACCGCCGCCACGAACGCCGCCGGTATCACCGCCAGGCCGCGCGTGATCAGCCGGCGCAGCCACGGCCGCAGCCGGATGTTCATGAATCCCTCCATCACGATCTGCCCGGCCAGGGTGCCGGTCAGGGTCGAATTCTGGCCCGACGCCAGCAGCGCCACCGCGAACACCACGCTCGCCATGCCCACCCCGAGCATCGGCGACAGCAGCTGGTAGGCGTCCTGGATCTCCGCCACGTCATGCCGGCCCTGCGTGAAAAACGTCGCGGCCGCCACGACCAGGATGCCGGCGTTGATGAAAAGCGCGAACATCAGGGCCGCGGTCGAGTCGATCGTCGCGAACTTGATGGCCTCGCGCTTGCCGCCCGCGCTCTGCTCGTATTTCCGCGTCTGGACGATCGAGGAGTGCAGGTAGAGGTTGTGCGGCATCACGGTGGCGCCGAGAATGCCGATGGCGATGTAGAGCATCTCGGGATTCCGCACGATTTCCGGCGAGGGGATGAAGCCGCCCAGGACGTCGCGGACCGCCGGCTGCGCGAACAGGATCTCCAGGCCGAAACACGCCCCGATCAGGAGGACGAGCGCGATCACCAGCGACTCAAGCCAGCGGAAGCCGCGGCCGGCGAGCCAGAGGACCAGCAGCACATCGAAGGCCGTCAGGATCACACCCCAGACCAGCGGGAGGTGAAACAGGAGGTTGAGCGCAATGGCGGTGCCGATCACCTCCGCGAGGTCGCACGCGCAGATCGCGATCTCGCAGAGCAGCCAGAGGCCGACCGTGACCGGCCGAGAGTAGTGGTCACGGCACGCCTGCGCGAGGTCGCGACCGGTCACAATCCCGAGCTTCAGGCAGAGGGACTGCAGCAGGATGGCCATCAAGTTTGAGAGCAGGATGACGCTCAGCAGCGTGTAGCCGAAGCGCGAACCGCCGGCGAGGTCGGTCGCCCAGTTGCCCGGATCCATGTAGCCGACCGCGACGAGGTAGCCCGGGCCCGAGAAGGCCAGCAGCTTCCGCCAGAAGCCGGCCCCCGCCGGCACCTGGATCGACGCATGCGACTCCGGCAGGCTCGGGGTGCCGTTCGCCCGCCGCCAACCCGCCTCGCCTGACGGCGTCGCCTGGGCCGGCTCGCTCATCGCGAACCGCGCCCCCGCACCGCGGTGTGAAGTAGATTGACATACATGATGTAGCTACCGCTACATTTTCCCGGCTCGACTTGTCAATGCCAACGTGATTCCGGTCCCCTGTCCGTGAAATCCGCCCGCTCCTCCCGCAGTTCCGTCCGGTCGTCCGACCTGCAGGCCGCTAGCCTCCAGCAGACCCGCCGCGAGCACGCCTCGGAGGTCGCCGAGGACTACGTCGAGGCCATCGCCGATCTCGCCCACGAGCAGGGCGAGGCGCGCGTCGTGGACCTCGCGCGGCGGCTCGGGGTCACCCATGTCACCGTCAACCGCACCCTCGCCCGCCTCCAGCGCGACGGGTTTGTGACGGCCAAGCCCTACCGCGCCATATTCCTGACCGACGCCGGCCGCCGCCTCGCCTCATCCTGCCGCCTGCGCCACGCGGCGGTGGTGGCCTTCCTCCGCTCGCTTGGCGTCCCCGACCGCACCGCCGAACTCGACGCGGAGGGCATCGAGCACCACGTCAGTCCCGAGACTCTGGCCGCCTTCGAACGCCACGTCCGCCGCTCGGCGCGGTAAGGGAGCAGCTTTCAGCGATCAGCGCGATTCGGGCGGTTCAATCCCTGAGTGCCGCCGCGATTTGCGCCGGAAGCGCCGAATGGCGGTCGTCTCTTTCTCTTGCGCCGCTTGCGCCTCCTTGCGGCCCAAAGGATTGAACAGATCTTCGCGACCGCTCCAGGAAACCTGAAGGCTGAGGGCTGATCGCGGAACGCTTTCCTCTCCCAATTCGCCTTGCGGGACGCGACGGCGGCTCGGCACACTCCGCGCCGATGTCGACGACGTTTGCCCGAGCCGTCTTTGCGTTCACCGCGGCCTTTTTCGCGGTGTTTTTCCTGTGGCCGATCGGGCAGATCCTGCAGGGCGGCTTTGTCGATGCCGACGGCCATTTCACGCTGTCGTTCTTCACCGCGCTCCTGGCCGATCCGACCTACCGCGACGCCCTGGGCAACTCGTTCCTGCTGGCGCTCGCCGCGACGACGCTGGCCATCCTGCTGGCGCTGCCGCTGGCGCTGGTCAGCGACCGGTTCCAGTTTCCCGGCAAGACGCTGCTCGGCTCGCTGATCCTCGTGCCGATGATCCTGCCGCCGTTCGTCGGGGCGATCGGCATCCGTCAGGTCTTCGGGCAGTACGGCGCGTTCAACTCGCTGCTGATCCTGCTGGGCCTGCGGCCGGAGGGTTGGACGCACGACTGGTTTGCGGCGAACCAGTTCTGGGGCGTCGCCGTGGTCGAGGCGCTTTCGCTCTACCCCATCATCTACCTCAATGCCGTCGCGGCCCTGGCCAATGTTGATCCGGCGATGGAGGAGGCCGCCGCCAACCTCGGCTGCACCGGCCTGCGGCGCTTCTGGAAGATCACGCTGCCGCTGATCAAGCCGGGGCTCTTTGCCGGCGGCACGATCGTGTTCATCTGGTCGTTCACCGAGCTCGGCACGCCGCTGGTGTTCGACTATTCGCGGCTGACCAGCGTCCAGATCTACTATGGCCTGAGGGACATCGGCGGCAATCCGTTCCCCTTCGCGCTGGTGGCGATCATGCTCGCCAGCTCGATCGGGATCTACGCGCTCGGCAAGGGCCTGTTCGGGCGGGACAGTTATGCGATGATGGCCAAGGCCACGAGCGCCGGCGGTCCGCGCCGCCTGCCCCGCGGCCAGGCCTGGCTCTGCACCGCGCTCTTCGCCGGGGTGACGGCGGTGGCCGTCCTTCCCCATGTCGGCGTCATCCTGGTGGCCTGCGCCCGGGAATGGTACGGCGCGGTCCTGCCGCAGGCCTACACGCTCGACAATTTCCGCCTGGCGCTGGGGCACGATCTCACCGTGCCGGCGATCGCCAACAGCCTCAAGTTCGCGAGCCTCTCGACGGTGGTCGACCTGGTGCTCGGCGTCGCGATCGCCCAGGTGGTCGTGCGCTCGAAGGTGGCCGGCCGGCAGGTCCTCGATTTCCTCGCGATGCTGCCGCTCGCGGTACCCGGCCTGGTGCTGGCCTTCGGTTATCTCGCGATGTCACAGGAGGGGCGGTTCTTCGCCTTCCTGAATCCGGTGCGCGACCCGACGATTCTCCTGATCATCGCCTACTCGATCCGCCGCCTGCCCTACGTCGTGCGCGCCGCCGCGGCCGGCTTCCAGCAGACCAGCGAGACGCTGGAGGAGGCCGCGCAGAATCTCGGCAGTCCGCCGCTGCGGGCGACGCTCCGCATCACCCTCCCGCTCATCACCGCCAACCTCATCGCCGGCGGCCTCCTGGCTTTCGCCTTCGCGATGCTCGAGGTCAGCGACTCGCTGGTCTTGGCGCAGAAACAGGCGTACTACCCGATCACGAAGGCCATCATGGAACTGTTCCAGCTGCTGGGCGACGGGAAGTTCATCGCGAGCGCGCTCGGCGTGTGGGCGATGACCTTCCTGGGCATCACAATCGCGGGCCTGAGCGTGCTGCTCGGCAAGAAGCTCGGCACGCTGTTCCGCGTCTAGGTCCCATGCCGCTGTTGCTCCTGGTCTCGCTCATCTGGGCCTTCTCCTTCGGCCTGATCAAGGGACAGCTGGCCGGCCTCGACAGCACCGCGGTCGCCGTGCTGCGCCTCGTGCTCGCGCTCGCGGTGTTCCTGCCCTTCCTGCGCCCGGCCGGGCTGGGCGCGGGCCGCCTGCTGCGGCTGGCCGGCATCGGCGCAGTCCAGTTCGGCCTGATGTATGTGCTCTACCAGCGATCCTACGCCTACCTGCCAGCCTATGCCGTCGTGCTGTTCACGCTCACCACCCCCCTGTTCATCGCCGGGCTCGACGCGGTGCTCGAACGGCGCTGGCATGCGCGCTACCTGGGGGCGGCCGCGCTCGCCATCGTCGGCTCCGCGGCGGTGTGGTACCAGGCGACGCCGACCGGACGCTTTGGGGTCGGCTTCCTGCTGGTCCAGCTCGCCAACGTCTGCTTTGCCGCCGGCCAGCTGGCGTGGCGCCGCGAAAGGGCGAGCCTGCCGCCGGAACGCACCGACGCGTCGCTGTTCGCCCTGCCCTATGCCGGGGCCGTCCTCGCCGCCGGCCTCGGTTCGCTGTGGTCCACCGACTGGACCGCGGTGCATCCGACCGCCGCGCAGTGGATGGTACTCGGCTACCTGGGTGTGGTTGCCTCCGGCGCCTGCTTCTTCTGGTGGAACGTCGGCGCCGCCCGGGTGAACATCGGGACCCTCGCCGTGTTCAACAACGCCAAGGTTCCCCTCGGTGTCGCCTGCTCGCTCGCTTTCTTCGGCGAACGGGCCGATGTGCCCCGTCTGCTCGTCGGCGGCGGCCTGATGGGATTGGCCGTCTGGCTGGCGGCCGACCGGAAACGCTAGCCGCCACGTCGGACCTGGTGCGCTACCGGGAGCCCATCCTCACCGCAGACGAGGTTCGCGCCCAGTCCTCGGCCATCGTCTTGGCAATCGACGCGTGCCGCAGGAGCTCAAGCGCCAGACCGTCCGCGGGCGCCGTGCGGAGCACCTCCTCCGCGATTGCCAGGGCCTCGGCGGGACGGCCCGCACCGATCAGGGCCTCGCCCAGCGCAACAGCGTTGTCGCGGTCAGCCGGGCGCAGGGCCCGCAGCACTTCGCGGGCAAACACCGCATTCTCCGGCCAGCCCTGCTCAATCGCGGCCTCCGCGAACAGCCGGAACGGCGTCGGGAAAGTCGGATCCAGCGCGATCATGCGCTCGCAGGCCCGCAGCCGTTCGATCGGGGTCGCCGGCGGCCGCAGCATCAGGCGCAGCAACGCCAGCCGGGCCCGCCCGGCCCGGCCGAACGATCGCCGAGACCCCCAGAGCGCCCTGCGGGCCGCGTGCTGCAGCCGGCGCGCCTTCACACACGCCGGCACCTCGCGCAGCACGTCACCCGTCACTTCAAGCACGTAGTCGTGCTGCGCCGCCGCCAGCGCGGCCTCGGCCTTTGCCACCAGCTGCTGCTGGCGAGCACTGAGCGACTCGAGTTCGATTCCGGGCATGCGGCGAGGAAGTTTCGTGCGCGGGCGACGTCAATGCCCAATCGGTTTATGTCATTGTTTAACAACGAGTACAAATGGCACCTAGGTCGGTTTCAATAATGGTGCAGCCGCAAGGAGGCGCAGAAAGCGCAGATCAATCCGATTCCAGCTCCAGCGACAACGTGATCGTATGCCTCGAGCTAGTCTGAATCGAGAGGGTTTCAGAGAACCCGCAATTCGGCCCGCACGGCGGCGTCGAGGCGATTCAGTCCGTCGCGGACCACGTCGTCGCTCGGGCCCTCCACCAGCAACCGCAGCTTGGCCTCCGTGCCCGAGTAACGGACCAACACCCGGCCCCGTTCGCCCAGCTCCGCCTCGAGCGCGCGGATGGCGGCGCCCAGGCCCGGCAGGGATTCCAGCGGTTTCTTTTCCGCCACCTTCAGTGCCGCCGTGAGCTGCGGAAACTTGCGGAGCCGCGAACGCAGCTGCGAGAGGGGCTGTCCCGATGCGAGCATGACCTCGATGACCTTCAGCGCCGCCGCCAACCCGTCGCCAGTGGGCGAGATTTCCGAGCAGATGATGTGTCCGCTCGATTCGCCGCCAAGATTGGCCTGCTCCTTCAGCATGCCCTCGATCACGTAGCGGTCGCCGACCGCGGTCCGGACCACGCGGCCGCCGGCGGCGCGGATGGCGGCATCGACCCCGAGGTTGCTTTGCACGGTGGTCACCAGGATGCGATTCGCGAGCGCGCCGCGCTCGAGCGCATGGGTCGCGAGGATGGTGAGGATCTCGTCGCCATCCAGCACCTGGCCCAGCTCGTCGCACACGACACAACGGTCGCCATCTCCGTCGTGCGCCACGCCGAGCCGCGCGCCGCGGGCCTTGGTCTCCGCGGCCAGCCTGGCGGGATGTTCGCTGCCAACGCCGTCATTGATGTTCCGGCCGTCCGGACGGTCGCCGATGCCGATCACTTCGGCACCCAGCGCGCGCAGGACGTCCGGACTGGTGGTCGCGGTCGCGCCGTTGGCCGTGTCGAGCACGATGCGCCAGCCGCGCAGGGCTTCCGCCGGGAGCAGGCGCTGCGCGGCCGCGAGGTAGCTTCCGCGCGCGTCAATCGCGTCCAGCGGCCGCGCCTGGTCGTCGACGCGCTCGGGCAGCAGCGTCTCGATCCTGGCCTCCTGCTCGTCGGTGAGCTTGAGCCCGCCGGGCCCGAAAAACTTGATGCCGTTGTCCTCAGCCGGATTGTGGGAGGCGGTGATCACGACGCCGAGGGGATCCTGGTGCGCACGCACCGCCAGGGCAACTGCGGGCGTCGGCACGATTCCGAGGGACACCGGATCTAAACCGCCGGCCCGCAGACCCCGCGCCACCGCCGCCTCGAGGGCGGCGCCGGAGCCGCGGGTGTCGCGACCAATCAGCACCCGGCCACCGCGGCCAACCGACCGGGCCGCGGCACAGCCCAGCCGCGCAGCAAACGCCTCGTTGATGAGCGGCCCGCCATAGGGGCCGCGCACACCGTCGGTGCCAAAGTACTTGCGATTCATTTTCGGTAAAACTCCTTTGTCGCGGCAATTTTCCGCGCCACCGCGCCGCCCAGAAGCAGCTCCCGCGCCGTCCCGATGCCATCGCGGACCGACGCGGCCTTGCCGGTAAGCCACAGTCCCGCCGCCGAATTGAATGCGATCGTGTCGATCAGGCCGGCCGGCGCCCGGCCCGCGAGGATGGCGTCGGTGAGCGCCAGGTTCTCCGCCAGGTCACCGCCAAGCAGGTCGGAGCACGCGGCGGGCCGAAGGCCAAACTGCTCCGGCCGCCACTCCTCATCGAGGCCGCGTCGGCGACCCACGCCGCGCACGCGGTTCACGGTGGCGGACGTGAGCTCGTCGATGCCCCGTTCCGCCGTGATCACGCCGTGCACAACCAAACCCGCGCCGATGCCGAGGGCGTCGAGGGCGAGTGCCATCTTGTCCACGAGACCCGCCGTCGCCACGCCGAGCAGGGTGTGGGCCGGACGGCCTGGATTGATGAGCGGGCCGAGCACGTTGAAAACCGTGCGCTGGCCGCGCGCGGCGAGGGCCTTCCGGGTCGGGCCGATGGCCTTGAAGGCCGGGTGCCAGGCCGGGGCAAAGAAAAAGGCATAGCCCAATTCGGTGAGAGACCGGCGGACCTGCTCCGGCGGCGCCTCGAGGTTCACCCCGAGACCGGCCAAAAGGTCAGCACTGCCGCACCGCGAGGTCACCCCGCGGTTGCCGTGCTTCATCACGACCACCCCGGCGCTGGCGAGCACGAGGGTCACAAGGCTCGAGATATTGAAACCTCCGGCGTGGTCGCCGCCAGTGCCGACCACGTCGATGGCCTGGCCCGCCCAGGCCTCGACCTGGGGATCGATGGCCCGGGCCCGGAACGCCGCGGCGAGCGCCGCGATCTCCCCGGCCGTCTCGCCCTTCGCCGCCAGCGCCACGAGAAACGCCTCCTTCTCGGCGTCAGGCACCTCCGGCGCCGCCAGGTCCGCGGCGGCCAAAGTCATTTCCCCGGCCGTGAGCTCACGGCGGGCCAGCAGTTGGGGGGTCAGCGAGGAAAGCACGGCCATGGGCGGGAGACGAGAGTTGCGGCGGCGGCGCGCGCGGCAAATAAAATTGCGTCGCTCCGTGGCTTCTGGAAGCAACAGCGGATGCGTCGTCTTCTGACCCTGATCCTGGCTTCCTGCACCCTGCTCTCCCCGCTGCGGGCCGCCGCGCCCGCCAGCCAGCCCGTGGCCGAGCTCAGGACGCGCGACGCCATCATCCTCGGCCTGATCGAGGGCATCACGGAATACCTGCCGATTTCGTCCACCGGCCACCTCATCATCGCCTCGCGTTTCCTCGGGCTCGAGTCGGAGCGGCCCCTCACCGACCAGGCCGGCCACCCGCTGTGGTACCGCAAGCCCTCGGCGCGGCACCCGGAGGGCATCCCGCTCACGACCAAGCTGGCGGCCGACACCTACTCCATCGTGATCCAGTTCGGCGCCATCGCTGCCGTCGCCCTGCTCTACTGGCGCCAAATCCTTTCCGCGATCAACGGTGTGCTCGGCCGGGACCCGGCCGGCTTCATCCTCGCGCGCAACCTGATCCTGGCCTTTGTGCCGGCCGCGGTGATTGGCCTGGCGGTCCATGACTGGATTGACGCCCATTTATTTTCGGTCGGCACAGTGCTCGCGGCTCAGGTGGTCGGCGCCGGGTTGATCCTCTGGGCGGAGCGCTATCGTCGCCAGCGCTCCGGCCATGGGCCCGTCGTAGAGACCCTCACCGCGTCCCAGTCGGTTGGGGTCGGATTGCTGCAGTGCGTTGCCATGTGGCCCGGCACGAGCCGCTCAATGATGACGATTGTTGGCGGCTACCTGGCCGGGCTGGAGGCCCGGAAGGCCGCCGAGTTCAGCTTTCTGCTGGGTTTCGTAACCCTGACCGCCGCTACCGGGTACAAAAGCCTTCAGAGCGGCGGGGCGATGATTCAGGTATTTGGCTGGCCGCATGTGATCCTCGGTTGCGTGGTGGCCACGGTAGCGGCGGCGCTGGCGGTCCGGTTTCTGGTCACTTGGCTGACCCGTCACGGCATGGGAGTGTTCGCCTATTACCGTCTGGCTCTGGCCGCGGTCCTGGCCGCAGTCACCTGGCTTTGACGCGCCCGGTTCGTCGGCGTTGGGGTGCGGCCCTCGCAAGTCATTGGACTTCAGTTCGACCCGGGGTGCGTCGTCTGGAGCCGAAGATTGAACACCGGGAGAGAACCTGCGTCATTCTGCGTGCAAAGGTGCTGCGATTATGACGCTTGACCCACCGAAACCCCGCTCTTTACTCCGACCCTTTCACTCAAATTTCGCGGTGTTTTAACCGGCATCGCCAGCATCCAAATCGCCCACTCCCATGGCCAATCCGAAACGCAAGCAGTCCAAACGCCGCAGCGCCAACCGCCGCGCCGCCAACGCCTTCAAGGCCCCCGAATTCGCCAAAGATCCGACCGATGGCAGTGCCTTCCGCCCGCACCGGGTGAATCCGAAGAACGGCATGTACCGCGGTCGTCAGGTCCTCAACGTCGAGGTCTGATCCGCGGTCTCCCGTTCCCGCCATCCTCGCGATGGGCACTTCTTCCGGCGAAATCGGCCGCATCGCAGTCGACGCGATGGGGGGCGATATGGGTCCCGCCGAGGTCGTCGAGGCCGTAAGGCTGGCCCTGCGCCAGTATCCCGCCCTCAATCCCGTCACGCTCGTCGGTGACGAGGCCGTCTTGCGCCCGCTCGTGCACGACGCCGGGCTCAGCCGGCGCCAGCACGTGAGCATCCATCACGCCTCGGAGGTTGTGACGATGGACGACAAGCCGCTGATGGCGCTGAAGCGGAAGAAAGATTCGTCGATGGTCCGCGCCATCGAGCTGGTCAAGGAGGGCCAGGCCAGCGTCGTGGTCAGCTGCGGCAACACGGGCGCCCTCATGGCCTGCGGCACCCTGCGCCTGCGCACCATGGAAGGCGTGGCTCGCCCGGGGCTGGCCGCCGTCGTGCCCCGGGAAAACGGCCACTTTGTCCTGATCGACGCCGGGGCCAACCCCGAGGCCCGGCCCGAGCACCTCGTCCACAACGCCGTCCTCGGCAGCCATTATTGCCGCGTGATGCTCGGCATCGCGTCGCCGCGCGTCGGGCTCATGACCATCGGGACGGAGGACGGCAAGGGCAACGCCCTCATCACCGAGACCAACGACCTGCTCCGCCACACGAGCGACATCATCAACTACTCGGGCCCGATCGAGGGCTTCCAGGTGTTCGCGGACCATGTCGACGTGGTCGTGTGCGACGGCTTTGTCGGCAACATCATGCTGAAGAGTTGGGAGTCGCTGGTGCGGTTCTTCTCGAGCATGCTCCGCGAGGAGCTGCAGGCCAACCCGATGCGGGCCACCGGCGCCCTGCTGGCCAAGTCGGCGTTCAACGCGCTGAAGGAACGCATCAATCCCGAGCGCTACGGCGGCGCGCCGCTCCTCGGCCTCAAGGGCAACATCCTCAAGGCCCACGGCTCGTCCAACCGCCACGCGATCAAGAGCGCCATTCACGCCGCCAGCCAGATCATCAAGGCCGACATGAACCACCGCATCGAGGCCGACATCGCCCGGGTGAACGAGCGCATCAGCGCCCCGGGCGCCGCCTGACCCAACCCACCGTCTTCAATGGCCACCGCCTCCACCATCATCCTCGGCACCGGCTCCTATGCGCCGGCACGGATCCTCACCAACGCCGACCTCGCCAAGATGGTCGACACGTCCGACGAATGGATCCGCACCCGCAGCGGCATTCGCGAGCGCCACATCGCGGCCCCGGGCGAGGCCACCTCCGACCTCGCCGTCGCCGCCGCCCGCGCCGCCCTGGCCGACGCCAAGCTCCAGCCCAAGGACATCGACCTGCTCATCGTCGCCACCGTCACGCCCGACCAGCCCCTCCCCGCCGCCTCGTGCGCGATCCAGCACAAGCTCGGCATCCCAACCCACGCCGCGTGCTTCGACCTCAACGCCGCCTGCTCCGGGTTCGTCTACGCCCTCGACACCGCCAGCGCCATGCTGGCGTCCGGCCGTTACCGCCATGCCCTTGTCATCGGCGCGGAAAAGCTCTCCGCCATCACGAACTGGAAGGACCGCACGACCTGCGTGCTGTTCGGCGACGGCGCGGGCGCGGTCGTGCTGGGGGTCAGCCATGAACCCGGCGTCGGCCTGCTCGGCACGAAGCTGGGCGCGTACGGCGACAGCGCCGACCTGCTCTGCATCCCGCGCGGGGGCAGCAGCAATCCGGCGACGGCCGAGTCCATCGCGGCGGGCGACCATTTCATCCAGATGAAGGGCAAGGAGGTCTTCAAGATCGCGGTCCGCGCGATGGAGGAGGCGGCCCGGGATATTCTGGAACAACAGGGCCTGCATGCGGATCAGATTGCCCTTGTGATCCCCCACCAGGCGAATCTCCGCATCATCGAGTCCATTTCCCAGTACCTCGAGCTCCCGATGGAGCGCTTCTACGTCAACCTCGAGCGCTACGGCAACACGTCGTCCGCCTCGATCCCGATCGCCCTCGACGAGGCGCGCCGGGCCGGCCGGATCAAGCGGGGTGACATCACGCTCCTGGTCGCGTTTGGGGCGGGCTTGACCTACGGGGCCGCGCTGGTTCGCTGGTGATTTCCTCGAACATGCCGCGTCTCCTGCTCCGTCGTCTGCCCCTCGGGATTATTGTCGCGGCCGTGCTGTGGTGCCTCCCCGGCCGCCTCGCGGCCGAGCTCGTGTGGACGCCTTCAACCGGCTGGCGCATGGAGGGCGGCGTCCTGGCGGGCGGCACCACCGGCCCCGAGGGCCGCAACGCCCTCGAGCTGATGAACAAGGCCCGCCTCGCGGAGGAGCGCGGCAGCCGCGTCAGCGCCATTCGCGCCTACACCAAGGTCACCAAGAAGTACCCGAATTCGGTCTACACCCCGGAGGCCCTCTACCGCATCGCGAAGCTCCGGCTCGCGCGCAAGCAGTACTTCGACGCCTTCGAGTCCTTCCAGCAGCTCATCGGCCGCTACCCGAACACCAAGCGGTTCAATGAGGTCGTCGGCGAGCAGTACCACATCGCCTCGCTCCTTCTCGACGGCGCCCGGCCCCGCATTTGGGGCCTCATCCCCGGCTTCACCGCGAAGAACCGCGCGCTCGAGTACTTCGAGTACGTCGTCGTGAACGCCCCCTACGGCGACTATGCGCCGCTCGCGCTCATGAACGTCGCCCGCGGGCACCTGAGGCAGAACGACACCGAGGACGCGATCAACGCCCTCGACCGGATGATCAACAACTACCCGCAGAGCCTGCTCGCCCCCGAGGCCTATCTCCGCCTCGCCCAGGCCAACTCCTCGCTCGTTCAGGGCCCGTACTACGATCAGGCCTCGACGCAGGAGGCCATCACGTACTTCGAGGATTTCATGATCCTCTTCCCGAATGACTACAAGATTTCGGACGCGGCCAAGGGGCTCGACCAGATGAAACGCCAGCTCGCCGAGAGCAAGATGAAGATGGCGGACTTTTATTTCTACAAACGTGACGACTACGTCGCGGCCCGGGTCTTCTACAACGAGGCCATCACCGCCTACCCCGAGTCCGAGGTCGCCCGACTCGCCAAGACCCGCCTCGCCGCCGTCGAGGCCAAGGCCGCCGGCAAGCCGGCCGAGATCGAGCCCAAGAAGAAGCGTTTCTGGCTCTTCTGACCGGCTGCCGGCCTGAGTTGAAGGTTGAACGGTGAAGGTTGACGGGGTGAAGGCCGCGGCGTTCCGACGCCCAGGCGCGATCCCGGCGCGGTTTCATCTTTCATCTTTCAGCTTTCAACTTTTACCTAGTCCCATGCGCTTCCGTCCAGCCTTACTCAGCCTGCTGGCCCTGGCGGCCATGCTGGTGGCCAGCTGCGGGCACTATCAGCTCGGGACCGATGGCCGGCTGGCCTTCACGACGCTCTACGTCGCCCCGGTGGGCAACGCGACCATGCTCCCGCAGGCCCAGGCCATCGTCAGCACCCAGCTCCGCGAGACGTTCGGACGCAACGGACGGGTGACGCTGGTAAACGAGCCCGCGGCGGCCGACGCCACCCTCACCGTGACGCTGAAGGATTACCATCGCGATGTCCGGGCCGTGCGCGAGGACGATACCGGGCTCGCCCGTAAATTTGCGCTGACGCTCGGCGCCGAGGTCACCCTGCATGACAACCGCAATAGCCGGGATCTGCTCGCCAAGCGCGCCGTGTCGGTGAGCCGGGACGCCTTCACCGACGGCGGGCAGCTCCAGTCCGAGTACCAGACCGTGCCGCTGCTGGCCGAGGCGCTCGCCCAGAAGGTCTCGCACGCGGTTCTCGACGTCTGGTGACACCCATGCCCCCGCCCCTGCTCTGCCCCTCGCTCCTCGCGGGTGACCACGCGAATCTCGCCGGCAGCGTCCGGCTCGTCGAGGAGGTCCGCCTCACCTGGCTGCATCTCGACATCATGGACGGGCACTTCGTGCCGAACCTGTCGTTCGGTCCCCAGACGCTCGCCGCCCTGCGGCCCCACACCCAGCTGTTTTTCGACACGCACCTGATGCTCGACGAGCCGCACCGCTACATCGAGCCGTTCGCCAAGGCCGGGGCCAACCTGATCAGCATCCATATCGAGCCCGCCTTCGACCATGCCGGCACCCTCGCCCGCATCCGCAGTCTCGGCTGCCAGTGCGGCATCGTGCTGAACCCGGGCACGCCGGCTGACGCCATCCTCCCCGTGCTCGACCGGGTGGACCTCGTCCTCGTGATGACCGTGCAGCCCGGTTTCGGCGGCCAGCCCTTCCGTCGCGACGTGCTGCCGAAGCTGCAGCAGATCGCCGACTGGCGCCGCGAACGCCGACTCGGGTTCCGGCTCGAGGTCGACGGAGGCATCGACCTGGCCACCGCCGCCGAGTGCCGCGCCGCCGGGGCCGACACTTTCGTCGCCGGCACGTCGTTCTTCCGCGCGCCCGACCGCTCGAAGTTCGTCGCCGAGTTCGCTCGGCTCGGCTGATGGCCGTGGAAATCCGCCACGGCGATTATCTCCTTTCGGACGATCCCGCGCGGATCGACGTCGACGCCGTCCACGCCTACCTCGCCCGGAGCTACTGGGCCGCCGACATCCCGCGCGAGGTCGACGCCCGGGCCCTCGCGAACTCGTTCTGCCTCGGCCTCTACGCGCCCGATGGCGCCCAGATCGGGCTCGTTCGCGCGATCACCGACTACGCCACGTTCGCCTACCTCTGCGATGTCTACGTGCTCGAGGCGCACCGCGGGCATGGTCTCGCCAAGGCGGCCGTACAGGCGACCATGGAGCATCCGCGCCTGCAGGGATTGCGTCGCTTCAATCTCGTCACGAAGGACGCCCACGGTCTCTACCGGCGGTTTGGCTTCACCGCGATCACGCAGCCGGAACGTTACATGGAGAAACGCGACCCAGATGTCTACCGGCGGGCGGCCCGAATTCAGGAGAAGTAGAACCCGGTCACGAACAGGATCGTCGAGATCGTCAGGAAAACCGCGTTCAGGCTCCAGATCCACTTTCCCGTCCAGGGCCAGCGCTGCAGCGCCAGCGCCTGGGCGAAGTAGAAAGGGTAGATGATCGACAGGTACCGCGGCAGCGAGTCGAGGTGGTTCTTGCAGATATAGAATATGGTGAACACGACCGCGAGCGTCAGCTGGGACGCGGGCAGGCGGAGTTTCAGGCCGATCCCGATCGCCACCCCGCCGGCCGCCAGCGCGAGCGTGAACCACCAGCCGTAAAACGGGGCGAGGTTGGCGTAGGTGTTGTGGAAGGTCTCCGACGGCCACGTGAATTTCTGGAACCAGTAGTTTTGGACGTGGACGTAGGCCAGCGGGTCCCCGAACTTCACGCCGAGGTAGCCGAAATAGGTCGCCAGGCCCGCACCGGGCAGCAGGCACGCTGCGAGCCGGCCGAGCCGCCGCCAGGCCGGCTCGCTGCCGCCCAGGTTGCCCTGCTGGATCCATTCCACGAGCAGCGGAATCACGAGCAGGAACCCCACGCTGCGGGTCAGGCCCGCAAGGTAGCCGCACACGCCGGCCACGATCCAGTTTCGCCGCCAGGCCGCCCACATCGTCGCGAGCATCGTCAGCAGGAACAGGCTCTCGGAGTAGATCGACGAGAAGAAAAACGTCACCGGCGACAGCAACAGGAGCAGCACCGTGTCATTCGCCGCCGCCTCGCTGCCCAGCAGCGCGCGCGCAAACCGCCACAGGAGCCCGCAAAGCCCGATCAGGCAGGCGTTGGCCACCAGGGCCCCGGCCACGGCATAGTTGCCCACGAGATACCAGGCCGCCTTCAGCAGCAGCGGGTACAGGGGCAGGAACACGACCGAGCACTGCGCGGCGGGATGGTAGGTGTAGCCGTCACGCGCGATGCCCATGTACCAGCCGGCGTCCCAGCGGATGAAGGCCTCCAGCACATTCGGGTTGCCGGTGAAATGCGGTCCCTTGGCGACGCCGAGCAGCGCCAACTGGGCGATCAGCAGGATCAGGATCCGCGTCGCCGCATACCATGCCGCCACGCGGCCCCACGGGATCCGGGGCCCGGGCACGCGGACTTCGGCGGACGCGCTCATGAGCCGGAAGCGTGGCGTCGCGCCAGCTCCTCCGCCCGGCGGTATTGGGCCCGGAAATGGGCCGCCAGTTCATTTGCCAGGCGCACCTCGTCCACCTTGTCCTTGGAGTCGAGCCGCCGCTTGATGCCCGCCATGCGGTCGTAGCTGATCACCGACATGTCGCCCATCACCGCAATCGCGTCCGCCGGCATCCCGGCCGCCACGATCGCCCGCCATGCCGCGCCGAGCTCGTCATGGGTGTCGAGCACCATGATCCGGATCACGAACGCCAGCTCGCGGTACAGGCCGCCCGTCCATTCGGGACGGTAGACGAGGTGGTCCTCGTCGCCGAACGGCGACTCGTCCGGGTCGCTGCGGTACGGCTTCAGGCTGGCGTCGCGGTAGAAGTCCTTCCGCACCGGCAGGCGACGCAGCGCGAACCGCGCGGGCCCGCCCGGCGTGCCGGGCCGGAGGTTCCACAGGCGCTGGCCCTCGGGCGAGAGCGTATACTCGATGAAGGCCTCGGCCACCGCCCGGTGCCGGGCACCCCGGAGCAGGGCGATCGGATCGACCGAGGCCACCGCGCCGCCCTTCGGGGTCACGAAGACCACGCGCGGCTCCCGCGCGCTGCGGGCATTGGTCACCTCCGCCTGCGCCCGGCCGTAGAAGTCGATCGCGATGCCGACCGCGCAGTCCCCCTGGGACACGTCGATGGGCGGCTTCTGCGAGCTGTCCGTGAAATACCGGGCGTTCGCGCCGATGCGCTGGATCAGCTGCATGCCCGACACCCAGCCCTCGGCCACCGCCTGCGGCTCCGGCACGCCGGCCTTCACGCGCTGCTGCATCCGCTGCTGGATCAGGTTCTCGAACGCCTTGGCGATCGAGCTGCTCTTCGTCGGGTCCGCTAGGCCGATTTCGCCGGCCAGCTTCGGGTCCTGCAGGTCGTCCCAGCGCTCCGGCGGGTGCGCGAGCCCCAGCCGCCGGACCGCGTCGCGGTTATAGAGAATGCCATAGGTGCTGAGGACGTTGCCGAACCAGCGGCCCTGGCGGTCCCAATAGACCTCGCCCGAGTAGCTCTGCGGGATGACGTCGTCGGTGAACCAGTCCGGGTGCCGCTCGAGCAGCGGCACCGGGACCAGCCGGCCCGCCTCGGCCTGGCGGATGTGGTCGTAGCTCCCGCCGCCGAAGAACACGTCGACGCCGCAGCCCACGTTGGAACGCAGGAACTCGGCGCGCGCCTCGCGGACGGCCGCCGGCGCGTCGGCCGGCAGGCGCGGGTTGGCAAAGCCGGCCTGGATCTCCGCGCTCCAGGTCCGTCCCAGCGGGCCGGTCCAGAGGTTGCGAAAGGCCGCGGTGTATTCCGCCTCGAGGAAGCGCGTGATGTCGCTCGTGCCGCCGAGCATGCGCCAGTCGACCAGCACCGTCCGGCCCGTGCGGGCCTGATACCACGCGTTGAAGCCCCGCGCGAACTCGGTCCGGATCGCCTCGTTGTGCGGCGTGATCACCACCACGGTGTCGTCCGCTCGCTGCAGCACCGAGCGCTTCGGCCGCAGGAGGAAGGGCAGCGCGACCACCGCCGCCAGGGCCGCCAGGAGGATTGCGCGCTTGGCCATGGCCGTCAGCGGCGCAGGACAATCACGTCCTCCGGCCGCGCCGCGGCAAAGAGCTCACCCGCCATCGCCGGGTCGTGGAACCGGGGGTTCAGCTCCAGCACCTTCAGGCGCTGGCCGCCCGCCACGAACTCGTGCTGCGCGAGCTCGCCGAGGTAGACCGACTCGCCCACCCGGCCGCGCACGGCGTTGGTCGCCGGGCACTCCCGGCTGATTCGCCAGCTTTCGGGACGGATGGAAAGGGTCACGTCGTCGCCCGCCTTCACCTCCGCCGCCGGGTCGCCCCGGACACCGGTGAACACGCCCATCGCCGTCTCGACCGTCACCTGCTCGCCGGCCACCGCGGTCACGCGTGCTGCCACAAAATCGGTCTCGCCAATGAAGTTTGCGACGGTCCGGCACGTTGGGCGGCGATAGACCTCGCCCGGCGTGCCGACCTGCAGGACGCGGCCGGCGTCAAGCACGGCCAGCCGGTCGGCGATCGACAGGGCCTCCTTCTGGTCGTGGGTCACGTAGACGGTTGTGAGGCTGAACTCCTTGCACACGCGGCGGATCTCCCCGCGCATCTCAAGCCGGAGCTTGGCGTCGAGGTTGGAAAGCGGCTCGTCCAGCAGCAGGCACCGCGGCCGGATCACGAGGGCCCGGGCCAGCGCCACGCGCTGCTGCTGGCCGCCCGAGAGCTCGTTGGGCCGGCGGGCGCCGAACGAGCCCATGTGCACCGACTCGAGCGCCTCCGCGACGCGCCGGTTCACCTCGTCCCGCGGGACTTTGCGCTCCTCGAGGCCGAACGCCACGTTCTCCGCCACCG
The DNA here is from genome assembly GCA_018239675.1 of Verrucomicrobiota bacterium. Classification (GTDB taxonomy): domain Bacteria; phylum Verrucomicrobiota; class Verrucomicrobiia; order Opitutales; family Opitutaceae; genus Opi-474. The sequence continues at coordinate 27,858 of JAFEGX010000120.1, forward strand.
TGAGATGCGGCCAGAGCGCGTAGCTCTGGAACATCATCCCGGTGTTCCGCTTGTGCGGCTCAAGACGCGTCACGTCCTCCTCGCCAAAATGGATCGTCCCCTGCTCCGGCACATAGAACCCGGCCAGGCTCCGCAGCAGCGTGGTCTTCCCGCATCCGCTGGGGCCGAGCAGGAAGAACAGCTCGCCGGGATTGATCGTCAGGCTCAGCGACTGCAGCGCCGTGACGCTGCCGAAGCGCTTTGTGAGGTTCTGGATCCGGATCGAAATCATGCGACGCGACGCCGGCGCCGAGGCAAGATTTCGCCTCCGGGCAAGTCAAAGGAAATGGCGCCGGTTGACGCGGCGCGTCCCGCGCCCGCCAGCCCGCGTCTGGACCGCTCCGGGGGCCGCCTCCGCCGTTCATCGAAAGACCATTGCCAGAAGGCGCATCGTTTGACTCGCTCAGAACCCGCCCATGGCCGCCGCCACCCCCGCCCTGCACCCCGACATCGAATCCGTCCTCGTCACCGAGGAGGCCATCCAGCGCCGCGTGCGCGAGCTCGGCGCCGAGCTGAAGCGCACCTACGGCGGCGACGAGCTCACGGTGATCTCGATCATGAACGGCGCGATCCTGTTCACGGCCGACCTGCTCCGGCAGCTCGACAATCCCGTCCGCCTCGACTGCATCCGCATCTCCAGCTATGGGAACGCCACCGAGTCCCACGGCACGCCCAAGCTCGTGCACAGCCTGACCCTCGACGTGACCAACCGGCACGTGCTGCTGGTCGACGACATCCTCGACACCGGCAAGACGCTCGCTTTGGTCACCGGCATGATCCGCGGCCTCCAGCCCGCGAGCCTCCGGGTCTGCGTGCTGCTCGACAAGAAGGGCCGGCGCCAGGTGCCGTTCGAGGCCGATTTCGTGGGCTTCGCGATCCCTGACAAGTTCGTGGTCGGCTACGGCCTCGACTACGCGGAACGCTACCGGAACCTCACTTCCATCGGCGTGCTGAAGCCCGCGCGTCAGAAACTCCCCGTTTGATATACCCTCTCTTATGCCCATGAAAAACCTAAGAATGCTGGCGACCGCCACCCTGCTGGCCGGCGTCTTCACCGGCTGCGCGACCAACCCCACGCCGAAGGATGCCAAGGCCGACGGCGAGTACGAGTGGGTCACCCCCGTTGGCTCCAACATCGCCGTGAAGGTCCGCAAGGGCCAGAAGGCCTCGACCATTAGCAGCCCGACCGACACGATGACCGCCGAGCAGCTCAGCTCGCAGGTCCACTCCTCGGGCGGGGCCAAGCCCGCCGGCGGTCCGTAACCGCCTCCTCGCTCCAATCTCCGGAGCGGACCGAGGGCGGTCACCACCAAGTCCACGAAGCGCGCGAAGATCGGAGACAGAAATTTGTCGTCGTGCGCTTAGTGCCCTACGCGGCGACCTCGATACGAGCCGGCCTTCATCGCCGCGACTTGCGAGGGCCGCGCCTTGACGGGTAATCCACCGGGCGCGCGGCTTTCTTGTAGTCGCCCGTTTTGAGGGCGTTGACCTGGTCGCGCAGCACGGCCGCCCGCTCGAACTCGAGCCGTCCGGCCGCCTCCTGCATCTCCTCCTCCAGCTCGGCGATCACCGCCGCCACGTCGTCCAGGGCCTCCGCCACCTGCGGCTCGGCCCGGTCGCCGGATCCGTCGTAAGTGTGCAGGCTCGACTGCGCCGCCCGCTGCACGCTCCGCGGCGTGATCCCGTGCTCGCGGTTGTACGCCAGCTGTTTCTCGCGCCGGTACTGCACCGTCGCGACCGTGCGGTTGATTGATTCGGTCAGCTGGTCCGCGTAGAAGATCACCCGGCCCTTCTCATGCCGCGCCGCACGGCCCGCCGTCTGGATCAGGCTGGTCTCGCTCCGGAGAAAACCCTCCTTGTCCGCGTCGAGGATCACCACCAGCGCCACCTCGGGCAGGTCGAGGCCCTCGCGCAGGAGGTTGATGCCGATCAGCACGTCGAAGTTGCCGAGCCGCAGGTTGCGCAGGATCTCGACCCGCTCGATCGCGTCGATGTCCGAGTGCAGGTATTCCACCCGCACCTTCGCCTCCCGGAGATAGGTCGTCAGGTCCTCCGAAAGCCGCTTCGTCAGGGTCGTGACCAGCACCCGCTCGCCCGCGACGACCGCCCGCCGGATCTCCCCGATCAAATCCTCGACCTGCCCCTTCGCCGGCCGGATCGTGATCTCGGGGTCCAGCAGGCCGGTGGGACGGATCAGCTGCTCCGCCACGACGGTCGAGCGTTTCAGCTCGAATTCGCTGGGCGTCGCCGAGACGTACAGGGTCTGCCCCGCCACCTGCTCGAACTCCTCGAAGCTCTGCGGCCGGTTGTCCAGCGCCGACGGCAGCCGGAAGCCGAAGTCCACCAGGGTCTGCTTGCGCGCGCGGTCGCCGTTGTACATCCCGCGGATCTGCGGGACCGTCACGTGGCTCTCGTCGATCATCAAGAGGAAGTCCTTCGGAAAAAAGTCGATCAGGCAGAAGGGCCGCTCGCCCGCCTTCCGGCCGGTGAGGTGGCGGGAGTAGTTCTCGATCCCGCTGCAGAATCCCATCTCCTGCAGCATCTCGAGGTCGTAGTTGGTCCGCATCCGCACGCGCTGCGCCTCGAGGTACTTGCCGTTCTGCTCGAAGTACGCGACCCGCTCGTCGAGCTCGGCTCGGATCGCCGCAATTGCGGGATCTAGCCGCCCCCGGCTCGTGACGTACTGGTTGGCCGGGTAGAGGTCGAACTGGTCGAGCTGCCGCAGGACGTCGCCCGTCAGAGGGTCGAACTCGGTCAGCGCCTCGATGTCGTCGCCGAAGAACTCGACGCGCAGGCCGTGCTCGAGGTAGGCGGGCATGATGTCCACCACGTCGCCGCGGACGCGGAAGCGGCCGGGCTTCAGCTCGATGTCGTTCCGCTCATAGATGTTGTCGACCAGCCTCTCCAGCAGCCGGTGCCGGCCGAACGGCTGGCCGCGCCGCAGCGGGATGCGCATCTCGGTGAACTCCTCGGGCGAGCCCAGGCCGTAGATGCACGACACGCTCGCGACCACGATCACGTCGCGCCGCGACACGAGCGCGCTGGTCGCCGAGATGCGCAGGCGCTCGATCTCCTCGTTGATGGAGGAGTCCTTCTCGATGAACGTGTCGCTCGACGGAATGTAGGCCTCGGGCTGGTAGTAGTCGTAGTAGCTGACGAAGTATTCGACCGCGTTCTCCGGGAAGAAATTCTTGAACTCGGAATACAGCTGCGCCGCGAGGGTCTTGTTGTGCGAGATGATCAGCGTCGGGCGGTCGAGGCGCGCGATGACGTTCGCCATCGTGAAGGTCTTGCCCGAGCCCGTGACGCCGAGGAGCGTCTGGCAGCGGTTCCCGGCCCGGATCGACTGCACGAGCCGTTCGATCGCCTGGGGCTGGTCGCCGTTCGGCGGATAGTCGGCCTTGAGGGTGAACGCCATGGTCAGAGCCCGAAGACCTTGAGCAGTCCGCCCCAGACACTCGACCAAAACCGTCGTGCCGCCTTGGCCTCCCCCTCGCTGGCGACCTGCTGGCACAGGAACAGCCCCGCGCCGGCAAAGAGGTCGTCGAAGAGCGGGTTCATGCCGCGGTAGTAGCTCCAGAAGGTCTCCGCCCGCGCCGGCCGGTACTCGAGGTTCGGGGTGAAGCCGATCGTCGCATCCTGGTTCGTGCGCCGCGCCGCCGGGGGCTGGCCCTCCCTCCGCGCCAGCCACTCCGCCCGCACCCCGCGGCTGCCCGCGATCACGAGGCGGCAGGGCCCGTGAAACTCAAAGAAGCGGAACTGCAGGGTGACCCACGACTGCCACCGCCACAGCTGCCAGCGCCGCGCGACCTTCAGCTCCTGGTTGTTCCCGAGCAGCACCGCGGCCAGGAAGCTCGGGCGGATCACCATGCGCGCGCCGGGCCGCAACAGGACCACCGCGAGCTCGGTGTGGGGATTCGCCTGGTTCGACAGGGTGCAGCGGAATTCCCGCGACAGGTGGCAGTTCTTCATCTCGATGAGCTCGGTCAATCCGCTCGCCCAGCTGGCGATCGGCATCCGCCAGTCGAGCAGGAACCGGGTCCGGCGCGCCAGGCCCTCGTCCGACGCCTGCAGGAACTTCTCGCGCGCGATCAGCCGCTCGCCCGGCAGCAGCGGCACGTCCGCCGAGACCGCACTCGGCCCCACCCCGGGCATCTCGGGCAGGTTTGGTGTCAGCTGAACCGGCCGACCGCGC